>NZ_BAAJPA010000109.1:0-200 GCF_057552235.1 Kistimonas ophiarachnellae | reverse complement strand
TCGTCATCGGACATCACATAGCGGACAGTGACAGTAGCCGTGTCACCTCTGGCCAGGCTGTCGAAGTCTGTACCCGGCACAAACTGGAGCTGGTTGTTGACGATGCTGACCGTGCCCTGGCCACTTAATGGATTCCCGTCACCATCCACGATCTGCACACTGTCCAGACTGAAGTTGGCGGGGTTGTCGTTGTGATCCAG
>NZ_BAAJPA010000108.1:0-205 GCF_057552235.1 Kistimonas ophiarachnellae | reverse complement strand
CGTTAATAATCGACTGGAATTCAATCCTGCGGGTGATTTTGATTACCTGGCCATCGGCGAAAGCGCCACGGTAACTGTCAGCTATACCATGAGTGATGATGATGGTGTGACGTCAACAGCCACCGCGACGATCACCGTCAGCGGCTCCAATAGTCAGCCGGTAGCTGAGCTTGTCAGTGTAAATTCGGCAGTGGAAGATGGGGGT
>NZ_BAAJPA010000107.1:0-207 GCF_057552235.1 Kistimonas ophiarachnellae | reverse complement strand
CTGACGGGTTTCTCCCGCGGCCAGATCCTGGAAGTCACTGCCCGGATTGAAACTGAAGGTGCCGTCATTGTTGTTGGTTACGGTGCCTTCTGCCGGCTGGCTCACGATGTTGAAGGTGTGGGTATCGGTGGTATCTGCATCCGTGGCACTGAAATTGCCGGTCACTGCCGCGCCATCTTCCGTGGCACTGACACTCTCAATCGCCGT
>NZ_BAAJPA010000106.1:0-208 GCF_057552235.1 Kistimonas ophiarachnellae | reverse complement strand
CAGTGACTTCCAGGACCTAGCCGCGGGAGAAACCCGTCAAGTCACGTTTACCTATGTAGCGGTTGATGATTCCGGTGAAGGGAATGCCACCAGTGAACCGGCGACGGTCACGATTACGATTACAGGGACTAACGACAAGCCTACTGCCGAAGTGGTGAGTGTCAGTGCCACGGAAGATGGTGCGGCAGTGACCGGCAATTTCAGCGCC
>NZ_BAAJPA010000105.1:0-215 GCF_057552235.1 Kistimonas ophiarachnellae | reverse complement strand
GGCTTCCAGGTTCTCCCTGGAATGAAAACCACTGTCTGCGGTTATCCTGGCTGTTTTGAATATATCGCTATGTCCCAGCCAGCGACACTGGGCATCAATCGCTTTTACCGTCGGAATCAGGGTCGATTGTTCAGCACCATGGCCATAGGCTTCCCCATGAATAATGACCTGGTGCTTGCTGTCGACAGCCGCCACACCACAGTAACCCTGGATAG
>NZ_BAAJPA010000104.1:0-220 GCF_057552235.1 Kistimonas ophiarachnellae | reverse complement strand
TTATCGTGACCGTGGCCGGTTCACTGGTGTTGTTTCCGAGACCGGAATCATCAATCGCTACATAGGTAAACGTGACCTGACGGGTTTCTCCCGCGGCCAGGTCCTGGAAGTCACTGCCCGGATTGAAACTGAAGGTGCCGTCATTGTTGTTGGTTACCGAGCCTTCTGCCGGTTGGGTCACGATGTTGAAGGTGTGGTTATCGGTAGTGTCTGCATCCGT
>NZ_BAAJPA010000103.1:0-232 GCF_057552235.1 Kistimonas ophiarachnellae | reverse complement strand
CCGGTTTGGAGGAGAACAGCTGCAACAAAGAATGGTGAAGGTTCAAAAGCATGGGTGACAAACCTGCGGGGACCTTTACACCCCATGACACCTTCAATACTCGCTAAACCATTAGCGGATAAATAAAACATCGAACTATCAAAAAATATGTCTGCAGAAAGCTGAAGCAGAATTCATTTATTAAGAATGAAGGTATTCTGATTCTATGTTTAGATTTTCTACAGACTCGTTA
>NZ_BAAJPA010000102.1:0-234 GCF_057552235.1 Kistimonas ophiarachnellae | reverse complement strand
GTGACCGCCAGTTTCAGCGTCACGGATGCGGATCTAACGGATGCTCACAGTTTCACTATCCTGACCCTGCCGTCTGAAGGGTCTGTGGTGAACAACGGCAATGGCACTTTCACCTTTGACCCCGGTACTGATTTTCAGGACCTGGCGGAGGGAGAATTACGACAGGTAACGTTTACCTACGAAGTCGTGGATGATTCCGGTACGGGCAATGCCGCCAGTGAGCCGCAAACGGTG
>NZ_BAAJPA010000101.1:0-237 GCF_057552235.1 Kistimonas ophiarachnellae | reverse complement strand
ACCTAACGAGTCTGTAGAAAATCTAAACATAGAATCAGAATACCTTCATTCTTAATAAATGAATTCTGCTTCAGCTTTCTACAGACATATCGCTTGATGATTCGGTGTTTTATTGATCCGCTAATGGTTTAGCGAGCATTGAAGGCTTTATGGTGCGGAAAGGTCTCCGCAGAGACCTGTCACCGATGTTTCTGTACCTTCAGCATTCTTTGTTGCAGTTTTTCCCCGCCAAACCCA
>NZ_BAAJPA010000100.1:0-241 GCF_057552235.1 Kistimonas ophiarachnellae | reverse complement strand
ACCAATCACTGCGGCATCACTGACCGCCGTGACATTGAAGGTCAGGGTGGTTTCTGCGCTGCTGAGGCTGCCGTCGCTGACCGTGAATGTCAGGTTCGCATAACCGGCGCCGTTGGCATTGGCGGCAGGGGTGAACACCAGGTTGCCGATATCCGACGCCGTGATCACCTGGTTGGCTGTCACCGCTGAGCCATTCAGCGTCAGGCTGCCAGCCGCTGGCAGTCGGGTGATGGTCACTGAC
>NZ_BAAJPA010000099.1:0-262 GCF_057552235.1 Kistimonas ophiarachnellae | reverse complement strand
GTGAGTGCGCCGCTGGCAGTCAGCGTGGCGGCGCTGTCTTCGGTGACCGCACCGCTATCCACACCGCCGATCTCTGCATCGTCGCTTACCGCCGTGACATTGAAGGTCAGGGTGGTTTCTGCGCTGCTGAGGCTGCCGTCGCTGACCGTGAATGTCAGGTCCGCATAACCGGCGCCGTTGGCATTGGCTGCCGGGGTGAACACCAGGTTGCCGATATCCGCCGCCGTGATCACCTGGTTGGCCGTCACCGCTGAGCCATTCA
>NZ_BAAJPA010000098.1:0-275 GCF_057552235.1 Kistimonas ophiarachnellae | reverse complement strand
CGGTAACCAACAACAATGACGGCACCTTCAGTTTCAACCCGGGCAGCGACTTTCAGGACCTGGCCGCCGGAGAAACCCGTCAGGTTACGTTTACCTATGTAGCGGTCGATGATTCCGGTGAAGGGAATGCCACCAGTGAACCGGCCACTGTCACGATCACGATCACCGGTACCAACGATAAACCGACAGCGGTGGTTGAGAGTGTCAGTGCTACGGAAGATGGTGCTGCGGTAACGGGCAACTTTGGTGCCACGGATGCAGACACCACCGATACC
>NZ_BAAJPA010000097.1:0-277 GCF_057552235.1 Kistimonas ophiarachnellae | reverse complement strand
TAACCAGGTCATTGCAGCTGCGGATATCCCGAACCTGGTCTTTACGCCAGATGCCAACGCTAATGGCGCCGGTTATGCCAGTTTTGATTTCACCGTCAGTGATGGCTCGCTGGAGAGCACCGCAGAAACCATGACGTTAAATGTCACGGCGGTGAATGATGCACCCACAACCGCCGATCATGCGGTGACAATGGATGAGGATGCGAGCCATACCTTTTCAGCCAGTGAGTTTGGTTTCGCTGACATTGATGGCGATGCCTTGCATTCCATCAAAATT
>NZ_BAAJPA010000096.1:0-280 GCF_057552235.1 Kistimonas ophiarachnellae | reverse complement strand
GAATGGAGCGGTACCCACAGCGAGCTTAAAGGTAAAAAGAAAAAGCTGGAGAAAGCCGTTTCCCGTTTGTTGAAACGCCATCGGGAACACGATGTTCATGAACAAGTAAATCCTCAGCATCAACGAGACGATGAACAGCGTATTGAGACACTGAAAAAAGCCTCACGCCGCATCAAGACGTTCCTGAAGGAACAACCAGAGCGAACCAATAAACGTAACCAGCCGCTTAAAGGCAATGTGACCGACCCGGACAGCGCCAAGATGAAGACCGCCAAAGGGG
>NZ_BAAJPA010000095.1:0-282 GCF_057552235.1 Kistimonas ophiarachnellae | reverse complement strand
CCCTAGGGGACGCCACTTTACTTTGAGTGGTGTCATCTGCTCGAGACCGGATGCCGGTCATTAAATAACGCATCAGATTTAACGCGGGAATAGCTCAGTTGGTAGAGCACAACTTTGCCAAGGTTGGGGTCGCCCAGAGCTGGAGAGTGAGTCTCGTTTCCCGCTCCGACGTTGAAAACGTCGCAAAATAAATTTCATGCGGGAATAGCTCAGTTGGTAGAGCACAACCTTGCCAAGGTTGGGGTCGCGAGTTCGAGTCTCGTTTCCCGCTCCAGTGTACGA
>NZ_BAAJPA010000094.1:0-286 GCF_057552235.1 Kistimonas ophiarachnellae | reverse complement strand
GTCACTGCCCGGATTGAAGCTGAAGGTGCCGTCATTGTTGTTGGTTACCGCGCCTTCTGCCGGCTGGGTCAGGATATTGAAGGTGTGGGTATCGGTGGTATCGGCGTCCGTGGCACTGAAATTGCCGGTCACTGCCGCGCCATCTTCCGTGGCGCTGACACTCACTACTTCGGCGGTGGGCTTATCGTTGGTCCCTGTAATCGTAATCGTGACCGTTCCGGGTTCACTGGTGGCATTCCCCTCGCCGGAATCATCGACCGCTACATAGGTAAACGTAACCTGACGG
>NZ_BAAJPA010000093.1:0-289 GCF_057552235.1 Kistimonas ophiarachnellae | reverse complement strand
CGCCGGCGACGATATCCTGGACGGTGGCGCCCATGGCCCGGGCGGCGATACCGTGGATTTCAAGAACGGTACGAACGGCGTGACTGCGAGCCTGGCGGATGGTACGGCCACCGACAGTGAAGGTGGCAGCGACACCCTGCAGAACATCGAGAACCTGACCGGTACGGACAGCAATGACAGCCTGACCGGTGATGCCAATGCCAACGACCTGCTGGGGATGGATGGCGATGACACCCTGGTGGGCGGAGATGGCGCCGATACCCTGAACGGTGGCGATGGCAGTGATACT
>NZ_BAAJPA010000092.1:0-291 GCF_057552235.1 Kistimonas ophiarachnellae | reverse complement strand
TCATTGATGCCCGCTGTGATTGTGTCGCTTCCAGCGCCACCGATGATGCGGTTGAAACCATTTCCGACAGTAATGGTGTCATTACCACCGGTATCATCACTTTCGTCAGTGCTCTTGAGGGTGATCAAGTGACCTTCGGTGAATTCAGCGGAACCGTTATCACCGATAATGATATCTGCCCCGTTCCCGACAAGAATCTGGTCGCCAGCATAACCACCAATTACCAGATTATTGCCTTCACCTGCGGTGATCTGGTCCGCGCCGCCCTGCTCATGATCCAGGGATTTGGCG
>NZ_BAAJPA010000091.1:0-292 GCF_057552235.1 Kistimonas ophiarachnellae | reverse complement strand
TCCGCGTTCGCTCGCCGCTACTGACGGAATCTCGGTTGATTTCTTTTCCTCCGGGTACTTAGATGTTTCAGTTCCCCGGGTTCGCCTCCCAATCCCTATGTATTCAGGAAAGGGATACCTGCCTTACGACAGGTGGGTTTCCCCATTCGGACATCATCGGATCAAAGCTCGTTTACCAGCTCCCCGATGCATTTCGCAGGTTACAACGTCCTTCATCGCCTCTGACTGCCAAGGCATCCACCGTGCACGCTTAGTCACTTGACCATATAACCCAAAACAATTTCTGAATTAA
>NZ_BAAJPA010000090.1:0-294 GCF_057552235.1 Kistimonas ophiarachnellae | reverse complement strand
ATATCCGTTCAGCTGTTTCTGCAAAACGCTTGCGGTAACAGCTGCGAACGGGAGCGAATTCTATGGACAGCCCCCGATACTGTCAAGGACAACCGTTCCCAATTGCCTGCGGAATATACGAACATTGACGCTTAAAGCCTGCAGACGCATACACCCAACCATCCAAGACAATAAGCCTTGCTGATTACACAAGAGCAATAAGAGGAAAAGTTTTGAAGGTATAGGAAAACGCCAGGCAAAAAAAAGCCGGTCCTCAGACCGGCTCAAAAAAAATAGTGGCGTCCCCTAGGGGGT
>NZ_BAAJPA010000089.1:0-296 GCF_057552235.1 Kistimonas ophiarachnellae | reverse complement strand
AGTTGTTAAAAGCGGCTTTGCTCTTTAATAAAGTGTGTTTAGTGAATGCGTTTGGGTCTGTAGCTCAGGTGGTTAGAGCGCACCCCTGATAAGGGTGAGGTCGGAGGTTCAAGTCCTCCCAGACCCACCACTTTGCTTAGGTAAGGTGGTGAAGCATTGAATAAGGGGCCATAGCTCAGCTGGGAGAGCGCCTGCCTTGCACGCAGGAGGTCTGCGGTTCGATCCCGCATGGCTCCACCATTTCGAAACAAACCCATTCCCTAAACATATTTAAAAAGCTTTCTCTGGAAAGCTTT
>NZ_BAAJPA010000088.1:0-301 GCF_057552235.1 Kistimonas ophiarachnellae | reverse complement strand
TGCCGGCGACGACATCCTGGACGGTGGCGCCCATGGCCCGGGCGGCGATACCGTGGATTTCAAGAACGGTACCACCGGGGTAACCGCTAGCCTGGCGGATGGCACGGCCACCGACAGTGAAGGCGGCAGCGACACCCTGCAGAACATCGAGAACCTGACCGGCACCGACAGCAATGACAGCCTGACCGGTGATGCCAATGCCAACGACCTGCTGGGACTGGATGGCGATGACACCCTGGTGGGCGGAGATGGCGCCGATACCCTGAATGGGGGGGAAGGGGGTGAGACCAACGGTGACACG
>NZ_BAAJPA010000087.1:0-306 GCF_057552235.1 Kistimonas ophiarachnellae | reverse complement strand
CACGGATTTCGACAGCCTTGCCAGTGGTGACACGGCTACTGTCACTGTCCGCTATGTGATGTCCGATGATGAAGGGGCTACCTCTGAGTCAACAGCAACCATCACGGTGACCGGCACCAATGACGCGCCGGTGTCGACAGCCAACACCGCCACAGGCCATGAGAATGAAACCCTGACCATTGACGTACTGGCCGACGACACGGATCTGGATCACAACGACAACCCCGGCAACTTCAGCTTGGATAGCGTGGAGATCGTGGATGGTGACGGGAATCCCGTTACGGGCCAGGGCACGGTCAGCATCGC
>NZ_BAAJPA010000086.1:0-325 GCF_057552235.1 Kistimonas ophiarachnellae | reverse complement strand
CATGCGCGACCTGATCCGGGCACGCACCGATCTTGTCAACGATCTCAAGGCTGCCAGGCAACGGCTCAACAGCTTTCTGTTAAGACACGATCAGGTTTATCACGGCAAACGGTGGAGCAGGCAGCACTGGCTCTGGTTATCTGAACGGGTGTTTTCAACGACTGCGCAGAATGTTGTTCTCAAGCAGTACATGGATATCATCGAAGATCGTCAGAGTCAGCTGACATTCATGGAGCAGCAGATAGACGAGTATCTGCCAAAATGGGCACGATACCCTGTCGTACAAGCGTTACAGGCGCTCAAAGGCGTACGACAGATTACAGCA
>NZ_BAAJPA010000085.1:0-325 GCF_057552235.1 Kistimonas ophiarachnellae | reverse complement strand
TATGCGCGACCTGATCCGGGCACGCACCGATCTTGTCAACGATCTCAAGGCTGCCAGGCAACGGCTCAACAGCTTTCTGTTAAGACACGAACAGGTTTATCACGGCAAACGGTGGAGCAGGCAGCACTGGCTCTGGTTATCTGAACGGGTGTTTTCAACGACTGCGCAGAATGTTGTTCTCAAGCAGTACATGGATACCATCGAAGATCGTCAGAGTCAGCTGACATTCATGGAGCAGCAGATAGACGAGTATCTGCCAAAATGGTCACGATACCCTGTCGTACAAGCGTTACAGGCGCTCAAAGGCGTACGACAGATTACAGCC
>NZ_BAAJPA010000084.1:0-328 GCF_057552235.1 Kistimonas ophiarachnellae | reverse complement strand
GTGGTGTCGATGGTGACGTCCTGCGATACCGCCGTGGTGCCGGTACTGGCATTGCCCGCGTCATCGGCTATCCGCAGCTGGTAGGTGAAATCACTGTTGTGCGTGGCCGGGTCTTCATAACTCCAGGCCACCGCCGGGGTGGAACCGGTGGCCACCAGTGCGGTCACATTCACCCAGGTCGCACCATTGTCGGTGCTGATCTGCAGGAACTCTCCGGCTGGCAGCGCACTGTTCAGGGTGCCGTTGACCGTCAGGCTGGTATCACTGGTCTTGAAATCTCCGGCCGTTCCGGTGTCGTCCGTGATCCCATCGATGCTGATGGTGTTGG
>NZ_BAAJPA010000083.1:0-333 GCF_057552235.1 Kistimonas ophiarachnellae | reverse complement strand
GCCAATGGCGCCAGTTATGCCGACCTGAAGTTCACGGTCAGCGATAGCAGCGCCAACAGCGCAGAACACACCCTGACCTTTGATGTGACGGCGGTTAACGATGCGCCTACAGCCGCCAGTGACACCCTGACCATCAGCGAAGATGGCAGCCATACCTTTACGGCGGCAGACTTTAACTTCAGCGATGTAGATACGGGCGACAGCCTGCACTCAGTGACCATTACCCAACTGCCGGGTGCTGGCAGTCTGACCCTGGACGGGGTAGCGGTGACGGCCAACCAGGTGATCGCTGCGGCAGAAATCAGCAAGCTGGCATTCACGCCCGCCGCCAAT
>NZ_BAAJPA010000082.1:0-359 GCF_057552235.1 Kistimonas ophiarachnellae | reverse complement strand
ACATTGACACCCGCTGTGATCGTGTCGGTTCCAGTACCACCAATAACACGGTTGAATCCATCGCCGAGGTTAAGGGTGTCATCACCGCCGGTGGAATCGTCAACATCCGTACTGGTCAGCGTGATCAGATGGCCATCGGTAAACAGAGCTGAGCCGTTGTCGCCGACCACAATGTCAGCATCGCCGGTAGTCGTTACTTCATCATTGCCCTGACCGGCGATGACAACATTCTTGCCATTGGAAAGAGTGATCACATCACGGGCACCCTGATTATTCAGAGAACTTGTGGCTGACTGCAGGATATCCGCCGTGTCATAGATCATGACACCATGGTCACCTATTACGTGATCTACATTGAC
>NZ_BAAJPA010000081.1:0-376 GCF_057552235.1 Kistimonas ophiarachnellae | reverse complement strand
TAGCGTGGAGATCGTGGATGGTGACGGGAATCCATTAAGTGGCCAGGGCACGGTCAGCATCGACAACAACCAGCTCCAGTTTGTGCCGGGTACAGACTTCGACAGTCTGGCAAGTGGCGAAAGTACGACAGTGGTCGTTCGATATGTGATGTCCGATGACGAAGGGGCTACCTCTGAGTCAACAGCGACCATTACGGTCACCGGCACCAACGACGCGCCGGTGGCGACAGCCAATACCGCCACAGGCCATGAGAATGAAACCCTGACCATTGACGTACTGGCCGATGACACGGATCTGGATCACAACGACAACCCCGCCAACTTCAGTCTGGACAGTGTGCAGATCGTGGATGGAGACGGGAATCCCGTCACGGGT
>NZ_BAAJPA010000080.1:0-377 GCF_057552235.1 Kistimonas ophiarachnellae | reverse complement strand
TCCACATCACTGAAGTTAAAGTCCCCGGCAGAGAAGGTATGGCTGCCATCCTCCGTGATCGTCAGGGTGTCACCGGATGCCGTGGGTGCGTCGTTGACGTTGGCAATCGTGACAGTGAAGGTGCTCTGTGCCGTGGCGCCGGCGGAATCGGTCACGGTGACTTTCAGGGCAATACTGCCCAGATCATCATTCGACGGTGTGCCGCTGAAGGTCCGGGTGCCCGCATTAAAGCTTAACCAGGACGGTAACGGACTGCCGTCACCCAGGGTGGCGCTGTACGTCAGGGTGTCGCCACTGTCCACATCGCTGAAGGTGTTGGCGGGCACCACGAAATTGAACTGGCTATCCTCACTGCCCGACTGGTCAGTAATGGCGGA
>NZ_BAAJPA010000079.1:0-430 GCF_057552235.1 Kistimonas ophiarachnellae | reverse complement strand
CCCTGACCGGCGGCGCGGGGGATGACACCCTGACCGGCGGCGCCGGCGACGATATCCTGGACGGTGGCGACCATGGTTCGGGTGGCGATACTGTGGATTTCAAGAACGGTACGAACGGTGTGATCGCGAGCCTGGCGGACGGCACGGCCACCGACAGTGAAGGCGGCAGCGACACCCTGCAGAACATCGAGAACCTGACCGGCACCGACAGCAATGACAGCCTGACCGGTGATGCCAATGCCAACGACCTGCTGGGCATGGATGGCGATGACACCCTGGTAGGCGGAGATGGCGCTGATACCCTGAATGGTGGCGATGGCAGTGATACTGCGGACTACAGTGCGGCGACGGCCGGCCAGAACCTCAATATCAACCTGACCAGCAGCACGGCGACGGACCAGTTCAACGAAACGGATACCCTGCAGAACAT
>NZ_BAAJPA010000078.1:0-436 GCF_057552235.1 Kistimonas ophiarachnellae | reverse complement strand
CCAGGCTGCTGGTCATTGTCCGGAGAATGTCGGTGACATCCCAGGTCATGTTGCCGTGATCGCCTAAAACCTGATCGATGCCACTACCGCCAGTAATGGTGTCTTCGCCAGTACCACCAATAACCCGGTTGAAGCCATCACCAAGGTTCAGGGTGTCATTACCGCCAGTGGAGTCATCAACATCTGTACTGGTCAACGTGACCAAATGGCCATCGGTAAACCGGGCTGAACCGTTGTCGCCGATCACAATGTCAGCATCGCCAGTAGTCGTTACTTCATCATTGCCCTGACCGGCGATCACAACATTGTTGCCATTGGAAAGGGTGATCACATCACGAGCGCCCTGATTATTCAGCGCACTTTCAGCTGACTGCAGGATATCCGCCGTGTCATAGATCATGACACCGTGGTCACCTATTACATGGTCTGCATTGAT
>NZ_BAAJPA010000077.1:0-443 GCF_057552235.1 Kistimonas ophiarachnellae | reverse complement strand
CCACCAGTGAACCCGCGACGGTGACTATCACGGTCACGGGTACCAATGATGCGCCAGTCGCTGTAGCTGACACCGGCAATGCTTCTACCGTGGGTGCAACAACGCTGGATGTACTTGCCAACGATACCGATGTTGACAGTGATGATACTGCGGTCAACTTCAGTCTGGATGCAGTGACCATTACCGGAATAACCGATAGCGATGGCAGCCGCACTACCAATGGTGGTTCCGTTCAGATCGTTAATAATCGACTGGAATTCAATCCTGCGGGTGATTTTGATTACCTGGCTATTGGCGAAAGTGCCACGGTAACTGTCAGCTATACCATGAGTGATGATGAGGGGGTGACGTCAACAGCCACCGCGACGATTACCGTCAGTGGTTCTAACGCTCAGCCGGTAGCAGAACTTGTCAGTGTTAATACGGCAGTGGAAGATGGGGGG
>NZ_BAAJPA010000076.1:0-445 GCF_057552235.1 Kistimonas ophiarachnellae | reverse complement strand
ATTGGCGGCGGGCGTGAATGCCAGATTACTGATTTCTGCCGCAGCGATCTCCTGCCCGTCAGTCACGATCGTACCATTAAGCGTGAGCGAGCCAGCTGCTGGCGCCCGGGTAATCGTGACGGAGTGGAGACTGTCGCCATCCACATCAGTGAAGCCAAAATCAGCTGCCGAGAAGGTGTAGCTGTTATCTTCCGTCACTGTGAGTGAAGCATCAGCAGCAACAGGGGCATCATTGGTGCCCGTCACAGTAATGGTGACATCCGCTGATGACGTTGACCCCTCATTATCGGACATCACATAACGGACCGTGACTGTGGCAGTTTCACCATCGGCCAGCCCGTCGAAATCATTCCCGGGCACAAACTGCAGCTGGTTGTTCACAACACTGACAGAACCCTGTCCTGTCACTGGATTGCCATCGCCATCAACAACCGCCACGCTGTCC
>NZ_BAAJPA010000075.1:0-463 GCF_057552235.1 Kistimonas ophiarachnellae | reverse complement strand
TGCCGTATCGGTGCCGGCGCCACCGTTAAGGATATCTGCCCCGGCGCCGCCATTGAGGATATCGTTATCATTGCCACCGTTGAGAACGTCGTCGCCGTCATTGCCCTTCAGGGTGTCATCCCGGTCACCGCCGGTCAGGGTATTGACCTGGTTGTCACCGGTCAGCACATCATCGCTGCCGGTGCCGATCACGTTCTCGATGTTGCGCAGGGTGTCGGTGAAGACGCTGCCTTCCTTCACCTGGTTGGTCGATACCGACAGGTCCACTTCCACCCCGGTGCTGTTCTGGCTGTAGTCGACGGTGTCGCCGTTGGCGCCGTGGGCCCCGCCGTCCAGCGTGTCTGCGCCGGTGGTCGCACCGGTGCCACCCATCAGGATGTCGTCACCGCCACCGCCGGTCAGCTGGTTGTTACTGCTGTCGCCGGTCAGGGTGTCGTCACCACCACCGCCGATCACGTTCTCG
>NZ_BAAJPA010000074.1:0-463 GCF_057552235.1 Kistimonas ophiarachnellae | reverse complement strand
CAACAACCAGCTGCAGTTTGTGCCGGGTACAGACTTCGACAGCCTTGCCAGTGGTGACACGGCTACTGTCACTGTCCGCTATGTGATGTCCGATGACGAAGGGGCTACCTCTGAATCAACGGCCACCATTACGGTGACCGGCACTAACGACGCGCCGGTGGCCAGTGTAGATACGGCGACCGGTCACGAGAATGAAACCCTGACCATTGACGTACTGGCCGATGACACGGATCTGGATCACAACGACAACCCCGCCAACTTCAGTCTGGACAGTGTGCAGATCGTGGATGGTGACGGGAATCCCGTCACGGGCCAGGGCACGGTCAGCATCGCCAACAACCAGCTGCAGTTTGTGCCGGGCACGGATTTCGACAGCCTTGCCAGTGGTGACACGGCTACTGTCACTGTCCGCTATGTGATGTCCGATGACGAAGGGGCTACCTCTGAGTCAACAGCAACCATC
>NZ_BAAJPA010000073.1:0-476 GCF_057552235.1 Kistimonas ophiarachnellae | reverse complement strand
TGTCGAATCCCTGGATCATACGCTGGGCGGCGCAGACCAGATCACCGCAGGAGAAGGCAATAACCTGATAATTGGTGGTTACGCGGGCGACCAAATCAGTGCTGGTGCCGGGGCAGATATTATCGTCGGCGACAACGGTTCCGCTGAATTCACCGAAGGTCACCTGATCACCCTCAAGAGCACTGACGAAAGTGATGCTACCGGTAGTAATGACACCATTACTGCCGGGAACGGTTTCAACCGCATTATTGGTGGTGCCGGAACCGACATTATCACAGCGGGTATCAATGAAGATCACGTAATAGGTGACCACGGTGTCATGGTCTATGACACGGCGGATATCCTGCAGTCAGCTGAAAGTGCGCTGAATAATCAGGGCGCTCGTGATGTGATCACCCTTTCCAATGGCAACAATGTCGTGATCGCCGGTCAGGGCAATGATGAAGTAACGACTACTGGTGATGATGACATCGTGA
>NZ_BAAJPA010000072.1:0-489 GCF_057552235.1 Kistimonas ophiarachnellae | reverse complement strand
ATAGACATAATGACTCCCGCTGACCGGTAAGAGCTGGCCTCCGAATAATACGCGGGCTAGCTTTAACCAGAGCCGCATCAGGCAAGCCTGAGAAAATGATCGGAGGCCAGCGATGAGTAAAGATAGCACCTTGTTTATCGGACTGGATACGCACAAAACATCCATTGCCGTCGCCTACATTGGCAGTGAGCGTGATGATACTGTTCAGGATTACGGCACCATCGGCACATTACACCGCGATATTGATCGCCTGATCCGCCGACTGCAAAGCAAGGCATCAAAACTGTTTTTTGCCTATGAAGCCGGACCTTGTGGATACTGGCTATATCGATACCTGACCGCCAAAGGTTTTCACTGTATCGTGGCTGCCCCTTCCAGGCTGCCGAAAGACAAAATCAAAACGGATCGGCGCGATGCCCGTACCATTGCCGTGACGCTCAAAAATGCCGATCTGGCACAGGTTTATGTGCCGGATGTTGAAGACGAGGC
>NZ_BAAJPA010000071.1:0-504 GCF_057552235.1 Kistimonas ophiarachnellae | reverse complement strand
ACGATGCTGACCGTGCCCTGGTCCGTGACGGGATTCCCGTCTCCATCAACGATCTCCACGCCATCCAGACTGAAGTTGGCGGGGTTGTCGTTGTGATCCACATCCGTGTCGTCGGCCAGTACGTCAATGGTCAGGGTTTCATTCTCATGGCCTGTGGCGGTATTGGCTGTCGCCACCGGCGCATCGTTAGTGCCGGTCACCGTGATGGTGGCTGTTGACTCAGAGGTAGACCCTTCGTCATCGGACATCACATAGCGGACAGTGACAGTAGCCGTGTCACCACTGGCCAGGCTGTCGAAATCCGTGCCCGGCACAAACTGCAGCTGGTTGTTGGCGATGCTGACCGTGCCCTGACCCGTGACGGGATTCCCGTCTCCATCAACGATCTCCACACTATCCAGACTGAAGTTGGCGGGGTTGTCGTTGTGATCCACATCCGTGTCGTCGGCCAGTACGTCAATGGTCAGGGTTTCATTCTCGTGACCGGTCGTCGTATCAACACTG
>NZ_BAAJPA010000070.1:0-518 GCF_057552235.1 Kistimonas ophiarachnellae | reverse complement strand
GGCGCTGAAATTGCCGGTCACTGCCGCACCATCTTCCGTGGCACTGACACTCACTACTTCGGCAGTAGGCTTGTCGTTAGTCCCTGTAATCGTAATCGTGACCGTCGCCGGTTCACTGGTGGCATTCCCTTCACCGGAATCATCAACCGCCACATAGGTAAACGTGACCTGACGGGTTTCTCCCGCGGCCAGATCCTGGAAGTCACTGCCCGGATTGAAACTGAAGGTGCCGTCATCGTTGTTGATTACCGTACCTTCTGTCGGCTGGCTCACTATGTTGAAGGTGTGGGTATCGGTGGTGTCTGCATCCATGGCACCAAAGTTGCCCGTTACCGCAGCACCATCTTCCGTAGCACTGACACTCTCAACTGCCGCTGTCGGTTTATCGTTGGTACCGGTTATCGTGATAGTGACCGTGGCCGGTTCACTGGTGGCATTCCCTTCGCCTGAATCATCAACCGCTACATAGGTAAACGTAACCTGACGGGTTTCTCCGGCGGCCAGGTCCTGAAAGTCGC
>NZ_BAAJPA010000069.1:0-556 GCF_057552235.1 Kistimonas ophiarachnellae | reverse complement strand
GGCGTTGAGCCTGTAGAAAAACGTCTGGAAGTACTGGCAGTCCCCGTCATAGCAGGTATCCTTTAGAAATCTGCCCCAGAGTTCTATTTCGAGCCTCGCCATGCCTCGCTTCAAGCCGTACGACACTCGTCAGAATCTTTTATTACCGATTAATTTGGCCGAGCAGCTTGTGCCCGGTTCTTTTGAGTACACCCTGAATTACCTGGTGGATCATGAAATCGATACGTCCATCTTCCATGATCATTACCACAACGATAACACCGGGCGACTGGCGTATGACCCGGCCATGCTATTGAAAGTGGTGCTGTTTGCCTATTCCCGTGGCATCACCTCCAGTCGCAGGATTGAGAAAGCCTGTCATGAGAATGTGGTCTTCATGGCGCTCTCCGCCGACAGTCAGCCGCATTTCACGACCATTGCCGACTTTATCAGCCGTATGCACAAGCCGGTGGGACAACTGTTTATTCAGGTTTTGATGATCTGTGACCAGCTCGGTCTGATCGGTAAGGATATGTTTGCCATAGATGGTCGCAAGATGTCGTCCAACGCCAGCAAA
>NZ_BAAJPA010000068.1:0-556 GCF_057552235.1 Kistimonas ophiarachnellae | reverse complement strand
CACAAACTGGAGCTGGTTATTGACAATGCTGACCGTGCCCTGGCCCGTGACGGGATTCCCGTTGCTATCGACGATCTGCACGCTGTCGAGAGTGAAGTTGGCCGGATTATCATTGTGATCCGCGTCCGTGTCGTCGGCCAGTACGTCAATGGTCAGGGTTTCATTCTCATGGCCTGTGGCGGTATTGGCTGTCGCCACCGGCGCATCGTTAGTGCCGGTCAGCGTAATGGTGGCCGTTGATTCAGACGTGAGCCCCTCGTCATCAGACATCACATAGCGGACAGTGACAGTAGCCGTGTCACCACTGGCAAGGCTGTCGAAATCCGTGCCCGGAACAAACTGCAGCTGGTTGTTGACGACGCTGACCGTGCCCTGGCCACTTAATGGATTCCCGTCACCATCCACGATCTGCACACTGTCCAGGCTGAAGTTGGCGGGGTTGTCGTTGTGATCCAGGTCCGTGTCGTCGGCCAGTACGTCAATGGTCAGGGTTTCATTCTCATGGCCTGTGGCGGTATTGGCTGTCGCCACCGGCGCGTCATTGGTGCCGGTGACT
>NZ_BAAJPA010000067.1:0-564 GCF_057552235.1 Kistimonas ophiarachnellae | reverse complement strand
CGCCGTATCGGTGCCGGCACCGCCATTCAGCGTGTCTGAACCGGCGCCGCCATTGAGGATATCGTTGTCATTGCCACCGTTGAGAACGTCGTCGCCGTCATTGCCCTTCAGGGTGTCATCCCGGTCACCGCCGGTCAGGGAATTGACCTGGTTGTCACCGGTCAGCACATCATCACTGCCGGTGCCGATCACGTTCTCGATGTTGCGCAGGGTGTCAGTGAAGACACTGCCTTCCTTCACCTGGTTGGTGGACACCGACAGGTCCACTTCCACCCCGATGCTGTTCTGGCTGTAGTCGACGGTGTCGCCGTTGGCGCCATGGGCGCCGCCGTCCAGGGTGTCTGCGCCGGTGGTCGCGCCGGTGCCGCCCTTCAGGGTGTCATCGCCACCGCCGCCGGTCAGCACGTTGGCATTGCTGTCACCGGTCAGGGTGTCGTCACCGCCACCGCCGGTGACGTTCTCGATGTTCTGCAGGGTATCCGTTTCGTTGAACTGGTCCGTCGCCGTGCTGCTGGTCAGGTTGATGTTGAGGTTCTGGCCGGCCGTCGCCGCACTGTAGTCCGC
>NZ_BAAJPA010000066.1:0-593 GCF_057552235.1 Kistimonas ophiarachnellae | reverse complement strand
TGAATCTTCTTCAGATTATGAAGGGCACACATAAGCTGCCACTGCCCATTAACCTTCGGGCGTCCCCGCAAAGTGAGTTCCGATAATCCCATCGCCTGCATATGGGCAAAGGGTGGTTCGGCGACCGCCAGCCGCTTGCTGTAAACCCGTTTGCCAGCCGGGCTGTCGATCTTGTCTTTCATGATTTGCAGAACATCCGGTTTCTGCTGGTCGACGACCTCCTTATAAAAGAAGGCGACAGAACGCGGCCTTTTCTGGTCGGAGCGGCGCAGGCACTGTCCTTTCATCGGACAATCCCGGCAATGGTGTACATAACCGCAGAACTGATAAGCAGGTTGCCCGCCAATCATCGCCTTGGCGCTGCTGAGCCACATGGGTTTCCCGGCCGGGCAGAAACAGGTCATGGTGCGGGTATCGAACTGAAAGTCTCGTGTCGTAAAGCGTCCGGAAGCAACCGTTCTGCCTCGTTTTCTGGCCAGCGCCGCTCGTTCCTTTTTATGCTGAACCCGGTAACGTCCGGCCTGATCAAAGTCAGGATCACGTTGGCGGTATTGGTTGTCAGCGATATAGGCATCCACGTTTAGCCTGGACAG
>NZ_BAAJPA010000065.1:0-597 GCF_057552235.1 Kistimonas ophiarachnellae | reverse complement strand
TAAAAAATTCCAGCGGACTGCCTGCGGCAGCCGCTGAATTTGGCGTTGAGCCTGTAGAAAAACGTCTGGAAGCACTGGCAGTCCCCGTCATAGCAGATATCCTTTAGAAATCTGCCCCAGAGTTCTATTTCGAGCCTCGCCATGCCTCGCTTCAAGCCGTACGACACTCGTCAGAATCTTTTATTACCGATTAATTTGGCCGAGCAACTTGTGCCCGGTTCTTTTGAGTACACCCTGAACTACCTGGTGGATCATGAAATCGATACGTCCATCTTCCATGATCATTACCACAACGATAACACCGGGCGACTGGCGTATGATCCGGCCATGCTATTGAAAGTGGTGCTGTTTGCCTATTCCCGTGGCATCACCTCCAGTCGCAGGATTGAGAAAGCCTGTCATGAGAATGTGGTCTTCATGGCGCTTTCCGCCGACAGTCAGCCGCATTTCACGACCATCGCCGATTTTATCAGTCGTATGCACAAGCCGGTGGGACAACTGTTTATTCAGGTTTTGATGATCTGTGACCAGCTCGGTCTGATCGGTAAGGACATGTTTGCCATAGATGGTCGCAAGATGTCGTCCAACGCCAGCAAG
>NZ_BAAJPA010000064.1:0-625 GCF_057552235.1 Kistimonas ophiarachnellae | reverse complement strand
ACCCTGGCCCGTGACGGGATTCCCGTCTCCATCCACGATCTGCACACTGTCCAGACTGAAATTGGCGGGGTTGTCGTTGTGATCCAGGTCCGTGTCGTCGGCCAGTACGTCAATGGTCAGGGTTTCATTCTCGTGACCGGTCGCCGTATCAACACTGGCCACCGGCGCATCGTTAGTGCCGGTCAGCGTAATGGTGGCCGTTGATTCAGAGGTAGCCCCTTCATCATCGGACATCACATATCGAACGACCACTGTCGCACTTTCGCCACTGGCCAGACTGTCGAAGTCTGTACCCGGCACAAACTGCAGCTGGTTATTGACGATGCTGACCGTGCCCTGACCCGTGACGGGATTCCCGTTACTATCGACGATCTGCACACTGTCGAGAGTGAAGTTGGCCGGATTATCGTTATGATCCGCGTCCGTGTCGTCGGCCAGTACGTCAATGGTCAGGGTTTCGTTTTCATGGCCCGTGGCGGTATCAGCGGTCGCCACCGGTGCGTCGTTGGTACCGGTCACCGTAATGGTCGCTGTTGACTCAGAGGTAGCCCCTTCGTCATCGGACATCACATATCGAACGACCACTGTCGCACTTTCACCACTGGCCAGACTGTCGAAGTCTGTA
>NZ_BAAJPA010000063.1:0-662 GCF_057552235.1 Kistimonas ophiarachnellae | reverse complement strand
GCGGCGGTTGAGAGTGTCAGTGCCACGGAAGATGGCGCGGCAGTGACCGGCAATTTCAGTGCCACGGATGCAGATACCACGGATACCCACACCTTCAACATCGTGAGCCAGCCGACAGAAGGCACGGTAACCAACAACAATGACGGCACCTTCAGCTTCAATCCGGGTAATGACTTCCAGGACCTGGCGGCTGGAGAAACCCGTCAAGTCACGTTTACCTATGTAGCGATTGATGATTCCGGTCTCGGAAACAACACCAGTGAACCGGCCACGGTCACGATCACGATCACCGGTACCAACGATAAGCCGACAGCGGTGGTTGAGAGTGTCAGTGCCACGGAAGATGGTGCGGCGGTAACGGGCAACTTTGGTGCCACGGATGCCGATACCACCGATACCCACACTTTCAACATCGTGAGCCAGCCGGCAGGAGGCACGGTAACCAACAACGATGACGGCACCTTCAGTTTCAATCCGGGCAGTGACTTTCAGGATCTGGCCGCGGGAGAAACCCGTCAGGTTACGTTTACCTATGTAGCGATTGATGATTCCGGTCTCGGAAACAACACCAGTGAACCGGCGACGGTCACGATTACGATTACAGGGACTAACGACAAGCCTACTGCCGAAGTGGTGAGTGTCAGTGCCACGGAAGATGGCGC
>NZ_BAAJPA010000062.1:0-682 GCF_057552235.1 Kistimonas ophiarachnellae | reverse complement strand
CGATGCCACGCCGACGGCGGTAGCGGACAGCATCGTGGTAAACGAAGGCGCGACCATCACCAGCCTGGTGGGTAGCGCAACCAGCGTGAAGGCCAACGACACCGGCCTGGCGGATACGCCGGTGAAGGTCAGCTTGGTTACCAATGTGACGCATGGTTCATTGGCGTTGTACGAAGATGGCACCTTCAGTTACACCCATGACGGCAGTGAAAACTTTGCCGACAGTTTCACCTACAAAATCAAGGACAATGACGGCGAGGCCTCGCAGGCAACAGTGTCGATCATCGTGACGCCAGTGAGCGACACGACCCCGGCAGCGGTAGTGGACCGCATTGAGGTGGATGAAGGCGCCACCGTCACCAGCCTGGTGGGCGGCGCAACCAACGTAAAGACCAATGACACAGGTCTGGCGGATGCGCCGGTGAAGGTCAGCCTGGTGGCGAATGTGGCGTATGGTTCATTGACCTTGAACGAAAATGGCACCTTCAGCTACACCCACAATGGCACGGAAAACTTCAGCGACAGTTTCATCTACGAGATCAAGGACAGCGACGGACAGACCTCGCAGGCGATAGTGTCGATCACCGTGAACCCGTTGAGTGACGCGACCCCGACTGCAGTAGTGGACAGCATTGAGGTGGACGAAGGCGCCACCGTCACCAGCCTGGTGGGTGGCGCAACC
>NZ_BAAJPA010000061.1:0-685 GCF_057552235.1 Kistimonas ophiarachnellae | reverse complement strand
TTGACGGGTTTCTCCCGCGGCCAGATCCTGAAAGTCACTGCCCGGATTAAAACTGAAGGTGCCGTCATTGTTGTTGGTTACCGTGCCTTCTGTCGGCTGGGTCACGATGTTGAAGGTGTGGGTATCCGTGGTATCGGCATCCGTGGAACTGAAATTGCCGGTCACTGCCGCGCCATCTTCCGTGGCACTGACACTCTCAACCGCCGCTGTTGGTTTGTCGTTGGTGCCCGTGATCGTAATCGTGATCGTGCCCGGTTCACTGCTGGCATTATCTTCACCGGAATCATCAACCGCCACATAGGTAAACGTGACCTGACGAGTTTCTCCGACCGCCAGATCCTGGAAGTCACTGCCCGGATTGAAACTGAAGGTACCGTCATTGTTATTGATGACCGAGCCTTCAGCTGGCTGGGTCAGGATATTGAATGTATGGGTATCACTCAGGTTTTCATCAGTCGCACTGAAACTACCGGAGACCGCACTACCGTCTTCCACTACCGAATTTACACTGACAAGCTCAGCTACCGGCTGACTATTGGAGCCGCTGACGGTGATGGTCGCGGTGGCTGTTGACGTCACACCCTCATCATCACTCATGGTATAGCTGACAGTTACCGTGGCACTTTCGCCGATGGCCAGGTAATCAAAATCACCCGCAGGATTGAATTCCAGTCGATTATTAACG
>NZ_BAAJPA010000060.1:0-707 GCF_057552235.1 Kistimonas ophiarachnellae | reverse complement strand
TTGATATGACTCCCGCAGTCAAGCAGGATTTATTTGGTACTTTTGAGCAACATATTCATAAATACCCATTCTGACAGTGGAGCCTGAAACAACGACGGCTGGCAAGCTGATATACGTGGACTGGTTACCACTTTTCATGTATCCGTCGCGTGAGCCTGCCTCTCTCTAGGAGCGAGGACTCGGCAGGTCTGCCTTACCTCCTAACAAGAACGAGGACTACTCACTGGCCGGGGCTGCAACATCAGAATGGGTAAACCTCCAAAACAGTTAAAATAAAGCGCAGTCTATTATCAATGGGCTCGTATTGTGGTCGGCTGCGTTAAACCTTTGGTTACGATCTCCCACATAAAAGCAGCCAGCTCACGCGCGATAGCAACAACGACAACATTCTTGTTTTTGTATCGAGCGGTCAGATCACGATATCGCTTACAGAGTCTCAGCTGAGCCCGCCATGCAATCTCTTTCACGGCATCAGGCAAGCCTTCCTGCCTCAACATCAGGTCACGTGTTAGCTTTTCAGGATGCCG
This sequence comes from Kistimonas ophiarachnellae, assembly GCF_057552235.1. Lineage (NCBI taxonomy): Bacteria > Pseudomonadati > Pseudomonadota > Gammaproteobacteria > Oceanospirillales > Endozoicomonadaceae > Kistimonas > Kistimonas ophiarachnellae. The sequence continues at coordinate 180 of NZ_BAAJPA010000060.1, read as the reverse complement.
GTAGCTCCAGCCTGATTCAATCAACGCTTTTCGTGCATGACTGTTACCACACTTGGTAATACTGCCCTGACGTCGTTTACCACCACTGGTGTTTTCCGATGGCACCAACCCCAGCCAGGAGAATAGCTGGCAGGGGTTCTCAAACCGATTGAAATCGATAATTTCAGCCACCATGGTCAT
>NZ_BAAJPA010000059.1:0-769 GCF_057552235.1 Kistimonas ophiarachnellae | reverse complement strand
GGATGCACCGTCTTCTTCGGCACTGGCAGTGACAGCCCCGGCTACCGGTCGGTCGTTGGTACCGGTCACGGTGATGGTGGCCGTTGATTCTGACGTGACGCCTTCGTCATCGGACATCACGTAGCGAACGACCACTGTCGTACTTTCACCACTGGCCAGGTAATCAAAGTCACTGCCGGGGACAAACTGCAGTTTATTGCCGTCAATGCTGACAGTGCCCTGGCCCGATACTGTATTGCCGTTAGTATCTACAGTCCTCACGCTGTCGAGAGTGAAGTTGGCCGGATTATCGTTGTGATCCGTGTCCGTGTCGTCGGCCAGTACGTCAATCGTCAGGGTTTCGTTTTCATGGCCCGTGGCGGTATCAGCGGTCGCCACCGGTGCGTCGTTGGTACCGGTCACCGTAATGGTCGCTGTTGACTCAGAGGTAGCCCCTTCGTCATCGGACATCACATAGCGGACAGTGACAGTAGCCGTGTCACCTCTGGCCAGGCTGTCGAAATCCGTGCCCGGCACAAACTGCAGCTGGTTGTTGACGATGCTGACCGTGCCCTGACCCGTGACGGGATTCCCGTCACCATCGACGATCTCCACGCTATCCAGACTGAAGTTGGCGGGGTTGTCGTTGTGATCCAGGTCCGTGTCGTCGGCCAGTACGTCAATGGTCAGGGTTTCATTCTCATGGCCTGTGGCGGTGTTGGCTGTCGCCACCGGCGCATCGTTAGTGCCGGTCACCGTAATGGTGGCTGTTGACTCAGAGGTAGCCCCT
>NZ_BAAJPA010000058.1:0-769 GCF_057552235.1 Kistimonas ophiarachnellae | reverse complement strand
GGGGCTCACGTCTGAATCAGCAGCCATCATCACGGTGACCGGCACCAACGACGCGCCGGTGGCGACAGTCAATACCGCCACAGGCCATGAGAATGAAACCCTGACCATTGACGTACTGGCCGACGACACGGATCTGGATCACAACGACAACCCCGCCAATTTCAGTCTGGATAGCGTGGAGATCGTGGATGGTGACGGGAATCCCGTCACGGGCCAGGGCACGGTCAGCATCGTCAACAACCAGCTGCAGTTTGAGCCGGGCACAGACTTCGACAGCCTGACCCTTGGCGAAAGTACGGCAGTGGTCGTTCGATATGTGATGTCTGATGACGAAGGGGCTACCTCTGAGTCAACAGCGACCATCACGGTGACCGGCACCAACGACGCGCCGGTGGCGACAGCCAATACCGCCACAGGCCATGAGAATGAAACCCTGACCATTGACGTACTGGCCGACGACACGGACGTGGATCACAACGATAATCCGGCCAACTTCACTCTCGACAGCGTGCAGATCGTCGATAGCAACGGGAATCCCGTCACGGGCCAGGGCACCGCCAGCATCGACAGCAACCAGTTGCAGTTTGTCCCTGGCAGTGACTTTGATTACCTGGCCAGTGGTGAAAGTACGACAGTGGTAGTGCGCTACGTGATGTCCGATGACGAAGGCGTCACGTCTGAATCAACGGCCACCATCACCGTGACCGGTACCAACGACCGACCGGTAGCCGGGGTTGTCACTGCCAGTGCCGAAGAAGACGGTGCATCT
>NZ_BAAJPA010000057.1:0-786 GCF_057552235.1 Kistimonas ophiarachnellae | reverse complement strand
CCCGGCACAAACTGCAGCTGGTTGTTGACGATGCTGACCGTGCCCTGACCCGTGACGGGATTCCCGTCACCATCCACGATCTGCACACTGTCCAGGCTGAAATTGGCGGGGTTGTCGTTGTGATCCAGATCCGTGTCGTCGGCCAGTACGTCAATGGTCAGGGTTTCATTCTCATGGCCCGTGGCGGTATTGGCCGTCGCCACCGGTGCGTCGTTGGTGCCGGTAATGAGTACTTCTGCGGTCTGAGTCACCCTGGCGCCATGGTTATCCTCTATCACGTAGCTGTAGCGGATAACTTCCTGTTCATCCTCTGCCAGGTATTGATAGGCGTCAGTCGACACCATCAGACTGTTGCCGTTAAACGTTATCCCGCTGCCATTACCACTGAGCAGGTTGATACTGCCGTCCAGCACCGACAGGGTGTCACCAACATCCATATCACTGGCTTGAGCCAGCAGGTCAACACTGAATGACGCGTCATCTTCATCGCCCGACGCGGTCACCGCGCTGCTGACCTCCGGCGCGTCATTGCGACCGGCAATGGTGATCTCGGCAGTCTGGTCAACACTGCCGCCCTGACCATCATCAATGCTGTAGCTATAGCGGATGACTTCCTGCTCACCCAGAGCCAGGTAGCCATAAGCCGAAGGATCCACCGACAACTGGTTGCCGTTCAGGGTGACGCCACCGCCATCCCCGCTCTCCAGGCGCAGGCTGCCAGCTGTCACCGACAGCGTGTCAGTGGCGTCAATGTCGCCAGCATGTTCCAGCAGATCAACAATAAAT
>NZ_BAAJPA010000056.1:0-841 GCF_057552235.1 Kistimonas ophiarachnellae | reverse complement strand
AAGCGGTGGATGACTCCGGTACGGCAAATAACACCAGTGAACCGGCCACCGTCACGATTACGATCACGGGCACCAACGACAAGCCGACAGCGGCGGTTGAGAGTGTCAGTGCCACGGAAGATGGTGCAGCGGTAACGGGCAACTTTGGTGCCTCGGACGCAGATACGACTGATACCCACACCTTCAACATTCTGACCCAACCAACCGAAGGCACGGTAACCAACAACAATGACGGCACCTTCAGTTTCAATCCGGGCAGTGACTTCCAGGACCTGGCCGCGGGAGAAACCCGTCAGGTTACGTTTACCTATGAAGCGGTGGATGATTCCGGTACGGCACACAACACGAGTGAGCCGGCCACCGTTACCATTACGATCACTGGAACGAATGATGCGCCGGTTGCAGCTGTTGATACAAAGAGCACTGCCGCAAACACCACACTGACGGTTGATGTTCTGGCCAATGATACCGATGTCGACAGCAACGACAGTTCTGCAAACTTCAGTCTGGACAATGTCAGTATTACCAATATTACGGACAGTGATGGAACGCGTACTACAGGTGGTGGCACGGTCAGTGTTGTGGGTAACCAGCTGCAGTTTAACCCGGGTTCTGATTTCAGTTATCTCGCTGCCGGAGAAAGCGCTACCGTCACTGTCACCTATACCATGAGTGATGATGAGGGGCTGGAATCAACGTCTACGGCCACAATCACCGTTAATGGGGTGAATGAAGCGCCGACAGCATCGGATAAAACGCTGTTCATTGATGAAGACAACAGTCATGCCTTTACGTCCGGTGACTTCGGTTTCGGTGATGTGGATACCGGCGACAGCCTGCA
>NZ_BAAJPA010000055.1:0-882 GCF_057552235.1 Kistimonas ophiarachnellae | reverse complement strand
TGTAGAGGGAGGCAGTATCACCCTGGTCAGTGGTGACGACCGGGGTATTACTCCTGCCGGCAACCAGTTGTTCGTAGATCCGTCCGCCTATGAATACCTGGCGGTGGGAGAAACGGCGGTGATCAGTTACCGCTATAACATTGAAGATGGCGAAGGCGGCACCGTGTCCCAGACCGCCACGGTAACCGTGACCGGCAGCAATGATGCGCCCGAGGTCAGTTCTGCGGTGGCTGTCGTCGATTCAGAAGACAATAACGCGATCAGGGTCGATCTGCTGGAACATGCCAGCGATATCGATACCTCGGATACCTTGAATATACAGTCGGGCAGCCTGGTGCTGACGGGCGGGAATGACGCAGGTGTCACGGTCAGCGGCAACAGTCTTGAGATCGATCTGGACGCCTATCACTATCTGGCGGTTGGCCAGTCCAACGTGATCTCTTATGACTACAACATTGTCGATGGCAATGGTGGGGTTGTTCCCCAGCAGGCCGTGGTGACGATCACCGGCAGAAATGACGGGCCGGAGGTCAGCGCGACGGTGACGTCCGGGGCGGGGGAGAATGACGCAGTATTTACCGTGGACCTGTTGTCCGGCACCACTGACGTGGATGCTACGGATGACCTGAACGTAATTAACCTCAGCCGGGTCAGCGGTGATGACCGCGGGGTTACGTATAATGGCAACAATCTGCAGGTGAACCCGGGCGCTTATGAATCCCTGGCGTTGGGCGAGACCGAGACGCTGGTGTATACCTTCCAGGTATCAGACGGCCGTGGTGGTGTTGTCAGCCAGAGCGCCGCTGTCACCATCACCGGCAGCAATGATCTCCCCACGGTCAGCGCCGGTGTAACGGCCAGCGCCAATGAAGACGACAGTGC
>NZ_BAAJPA010000054.1:0-882 GCF_057552235.1 Kistimonas ophiarachnellae | reverse complement strand
CGTAGAGGAAGGCAGTATCACCCTGGTCAGTGGTGACGACCGGGGTATTACCCCTGCCGGCAACCAGTTGTTTGTGAATCCGTCTGCCTATGAACACCTGGCGGTGGATGAGACGGCGGTGATCAGTTACCGCTATAACATTGAAGATGGCGAAGGCGGCACCGTGTCGCAGACCGCCACGGTAACCGTGACCGGCAGCAATGATGCGCCCGAGGTCAGTTCTGCGGTAGCTGTCGTCGATTCAGAAGACAATGACGCGATCACGGTCGATCTGCTGGAACATGCCAGCGACATCGATACCTCGGATACCCTGAATATACAGTCGGGCAGCCTGGTGCTGACGGGCGGGAATGACGCAGGTGTCACGGTCAGCGGCAACAGTCTTGAGATAGACCTGGACGCCTATCACTATCTGGCGGTTGGCCAGTCCAACGTGATCTCTTATGACTACAACATTGTCGATGGCAATGGTGGGGTTGTTCCCCAGCAGGCCGTGGTGACGATCACCGGCAGTAATGACGGGCCGGAGGTCAGTGCGACGGTGACGTCAGGGGCGGGGGAGAATGACGCGGTATTTACCGTGGACCTGTTGTCCGGCACCACTGACGTGGATGCTGCGGATGACCTGAACGTGATTAACCTCAGCCGGGTCAGCGGTGATGACCGCGGGGTTACGTACAATGGCAATAATCTGCAGGTGAACCCGGGCGCTTATGAATTCCTGGCGTTGGGCGAGACCGAGACGCTGGTGTATACCTTCCAGATATCAGACGGCCGTGGTGGTGTTGTCAGCCAGAGCGCCGCTGTTACCATCACCGGCAGCAATGATCTCCCCACGGTTAGCGCCGGTGTTACGGCGAGCGCCAATGAAGACAACAGTGA
>NZ_BAAJPA010000053.1:0-885 GCF_057552235.1 Kistimonas ophiarachnellae | reverse complement strand
ACCGACGACACGGACCTGGATCACAATGACAACCCCGCCAACTTCAGTCTGGATAGCGTGGAGATCGTTGATGGAGACGGGAATCCCGTCACGGGTCAGGGCACGGTCAGCATCGTCAACAACCAGCTGCAGTTTATACCGGGTACGGATTTCGACAGCCTTGCCAGTGGTGACACGGCTACTGTCACTGTCCGCTATGTGATGTCCGATGACGAAGGGGCTACCTCTGAGTCAACAGCGACCATTACGGTGACCGGCACCAACGATGCGCCGGTGGCGACAGCCGATACCGCCACAGGCCATGAGAATGAGACCCTGACCATTGACGTACTGGCCGACGACACGGACGCGGATCACAACGATAATCCGTCCAACTTCACTCTCGACAGCGTGCAGATCGTCGATAGCAACGGGAATCCCGTCACGGGCCAGGGCACCGCCAGCATCGACAGCAACCAGTTGCAGTTTGTCCCCGGCAGTGACTTTGATTACCTGGCCAGTGGTGAAAGTGCGACAGTGGTAGTGCGCTACGTGATGTCCGATGACGAAGGCGTCACGTCTGAATCAACGGCCACCATCACCGTGACCGGTACCAACGACCGACCGGTAGCCGGGGCTGTCACTGCCAGTGCCGAAGAAGACGGAGCATCCGTGACCGCCAGTTTCAGCGTCACGGATGCGGATCTAACGGATGCTCACAGTTTCACTATCCTGACCCTGCCGTCTGAAGGGGCTGTGGTGAACAACGGCAATGGCACTTTCACCTTTGACCCCGGTACTGATTTTCAGGACCTGGCGGAGGGAGAATCACGACAGGTAACGTTTACCTACGAGGTCGTGGATGATTCCGGTACGGGCAATGCCGTCAGTGAGCCGCAAACGGTA
>NZ_BAAJPA010000052.1:0-888 GCF_057552235.1 Kistimonas ophiarachnellae | reverse complement strand
CTGACATTGTGATCGGCGACAATGGTTCAGCCCAGTTTACCGATGGCCATCTGATCACGCTGACCAGTACGGATGTTGACGATTCCACCGGCGGTAATGACACCCTGAACCTTGGCGATGGCTTCAACCGGGTTATTGGTGGTACTGGCGAAGACACCATTACTGGCGGTAGTGGCATCGATCAGGTTTTAGGCGATCACGGCAACATGACTTGGGATGTCACCGACATTCTCCGGACAATGACCAGCAGCCTGGCATCACAGGGAGCTGGCGACACCATCAAACTGTCAGGCGGTGATAACACGGTCATTGCAGGCATGGGTGATGATGTTGTTGAAACCGGCGATGGCAATGATCATCTGTTAGGTGACAGTGGCGTCATTGAATATGATGAACAGGGCATCATTATTTCTGTCAAATCTCTTGATCATGAGCTGGGCGGCGCAGACCAGATCACCGCAGGTGATGGAAATAATCTGGTAATAGGTGGTTACGAGGGCGATCAAATTCTTGTCGGGAACGGTGCAGATATCGTTATCGGTGATAACGGTTCCGCTGAATTCACCGAAGGTGACCAGATCACCCTCAAGAGTACTGACGAAAGTGATGCTACCGGTAGTAATGACACCATTACTGCCGGGAACGGTTTCAACCGCATTATTGGTGGCGCCGGAACCGACATTATCACAGCGGGTATCAATGAAGATCACGTAATAGGTGACCACGGTGTCATGGTCTATGACACGGCGGATATCCTGCAGTCAGCCATAAGTTCGCTGAATGATCAGGGAGCCCGTGATGTTATCACTCTTTCTAATGGCAATAATGTCGTGATCGCAGGGCAGGGTAACGATGAAGTGACCACCACTGGTGGTGATGACATCGTGG
>NZ_BAAJPA010000051.1:0-909 GCF_057552235.1 Kistimonas ophiarachnellae | reverse complement strand
AACCCTGACCATTGACGTACTGGCCGACGACACGGACCTGGATCACAACGACAACCCCGCCAATTTCAGCCTGAACACTGTGCAGATCGTGGATGGTGACGGCAATCCACTGACAGGCCATGGCGTCGCCAGCATAAACAACAACCAGCTGCAGTTTGTGGCGGGAAATGACTTTGACTACCTGGACGTCGGCGAGACTGCCACGGTGACCGTACGCTATGTGATGTCCGATGACGAAGGGGCTACCTCTGAGTCAACGGCCACCATTACGGTCACCGGCACCAACGACGCACCGGTGGCGATGCCTGACATCGCCACGGGGCATGAGAACGAAACACTGGTCATTGACGTACTGGCTGATGATACCGATGTCGATAACAGCGACACCCCCGCTAACTTCAGTCTCGATAGTGTGCAGATCGTGGATGGTGACGGCAATCCATTAAGTGGTCAGGGCACGGTCAGCATTGTCAACAACCAGCTGCAGTTTATACCGGGCAGTGACTTTGATTACCTGGCCAATGGCGAGACCGCCACGGTCACCGTGCGTTATGTTATGTCCGATGACGAGGGGCTCACGTCTGAATCAACGGCCACCATTACGGTCACCGGCACCAACGACGCGCCGGTGGCGACGCCCGATACCGCCACTACAGGCCATGAACACGAAACCCTGACCATTGACGTACTGGCCGACGATACGGATCTGGATCACAACGACAACCCCGCCAATTTCAGCCTGGACAATGTGCAGATCGTGGATGGTGACGGCAATCCATTGACCGGCCATGGCATCGCCAGCATAGACAACAACCAGCTGCAGTTTGTGGCGGGCAATGACTTTGATTACCTGGACGTCGGCGAGACTGCCACGGTGACCGTGCGCTATGTGATGTCCGATGACGAAGC
>NZ_BAAJPA010000050.1:0-987 GCF_057552235.1 Kistimonas ophiarachnellae | reverse complement strand
GTGAGCGATGCCATGCCGACGGCGGTAGCGGACAGCATCAAGGTGAACGAAGGGGCGACCATCACCAGCCTGGTGGGCGGCGCAACCAGCGTGAAGGCCAACGACACTGGCCTGACGGATACGCCGGTAAACGTGAGCCTGGTCTCGGGTGTGTCTCATGGCACCCTGACCCTGAATGTTGACGGGACTTTCAGTTATACCCACGACGGCAGCGAAAACTTTGCTGACAGTTTCACCTACGAAATCACCGACAACGACGGCGAAACCTCGCAGGCGACAGTGTCGATCTCCGTGACGCCGGTGAGCGATGCCACGCCGACGGCGGTAGCGGACAGTATCGAGGTAAACGAAGGTGCGACTATCACCAGTCTGGTGGGCGGCGCGACCAGCGTGAAGGCCAACGATACCGGCCTGGCGGATACGCCAGTAGAGGTCAGCCTGGTTACCAATGTGACGCATGGTTCATTGGCGTTGTACGAAGATGGCACCTTCAGTTACACCCATGATGGCAGTGAAAACTTTGCCGACAGTTTTACCTACAAAATCAAGGACAATGACGGCGAGGCCTCGCAGGCAACAGTGTCGATCATCGTGACGCCAGTGAGCGACACGACCCCAGCAGCGGTAGTGGACAGCATTGAGGTGGATGAAGGCGCCACCGTCACCAGTCTGGTGGACGGCGCAACCAACGTAAAGACCAATGACACAGGTCTGGCGGATGCGCCGGTGAAGGTCAGCCTAGTGACGAATGTGGCGTATGGTTCATTGACCTTGAACGAAAATGGCACCTTCAGTTACACCCATGATGGCAGTGAAAACTTTGCCGACAGTTTCATCTACGAGATCAAGGACAGCGACGGACAGACCTCGCAGGCGATAGTGTCGATCACCGTGAATCCGTTGAGTGACGCGGCACCGACTGCGGTAGTGGACAGCATTGAGGTGGACGAAGGCGCCACCGTCACCAGCCTGGTGGGTGGCGCAACT
>NZ_BAAJPA010000049.1:0-1010 GCF_057552235.1 Kistimonas ophiarachnellae | reverse complement strand
CCTACGCTGTACAGCTGGGTTTAAGCAATAAAGTACTGGCCTCGCTGGGATTGCTTTCGTTGAAAGAGTTATGGATCAGGTTTCACCATTCCCGGTGAACCGCCCGGTGCGGACCCGCATGCCGGGTGGTGTGGGGAGGGCTGAAGAAAAGTCAGGCCTTACCCGATTTAGGTGCGCTTACGGATTAGTCAGTTGTTTTGTCGAATTTTTTAGCGCGTTTAATGTCAAAAATTTAAATTTTGGGATGGATTTAAAGGATGTTTCTAAGTGTACAAGGATATACAGAGCCAGCAAATAGTTGTTGCCTAAGTCAAGAACAGCGGCGAGCTTCTTTTGGAAGATTTATTATTACTTGTGCTCTTGATCAACGACAATACAGCCCGATTCTTAAAAAATACTCTGAAAATAAACTTCTGGTAAAAATGTTAGAGCCTGAAAGGAACGTGAAACCTTGTAATAATAGTATTAAGAGATTAAAGGATGAAATTGACGAATTAGAGAATGTAAACACTTTAAAAGCTTCCTCTTGCTCATTGCTTGTAAAAAATGCTCCAGCAGAGTTATATAGAAAAATTGGCTTTATTATAGATCGTGAAAAGAGTGCTATCCGATGCATTCATGACTCTGATTGTTTATCCGAGCGTGTAGATAAAGAAAATAATGAAATATATTGGAATACTAAAACGAAGTCATACTGCTTGAAAGGAACAGATAAGCCTTGTGAATTCGAGGGAAGCTTCCTTGTAAGTCATTTTTTTTCATCAGAGGCTTCAAGCATTGAAGATTTAGTATCTATGTTGAAGCCCGGAAGCCCATATAATGAAGTTATCGTAGATTACTCTATTGACTCAATCATTGGAATTGTGTTTTCAGATATAAATTTCAGCGAGGAAAGACAGTATATGTGTCTCAAGCAGTCAATAAAATATTGCGAAGAGCACTTAAAGAAAACTCTGCCAGTACTATGTTATAATTTTAAAAACGGTGATTTAATCGGATGTTTGATCAGC
>NZ_BAAJPA010000048.1:0-1033 GCF_057552235.1 Kistimonas ophiarachnellae | reverse complement strand
CCTGATTACCACTGTGGCTCAGCCAGCTTGAGAAGCCTTGCTGGCATGGGGCAGGTTCGCGCAGCCATGTAACCCAGCCTTGATACCATCGCCTTCAAATCAAAGCGCCGGTTAAATCGATAACAGTATTCTGCAAGGTATCGTGGCAGGTGCCTGGGATTAATATTGTGGTAACTGCCTTTCAGGGAGTTTTTGACGTTCCCGATCATGGTGTTGACCCACGTAAACAACTCATTAGCCATCGATTCATGACCACCTCCTGTCACTACTGCAGTATGCGGATGTCCAGCGTCGACTATTCCCGTGAATGCGCCGAGTCCATCACTGACAACACAACAGGTATGATCTCCGAGATGTTTTTTCGCCCAGTGTTCCAACTCCTTTTTCCGGAAACTGGTGACCATACTAAAGCGCATATACAGTGGACAGTTTTCTTCGTTGGTTTGCACGGCAGCAACAAAGGGGTGTTTGTTTGCAGAACCTCTTCCCCGTTTGCCGCCATGTTTTTCACCACCCCAGTAGGCATCATCCAGTTGCACATGCCCCTGCAGAGGACGGCTGTCATCCCGTTCTTTCATGACTTGCATGAGCTTGTGCTTCAGGCGCCACGCGGCGTTATAAGAGACGCCAAGCTGTCTCGAAAGCTCCATGGCTGATATGCCATTCTTGGTTTGAGTCATTAAAAACATGCCCAGAAACCAGATGGTGAAGGGCAGCTTGCTGGCTTCCAGAATGGTACCGCTAGTCAGTGATGTTTGATGGTGGCAACGGTTACATTGGTAGAGTTCTCGGGTTTTCAGGGTGCAATACTCCCGGCAACAACACAGAGGGCATTCAAATCCGTTCGGCCAGCGCCATTTGAAAAACTGATCGCGGCATTGCCCTTCCTGACCGTATCGCTGAAAGAATTCCACAAGGCTCATGCCTTTCTGAAACTGGATTTTGTTCCTGGCCATGACACGTCTCCTAACCCAAGGAAAACCAGTGTCGTAAGTTTAGACGGGAGAATGGCTTATGTTAGGTGGTAATCAGG
>NZ_BAAJPA010000047.1:0-1137 GCF_057552235.1 Kistimonas ophiarachnellae | reverse complement strand
GCCGACGACACGGATGTGGATCACAACGACAACCCCGCCAACTTCAGTCTGGATAGCGTGGAGATCGTCGATGGCGACGGCAATCCCGTCACGGGCCAGGGCACGGTCAGCATCGTCAACAACCAGCTGCAGTTTGTGCCGGGCACGGATTTCGACAGCCTTGCCAGTGGTGACACGGCTACTGTTACTGTCCGCTATGTGATGTCCGATGACGAAGGGGCTACCTCTGAGTCAACAGCAACCATCACGGTGACCGGTACTAACGATGCGCCGGTGGCGACAGCCAATACCGCCACAGGCCATGAGAATGAAACCCTGACCATTGACGTACTGGCCGACGACACGGACCTGGATCACAACGACAACCCCGCCAACTTCAGCCTGGATAGCGTGGAGATCGTCGATGGAGACGGGAATCCCGTCACGGGTCAGGGCACGGTCAGCATCGTCAACAACCAGCTGCAGTTTGTGCCGGGTACAGACTTCGACAGTCTGGCCAGTGGCGAAAGTGCGACAGTGGTCGTTCGATATGTGATGTCCGATGACGAAGGGGCTACCTCTGAATCAACGGCCACCATTACGGTGACCGGCACTAACGATGCGCCGGTGGCGACAGCCAATACCGCCACAGGCCATGAGAATGAAACCCTGACCATTGACGTACTGGCCGACGACACGGACGCGGATCACAACGATAATCCGGCCAACTTCACTCTCGACAGCGTGCAGATTGTCGATGGTGACGGCAATCTATTAAGCGGCCAGGGCACGGTCAGCATCGTCAGCAACCAGCTCCAGTTTGTTCCGGGCACGGATTTCGACAGCCTTGCCAGAGGTGACACGGCTACTGTCACTGTCCGCTATGTGATGTCTGATGACGAGGGGCTCACGTCTGAATCAATAGCCACCATTACGGTGACCGGCACTAACGATGCGCCGGTGGCGACAGCCAACACCGCCACAGGCCATGAGAATGAAACCCTGACTATTGACGTACTGGCCGACGACACGGACCTGGATCACAACGACAACCCCGCCAACTTCAGCCTGGATAGCGTGGAGATCGTCGATGGTGACGGGAATCCCGTCACGGGTCAGGGCACGGTCAGCATTGTCAATAACCAGCTCCAGTTTGTT
>NZ_BAAJPA010000046.1:0-1172 GCF_057552235.1 Kistimonas ophiarachnellae | reverse complement strand
GCAAGGACTTCAGCCAGAAACGTTGTGCTTCGCGAAGCCTTCTTCTGTTTCCTTTTCAGGCCACCGCTAAAGCTTTTCATATCGTTGAGAAGGTTAAAGGCAATATGTCGAAAGCCAGCCAGGATTTCTGAGGCGTCTCCCCGTCGAATCCTGCAATCATCTTCACCCATCGCCACATCAAGCTTCCAGTGCAGTTTATTCTCTATATACCAGTGTTCCCTGGTCGCTTTCGCCAACTTCTCAGCCGTCAGTTCTGCTGAGCTGATGTAATACCGCAGGGTGATATCTTCCAAGGCAAGTTCACGACCTTCTATCTCGCGAATAGCAAGCGCTACGCCGAGTGTTTTCATGCCTGGCCAGTCAAACGACAGATTCACAAACTCGTCGAACAGATCGCTGACAATGTAGAAACGTGTTTCATGTCGACCATGCTGTTTCTCGACCGTCTGATAGCTATCCCCCGACCAGTTCTGAACGTTCATCACAGTAAAGTGGTTTTGAAAGGCTTCGTGCAATTTCCCTTGATTCCCTTTCACCGCCAGCAGGTAATCAGCCTCCTTCTCCACGATCTTTTTGGCTATGGCCCTCTGACACCCCATGGCATCAATAGTGACCAGACACCCTTTTATCTCCAATAACTCAAGCAGTTCAGGGATGGCGGTAATTTCATTGCTTTTTTCTTCTGTCTTAACCTGGCCCAGTACAACACCATTGGCCGCCGCAAACGCGCTCACCATATGAATAGGACCACGCCTGCGGCTCTTGTCGTAGGAGCTTCTGACGGTTTTGCCATCTATCGCAATGACCTCTCCATTAGTGGCTTGATGACAGGCTTTCATCCAGTCAATAAAACACTGCTGAAACTTCCCGGGATTTACGACACTGACAGCTCTGGCAATGGTGTCGTCTGACGGTGCGCCATGCTCAAAATCACCATATTGTCTTAGCCAATCCAGACGATCTTCACCGAAATCAGCGATATCCTCCCAGCCTTCTGCACCGGCTATAACAGCACAGATTGTCAGCAGCAGGATGTCGGAAAGAGAGTGTGTCACTTTCCAGCTCTGGCGAGGATCGTGAAGTACGGAGAGTTGTTCTATCAAACTGAAAGCATTCATTTACGTGTTCCCATTTCCACACCGGGAATGAGAACATGGCTAGAAACAAAAAGT
>NZ_BAAJPA010000045.1:0-1261 GCF_057552235.1 Kistimonas ophiarachnellae | reverse complement strand
TGGTGACACGGCTACTGTCACTGTCCGCTATGTGATGTCCGATGACGAAGGGGCTACCTCTGAGTCAACGGCCACCATCACGGTGACCGGCACCAATGACGCGCCGGTGGCGACAGCCAATACCGCCACAGGCCATGAGAATGAAACCCTGACCATTGACGTACTGTCCGACGACACGGACCTGGATCACAACGACAACCCCGCCAACTTCAGTCTGGATAGCGTGGAGATCGTTGATGGAGACGGGAATCCCGTCACGGGCCAGGGCACGGTCAGCATCGTCAACAACCAGCTCCAGTTTGTGCCGGGTACAGACTTCGACAGTCTGGCCAGTGGCGAAAGTGCGACAGTGGTCGTTCGATATGTGATGTCCGATGACGAAGGGGCTACCTCTGAGTCAACAGCAACCATCACGGTGACCGGCACTAACGATGCACCGGTGGCGACAGCCAACACCGCCACAGGCCATGAGAATGAAACCCTGACCATTGACGTACTGGCCGACGACACGGACCTGGATCACAACGACAACCCCGCCAATTTCAGTCTGGATAGCGTGCAGATTGTCGATGGTGATGGCAATCTATTAAGCGGCCAGGGCACGGTCAGCATCGTCAACAACCAGCTCCAGTTTGTTCCGGGCACGGATTTCGACAGCCTGGCCAGTGGTGACACGGCTACTGTCACTGTCCGCTATGTGATGTCCGATGACGAAGGGGTTACCTCTGAGTCAACAGCAACCATCACGGTGACCGGCACTAACGATGCGCCGGTGGCGACAACCAATACTGCCACAGGCCATGAGAATGAAACCCTGACCATTGACGTACTGGCCGACGACACGGACCTGGATCACAACGACAACCCCGCCAACTTCAGTCTGGATAGCGTGGAGATCGTTGATGGAGACGGGAATCCCGTCACGGGCCAGGGCACGGTCAGCATCGTCAATAACCAGCTGCAGTTTGTGCCGGGTACAGACTTCGACAGTCTGGCCAGTGGCGAAAGTACGACAGTGGTCGTTCGATATGTGATGTCCGATGACGAAGGGGCTACCTCTGAATCAACGGCCACCATTACGCTGACCGGCACTAACGATGCGCCAGTGGCTAGTGTTGATACGGCGACCGGTCACGAGAATGAAACCCTGACCATTGACGTACTGGCCGACGACACGGATGTGGATCACAACGACAACCCCGCCAACTTCAGTCTGGATAGCGTGGAGATCGTTGATGGAGACGGGAATCCCGTCACGGGC
>NZ_BAAJPA010000044.1:0-1340 GCF_057552235.1 Kistimonas ophiarachnellae | reverse complement strand
TAGTTTATTTCGCACATGTTGAAAGCATGAAGTGAGAGAATGCCATCATGGATTTGAAGCCGGAATGCTTAAACTGGATACTGCCATCTTCATACCGCGACAGTTTTTGGTACGCTGCTTCTGATTTCATCACGGAAGTACAGAATGCCCGACCTCCTGTTCTGTTGTTGATTCCCCCCGGCATTGCTTGAAGTCGGTGCTTTTAATGATTTACAGGCACTGGTGTATGGGAAGCCCTTTATAATCGGCGCCATGTTCATTCGAAGAAAACGCTTTGGCGGTAATTACCACATATTGGCAGGTTATCTTCCGGTAATGACCGGTGATGAGCCAGGGGAGAGTGAAAATGATCGATAAGCGGGATGGCGATCCTCCAGGTAAGGACGGTGAAACACCTGAGGGCGAAGCCACCGAGGGCGAGGCCTCCGAAGCTGAAGCCACCGAGGGCGAGGCCACCGAAGGCGAGGCCACCGATGCTGAGGCCACCGAGGGCGAGGCTGCCGACGCTGATACCACCGAAGGCGAGGCCGCCGACGCTGATACCACCGAAGGCGAGGCCGCCGACGCTGAAGCCTCCGAAGGCGAGGCCACTGAAGCTGATGCCACTGAAGGCGAGGCCACTGAAGCTGAAGCCACCGAAGGCGAGGCCACCGACGCTGAAGCCTCCGAAGGCGAGGCCACTGAAGCTGATGCCACCGAAGCTGATGCCACCGAAGGCGAGGCCACTGAAGCTGAAGCCACCGAAGGCGAGGCCACCGACGCTGAAGCCTCCGAAGGCGAGGCCACCGACGCTGAAGCCTCCGAAGGCGAGGCCACTGAAGCTGAAGCCACCGAAGGCGAGGCCGCCGAAACTGAAGCCACCGAGGGCGAGGCCGCCGAAACTGAAGCCACCGAAGGCGAGGCCGCCGACGCTGAAGCCACCGAGGGCGAGGCCGCCGAAACTGAAGCCACCGAAGGCGAGTCCGCCGACGCTGAAGCCACCGAAGGCGAGGCCGCCGAAACTGAAGCCACCGAGGGCGAGTCCGCCGAAACTGAAGCCACCGAAGGCGAGGCCGCCGACGCTGAAGCCACCGAAGGCGAGGCCGCCGAAACTGAAGCCACCGAAGGCGAGACCGCCGACGCTGAAGCCACCGAAGGCGAGGCCGCCGAAACTGAAGCCACCGAAGGCGAGACCGCCGAGGGCGAGGCCTTAGAAGAAGCTGCTGAAGAAGCGGAAGCCCTGGAAGAAGCGGCTGAAGAAGCCGAAGCCCTGGAAGAAGTGGCTGAAGAAGCCGAAGCCCTGGAAGAAGTCGCTGAAGAAGCCGAAGCCCTGGAAGAAGTGGCTGAAGAAGCCGAAGCTT
>NZ_BAAJPA010000043.1:0-1340 GCF_057552235.1 Kistimonas ophiarachnellae | reverse complement strand
CACACCTTCAACATCGTGAGCCAGCCGGCAGAAGGCTCGGTAACCAACAACAATGACGGCACCTTCAGTTTCAATCCGGGCAGTGATTTTCAGGACCTGGCGGCCGGAGAAACCCGTCAAGTCACGTTTACCTATGTAGCGATTGATGATTCCGGTGAAGGGAATGCCACCAGTGAACCGGCCACGGTCACGATCACGATAACCGGTACTAATGACAAGCCCACCGCCGAAGTGGTGAGTGTCAGTGCCACGGAAGATGGTGCGGCAGTGACCGGCAATTTCAGCGCCACGGATGCCGATACTACCGATAACCACACCTTCAACATCGTGAGCCAACCGGCAGAAGGCTCGGTAACCAACAACAATGACGGCACCTTCAGCTTCAATCCGGGCAATGACTTTCAGGACCTGGCCGCGGGAGAAACCCGTCAGGTCACGTTTACCTATGTAGCGATTGATGATTCCGGTCTCGGAAACAACACCAGTGAACCGGCCACGGTCACGATCACTATCACCGGTACCAACGATAAACCGATAGCGGTGGTTGAGAGTGTCAGTGCCACGGAAGATGGTGCTGCGGTAAGGGGCAACTTTGGTGCCACGGATGCAGACACCACCGATACCCACACCTTCAATATCGTGACCCAGCCGACAGAAGGTACGGTAATCAACAACGATGACGGCACCTTCAGTTTCAATCCGGGCAGTGACTTCCAGGACCTGGCGGCTGGAGAAACCCGTCAGGTCACGTTTACCTATGTAGCGGTTGATGATTCCGGTCTCGGAAACAACACCAGTGAACCGGCGACGGTCACGATTACGATTACAGGGACTAACGACAAGCCTGCTGCCGAAGTGGTGAGTGTCAGTGCCACGGAAGATGGCGCAGCAGTGACCGGCAATTTCAGTGCCACGGATGCAGACACCACCGATACCCACACCTTCAATATCGTGACCCAGCCGACAGAAGGTACGGTAACCAACAACAATGACGGCACCTTCAGTTTCAATCCGGGCAGTGACTTCCAGGACCTGGCCGCGGGAGAAACCCGTCAGGTCACGTTTACCTATGTAGCGGTTGATGATTCCGGTGAAGGCAATGCCACCAGTGAACCCGCGACGGTCACTATCACGGTCACGGGTACGAATGATGCGCCAATCGCTGTAGCTGACACCGGCAATGCTTCTACCGTGGGTACAACAACGCTGGATGTACTTGCCAACGATACCGATGTTGACAGTGATGATACTGCGGCCAATTTCAGCCTGGATGCAGTGACCATTACCGGAATAACCGATAGCGATGGCAGCCGCACTACCAATGGTGGTTCCGTTCAAAT
>NZ_BAAJPA010000042.1:0-1360 GCF_057552235.1 Kistimonas ophiarachnellae | reverse complement strand
TATTGCCCACCGTGGTGCTGTCCGTGCCGGTCAGGGTGTCATCGCCGCTGCCACCGATCACGTTCTCCACGTTGGTGTAGGTATCCGCACCACCGGTGCCGTCATTACCGATACCGGTAGCCAGGTTGGCGGTCACGTCCTGGCTGACACCGTCATAGCTGACCGTGTCCACGTCCGCACCGCCGTCGAAGCTGTCGGTGCCCGTACCACCGAACAGGACGTCGTCACCTGCATCCCCGTTCAGGGTGTCATTGCCGCCTTCACCCCGCAGGGTATCGGCAGCGGCACCGCCACTGAGGGTATTGGCGTTGTTATCACCGGTAATATCATCGTCCTGGTTCGAACCGATGACATTCTCAATGTCGGTCAGGGTATCGACATCACTGGTGGTGTCGGTGGCCGTACCGTCGCCACCGCCCGTATCCAGGTCCACCGTGATCGAACGCAGGTGGGTGCTGTAGTCCGCGGTGTCGCCATCTGTTTCACCGGCACTGCCGCCATCCAGGGTGTCACTGCCCTCACCGCCGCGCAGGGTGTCATCACCCGCCCCCCCTTCCAGGGTGTCATCATCGTTCAGACCGGACAGCGTATCGTCGCCGGCGTTGCCCGTCAGGGTATTCGCCACACTGCTGCCGGTCAGGGTGTCGCCGGCACTGCCGCCGACCAGGTTCTCGATACCGTCCAGGGTGTCCGTGGCGTCCCCGGCAACCGTCGCCTGGGACGAGCCTGCCGTCAGGTTCGCCGTCACCACCGTGGTGGCGTCGCTGTAATCCGCCGTATCGTTATCCGCACCACCGCGCAGGATATCGGCGCCGGTGCCGCCCTTCAGGATGTCATCGCCATCCCCCCCGTCCAGGGTGTCCGCCTCCGCACCGCCGTCCAGGGTATCCGCGCCACCGTTACCTTCCAGGGTATCCGCACCGCCGTTGCCGGTCAGGGTGTCATCCTGGCCGCCACCGCGCAGGGTGTTGGCCACACTGCTCCCGGTCAGGGTATTGGCATGGCCGCTGGCGCCGTCTATGTTCTCGATGCCGGACAGGCTGTCCGAGGCTTCGTTGAAGATCACCGCCTGGGGCGAGGCCACCGACAGGTCCACGGTCACCGCTCCGGTCGCTCCGGTATAGTCCGCCGTATCCCCGGCCGCACCGTTAACGCCGCCAATGAGCGTATCCGCACCCAGGCCACCGGCCAGGGTGTCATCGCCGGCACCGCCATCCAGCCGGTTCGACGCATCATCCCCGGTCAGAATGTCATCACCACTGCCGCCGGTGACATTCTCGATGCTGGTCAGGGTATCGGTCAGCAGCCCGCCTTCCGTGGCCCGCACCGTGCCCGCCGACAGATCAACCACCACCTCATC
>NZ_BAAJPA010000041.1:0-1472 GCF_057552235.1 Kistimonas ophiarachnellae | reverse complement strand
GCCGTCACGGCGTTACCGCCAAGCGTCAGGCTTCCGGCGGCTGGCAGCCGGGTAATCTTGATGGAATGCAGGGCGTCACCCTCAGCATCGCTATAACCAAAATCACTGACAGAGAAGGTGTGGCTGCGATCTTCATCCAGTGACACCGCACTGTCTGCCGCTGTCGGCGCACTGTTGACGTTGTCGACATTGAACGTCATGGTAGCTGGCGCACTTTCCAGGCTTCCGTCACTGACCGTGAAGGTAAAGTTCGCGTAATTCGCCCCATCCGTATTGGCATCCGGCGTAAAGACCAGGTTCGAAATGTCAGCCGCTGTGATCAGCTGGTTGGCTGTTACCGCCGAACCATTAAGTGTCAGGCTGCCTGCTGCTGGCAATTGGGTAATCTTGATGGATGAAAGGCTGTCACCATCCACGTCAGAGAATGTAAAGTCACTCAGGCTGAAAGTATGGCTATCATTTTCATCCAATGTCACGGTATCAGCAGCTGTTGTCGGCGCATCATTCACCGCAGACACATTAAATGACAGCGTTTCAGCGGCACTCTCTGCGATGCCATCACTGACTTTAAACTGAATACTCGCGTAATCATCGCCATGGGCGTTAGCCGCAGGGGTAAATACAAGGTTCGGGATATCAGAGGCTGAAATCTGCTGGTCGACGGTGACCGCTGATCCGTTGAGTGTCAGGCTGCCAGCAGATGGTAACTGGGTAATCCTGACATAGGAGAGCGCATCACCATCAACATCAGTAAAACCAAAATCAGAAACGGCGAAAGTATGGCTATCGTCTTCATTGATGGTAATACCACTCTGCTCACCACCAATGATCAGATTATCAATACTGGGATAAAAATTATCACCCAAGTCACTGAATCTCAGCTCTGTGACGTTGCCAATATCGAGTGAGATCGTTTTCCAGTTATCCCAGTCAGCATGACTGCTTAAATCAAGCGTCGTACTCCAGAGTTCTGTGGATCCGTTAAACGCTTTGACCGTAAGCGATGTATTGAACGGTACTGCGGATACCGGAGATAACAGTGCGTTCATGTCAAAACTTTTCACATAGGTTGGCGTATCAAACGTCAACGATCGGTCATCCGTGTGCGCCGCAGCGAAGGTAAAAAGATGTCCTCCACCGGAGGTACTGTGATGGAAGTTTGTCGATGTCAATCCCGCAGAGGTGCTTGTGTCAAAGGTATATGTGGTTTCTGGGGAGGAAGATGCCGTATATAGATCCCCTTCAACTGTTGGCGCATCATTCACAGCATCAACATTCAGCGTGATCGTCTGCGCTGCACTCTCCATACCGCCACTGTCGGTAACCGTAAACTGGAAGCTGGCATAGCCTGCACCATGAGCATTGGCCGCCGGAGTGAAGACCAGGTTGGGAATATTTGCAGCTGCAATGATCTGGTTAGCCGTTACAGCTGAGCCATTCAGGGTCAGGCTGCCAGCCGCTGGCAGTTGGGT
>NZ_BAAJPA010000040.1:0-1527 GCF_057552235.1 Kistimonas ophiarachnellae | reverse complement strand
CTCTGCGCTATTTTTTGTAGACATTTTACTGCTGACGTTTGACCAATGCATGCTCACACCAACAAAGCACTGGCTGATGAGTTGATTGATATCATCTCACAACAGGTCGCCAACATACCTGATGAACGACCTAACCAGCGTGCCGACAAGATCACCTTGCATGATGTCATTATGTCTGGCTTTGCCGTGATGCATCTCAAGTACCCTTCCTTGCTGAATTACGACAAAGAGCGTCAGTCTCAGGAGGTTTTGCATAACCTCAATACGCTATATCACATCAACAAACCGCCCTGTGACAGCTATTTGCGGGATGTGCTTGATCCACTGGACACTAAACATCTACGAAAATTGTTCACTCGTCTGTTCAGCTTTGTCCAGCGTTCCGGACGACTGAAGCCATTCCACTTCCTGGAAGAAGGCTATCTGGCGCCCATTGATGGCACAGGTCATTTTTCATCTGGAAGCATTCATTGCAAAGAGTGCTGCTGCAAGAACCCTAACACCAAAAAGCCTGTCTATTACCACCAGTTACTGGCAATCTGCCTTGTAAAACCCGGAAAAAAAGAAGTCCTGCCATTGATGCCTGAACCGATCATTCAGCAGGTTGACGCCAGTAAAAATGATTGCGAAAAAACGGCGTTGAAACGTCTTCTGGACAATGTGGCAAGGGAGCACCCCAAGCTCAAACTGGTCATCACTGCCGATGGTCTGTATTCCGATGGTCCGACGATCAAACTACTCGAGTCGTACGGCCACAGATTCATATTGGTCGCTAAAGACGGTGATCACGCATCTCTGCTGGAAACGGTGGATGAGATTGACGCCAGGGAGCAAGTGGATCGATTTGAATATCTAGATGAAAAAGGCTTCCGGCACTGGTTCAGATTTACGAATAACGTACCCATTAACAAAAGCCATCCTGATGTGCGGGTGAATTATCTGGAATATGTGGAAACCAGCCCCAAAGGAAAAAAGTTCACCTGCACCTGGGTGACAGACATACTGCTGACACCGCGAAGCGTATCAAAAGTCATGCGAGGAGGCCGCAGTAGATGGAAAATTGAAAACGAAACCTTCAACACACTGAAAACACAGGGTTACAACCTCGAACACAACTACGGCCATGGGCAAAAGCATTTGGCGACCAACCTGGCCTGCCTGATGTTTCTGGCCTTTCTGGTTAATCAGATAGAGCAGCTATGCTGTCCAGTATTCCAGAAAGCATGGCGTCACTCTCACTCGAAGATAAATCTTTGGCATAAGATTCGAAGTCTGTTTGACTGGTTCAGGATAGATTCCTGGCACGACTTGCTGTTAGCAATATTCCACCGATCGGGAAAAGTACCGAATATTCGTAGCCTTATTTCAGATACATCCTGAAATGGTGGAACCCTGTGCCTCGTGTGTGACATAGCAACATTAAAAAACATCTCCAGAAAGTGATGGTGGTTATTTTTAGGCTGAAGACAATCTATCCGTGATGTTTTCGCTATACGTCTTGAGGCGTTTATTTTGCGGGAGTGCCTG
>NZ_BAAJPA010000039.1:0-1725 GCF_057552235.1 Kistimonas ophiarachnellae | reverse complement strand
ACGGCGGCTAGGATTGGCTCAACATCCTGCAGCAAGCAATGAACTTCATAGTATGAATGGTATTTGCTATCAGCATTTTGCCATTCATAGTCATCATGTGATTCTAATTCAATTGTTTTATGACATTTATCGGTAACTTCATACACATTGTCTCCTGTTTTTTTCAAGTGCATAAGCCTTTGATATATTTTCTTAAAACTCCAGTGATACACGATTTTAGGAAATCCTTCTTCGTCAGCTAGATCGTATATGTCAAATAATGGTTCAAATGCTAACTGCACGTCACAGGAAATAAAGTCACCAGATTTATATGTAATATCTAGAGGTTCAAGGCTAAAAAGTCTAATACCGCAATCGACAACCCATGAACTACAGCTAGTGAATATTATTTAGCCTTGCAATTTATATTTGTTATTCTTTTGATGATGCATATATTTTTCTTTCTTTCCTCTTCTCATTGAGGAAGGATAAAAGCTAATTGCAAAAGGCTCTATATCTTCAAACAATTCAAATCGGCTGTCGTAAACAGCCCAATCTTCAACTTCAATGATGAGACTGATTATATTACTATCTTTACTCATATACTTCTCTCTATGAGCTGGAATTATTTGATTAAGCCGTATAACGCCTAAATAAGGGGCGCCGTAGGCGTCCCTTTGATTTTCTTGTTAGGCGCTTTCACTAGTTTGTATTTCGTTGCTAAAACTAGGCATTTTGATTGAGGATTTTATTTCTAGTGTAATTTCTTGATGTAATGACATAATTAGAAAAATGAAAACATTAGAGTGCGTATTATGTTGTTTTTTAGGCATGAGTCTGAAGATAAGCCTTGGTCTGATTCAGAAGTACATTCTTTAGTCGAAGCTTTTAAAGCAGGTTCTGATGGTTATGAATTGTCCTCGTATCACAAAAGAAGTTTTCAGTCTATTGAGGATAAACTCATGGAACTAGGATTACAGCACTCTCGAACTGTATATGAAGAGACTTCTGAAGACGAGAATGATGTCGATGAAGATTATTATTTTGAAAGACCTGGGATCAATTTCAGCGTTAAGTCTGTGAGTCGTAATGATAGAAATAAATGTTTTTCTGTCGATGGCTTCGCATTTTCATTGTACTTTGAGATACCAGAACTGAACATAAAAACAAAATTATTTTCTTCGGACTATAGCAGTTATGAAAGATTTGTTCTTTATAAAGACAACAACGATTCAATTTGTCTCACAGCCTTTGATATTGGGGAATCTCTAATCGAGTACACAGATAGGGATGAATATACTGATGAAGTATATACAGCAGATTACTCAGGTGAAGTTTACTCTGCAACAGGGTACTACTTCTCTTCGCTCGAAAATATACCAGTATTTGATGTTTGTGAGCTTGATAGGGGTAGTATTTCGTTCGCTCAATACAAATCGTCTTGGTTTTTTATGGGAAGAACTAGTTATGGGTTGATTATAACTGAATGCATGGAAGCTCCTGATCATAAGTTGCAAATTTGGTGTAATTATACAGTCTATTCACCAGAGAGGGTTAATCTTTGGAAGCTATTGTTTAATGATGAAATTATACAAGTTGGAGATGCTGACAATAATATTGTTGTGAATAGGAGTAAATATTCATCTGATATGAGGATTGATTTTCCTGATATGATCTCAGATGATGTATTTTGACTCGCCTAACGCATAAATCAGGTGCGCCGTAGGCGTCACCTGGATTTAATTG
>NZ_BAAJPA010000037.1:0-2351 GCF_057552235.1 Kistimonas ophiarachnellae | reverse complement strand
AGCGTGAAGTTGGCCGGGTTATCGTTGTGATCCGCGTCCGTGTCGTCGGCCAGTACGTCAATGGTCAGGATTTCATTTTCATGGCCCGTGGCGGTATCGGGCATCGCCACCGGCGTGTCATTGGTGCCGGTGACCGTAATGGTGACCGTTGATTCCGAGGTGGCTCCCTGGTCATCGGACATTTCATAGCGCACGATGACCGTGGTGCTCTCACCACTGGCCAGGTAATCAAAGTCACTGCCCGGGTCAAACTGCAGCTGGTTGCCGTTGATACTGGCGGCGCCACGGTTTGTCAGTGGTTGGCCGTTAGTATCGACAATCTCAACATCGTCGAGACTGAAGTTGGCCGGAATATCATTGTGATCCAGGTCCGTATCATCGGCCAGTACGTCAATGGTCAGGATTGCGTTTTCATGGCCCGTGGAGGTGTCAGGCATCGCCACCGGCGTGTCATTGGTGCCGGTCACCGTAATGGTGACCATTGACTCTGAGGTGGCCCCTTCGTCATCGGACATCACATAGCGCACGGTCACCGTGGTGCTTTCACCGTCGGCCAGGTAATCAAAGTCACCGCCGGGGACAAACTGCAACTGGTTGTTGTCTATGCTGGCAACGCCATGACCGGTCAGCGGGTTACCGTCTCCATCGACGATTTGCACACTGTCCAGACTGAAGTTGGCGGGATTGTCGTTGTGATCCAGGTCCGTATCGTCGGCCAGCACGTCAATCAGCAGGGTTTCGTTCTCATGCCCCGTGGCGGTATCAGGCATCGCCACCGGCGTGTCATTGGTGCCGGTCACCGTAATGGTGACCATTGATTCTGAGGTGGCCCCTTCGTCATCGGACATCACATAGCGCACAGTCACCGTGGTGCTCTCACCACTGGCCAGGTAATTAAAGTCATTACCCGGGTCAAACTGCAGCTGGTTGCTGTCGATAGTGGCGGTGCCACGGTTTGTCAGTGGCTGGCCGTTAGTATCAACAATCTCAACATCGTCAAGGGTGAAGTTGGTCGAATCATCGTTGTGGTCCAGGTCCGTATCGTCGGCCAGCACGTCAATGGTCAGGATTTCGTTTTCATGGCCCGTGGCCGTATCGGGCATCGCTACCGGCGTGTCATTGGTGCCGGTGACCGTAATGGTGACCATTGATTCTGAGGTGGCGCCTTCGTCATCGGACATCACATAGAGCACGGTCACCGTGGTGCTCTCACCACTGGCCAGGTAATTAAAATCATTGCCCGGGTCAAACTGCAGCTGGTTGCTGTCAATGCTGGCAACGCCATGACCGGTCAGCGGGTTACCGTCTCCATCGACGATCTGCACACTGTCCAGACTGAAGTTGGCGGGATTGTCGTTGTGATCCAGGTCCGTGTCGTCGGCCAGTACGTCAATGAGCAGGATTTCGTTTTCATGGCCCGTCGCGGTATTGGGTGTCGCTACCGGTGTATCATTGGTGCCGGTCACCGTAATAGTGACCATTGATTCTGAGGTGGCCCCTTGGTCATCGGACATCACATAGCGCACGGTCACCGTAGTGCTCTCGCCACTGGCCAGGTAATTAAAGTCACCGCCGGGGACAAACTGCAGCTGGTTGTTGTCTATGCTGGCAACACCATGACCGGTCAGCGGGTTACCGTCTCCATCGACGATCTGCACACTGTCCAGACTGAAGTTGACGGGATTGTCGTTGTTGTCTGCGTCCGTA
This sequence comes from Kistimonas ophiarachnellae, assembly GCF_057552235.1. Classification (NCBI taxonomy): domain Bacteria; kingdom Pseudomonadati; phylum Pseudomonadota; class Gammaproteobacteria; order Oceanospirillales; family Endozoicomonadaceae; genus Kistimonas; species Kistimonas ophiarachnellae. The sequence continues at coordinate 644 of NZ_BAAJPA010000037.1, read as the reverse complement.
TCGTCGGCCAGTACGTCAATGGTCAGGGTTTCGTTTTCATGGCCCGTGGCGGTATCGGGCATCGCCACCGGCGTGTCATTGGTGCCGGTGACCGTAATGGTGACCATTGATTCGGAGGTGGCCCCTTCGTCATCGGACATCACATAGCGCACGGTCACCGTGGTGCTCTCACCACTGGCCAGGTAATCAAAATCATTGCCCGGGTCAAACTGCAGCTGGTTGCTGTCGATACTGGCGGCGCCACGGTTTGTCAGTGGCTGGCCGTTAGTATCAACAATCTCAACATCGTCAAGGGTGAAGTTGGTCGAATCATCGTTGTGGTCCAGATCCGTGTCGTCGGCCAGCACGTCAATGGTCAGGATTGCGTTTTCATGGCCCGTGGCGCTATTGGGTGTCGCTACCGGTGTATCGTTGGTACCGGTGATCGTGATGGTGACCGTTGATTCTGACGTGAGCCCTGCGTTATCGGACATTTCATAGCGAACAGTGACTGTAGTGCTCTCACCACTGGCCAGGTAATCAAAGTCACTGCCTGGCTCAAACTGTAACTTGTTGCTGTCAATGCTGGCGACGCCATGGCCGCTCAGCGGGTTGCCGTCTCCATCAATAATCTGCACGCTGTCCAGACTGAAATTGGCTGAATG
>NZ_BAAJPA010000036.1:0-2450 GCF_057552235.1 Kistimonas ophiarachnellae | reverse complement strand
GTGTGAAAACGAGTAGGACGGGACACGTGTTATCCTGTCTGAACATGGGGGGACCATCCTCCAAGGCTAAATACTCCTGACTGACCGATAGTGAACCAGTACCGTGAGGGAAAGGCGAAAAGAACCCCGTTGAGGGGAGTGAAATAGACCCTGAAACCGTGTACGTACAAGCAGTGGGAGCCGGTGCTCTTTTAGGAGAGCGGACGGTGACTGCGTACCTTTTGTATAATGGGTCAGCGACTTACTTTCAGTGGCAAGCTTAACCGCATAGGGGAGGCGTAGGGAAACCGAGTCTTAATAGGGCGTCATAGTCGCTGGGAGTAGACCCGAAACCGGGCGATCTATCCATGGGCAGGTTGAAGGTTGAGTAACATCAACTGGAGGACCGAACCGACTACCGTTGAAAAGTTAGCGGATGACCTGTGGATCGGAGTGAAAGGCTAATCAAGCCCGGAGATAGCTGGTTCTCCTCGAAAGCTATTTAGGTAGCGCCTCGTATCTCACCCACGGGGGTAGAGCACTGTGTCGGCTAGGGGCCCATCCCGGGTTACCAAACCGATGCAAACTCCGAATACCGTGGAGTGCAATTACGGGAGACAGACGGCGGGTGCTAACGTCCGTCGTCAAGAGGGCAACAACCCAGACCGCCAGCTAAGGTCCCAAAGTATGGTTAAGTGGGAAACGATGTGGAAAGGCCCAGACAGCCAGGAGGTTGGCTTAGAAGCAGCCACCCTTTAAAGAAAGCGTAATAGCTCACTGGTCGAGTCGGTCTGCGCGGAAGATGTAACGGGGCTCAAACCATACACCGAAGCTGCGGATTCAGTACAGTTTACTGTACTGGGTGGTAGAGGAGCGTTCTGTAAGCCGATGAAGGTCAAGCTGAAAGGCAGGCTGGAGGTATCAGAAGTGCGAATGCTGACATGAGTAACGATAAAGGGGGTGAGAAGCCCCCTCGCCGGAAGACCAAGGGTTCCTGCGCAACGCTAATCGGCGCAGGGTGAGTCGGCCCCTAAGGTGAGGTCGAAAGACGTAATCGATGGGAAACGGGTTAATATTCCCGTACCGGTTGTAACTGCGATGGAGTGACGGAGAAGGGTAGGCCGGCCTGGCGATGGTTGTCCAGGTTTAAGGCAGTAGGCAGTGGAACCAGGCAAATCCGGTTTCATAATGCTGAGAGCTGATGACGAGGTCACTAAGGTGACTGAAGTGGTTGATCCCATGCTTCCAGGAAAAACTTCTAAGCGTCAGGTTACAAACGACCGTACCCCAAACCGACACAGGTGGTCAGGTAGAGAATACCAAGGCGCTTGAGAGAACTCGGGTGAAGGAACTAGGCAAAATGGCACCGTAACTTCGGGAGAAGGTGCGCCGCTGATGGTGATGGGACTTGCTCCTTAAGCTGTCGGCGGTCGAAGATACCAGGTGGCTGCGACTGTTTATTAAAAACACAGCACTGTGCTAACACGAAAGTGGACGTATACGGTGTGACGCCTGCCCGGTGCCGGAAGGTTAATTGATGGGGTTAGCTTAGGCGAAGCTCTTGATCGAAGCCCCGGTAAACGGCGGCCGTAACTATAACGGTCCTAAGGTAGCGAAATTCCTTGTCGGGTAAGTTCCGACCTGCACGAATGGCGTAACGATGGCCACGCTGTCTCCACCCGAGACTCAGTGAAATTGAAATCGCTGTTAAGATGCAGTGTATCCGCGGCTAGACGGAAAGACCCCGTGAACCTTTACTACAGCTTCACAGTGGACCTTGATATGACTTGTGTAGGATAGCTGGGAGGCTATGAAACCCGGACGCCAGTCTGGGTGGAGCCAATCTTGAAATACCAGCCTGGTCATGTTGGGGTTCTAACCTGGCGCCATTACCTGGCGTGGGGACATTGTGTGGTGGGTAGTTTGACTGGGGCGGTCTCCTCCCAAAGAGTAACGGAGGAGCACGAAGGTGCGCTAAGTACGGTCGGACATCGTACGGTTAGTGTAAAGGCACAAGCGCGCTTGACTGCGAGAGGTACATCTCGAGCAGGTACGAAAGTAGGTCTTAGTGATCCGGTGGTTCTGTATGGAAGGGCCATCGCTCAACGGATAAAAGGTACTCCGGGGATAACAGGCTGATACCGCCCAAGAGTTCACATCGACGGCGGTGTTTGGCACCTCGATGTCGGCTCATCACATCCTGGGGCTGAAGCCGGTCCCAAGGGTATGGCTGTTCGCCATTTAAAGTGGTACGCGAGCTGGGTTTAGAACGTCGTGAGACAGTTCGGTCCCTATCTGCCGTGGACGTTGGAAGTTTGAGAAGAGCTGCTCCTAGTACGAGAGGACCGGAGTGGACGAACCACTGGTGTTCGGGTTGTTTCGCCAGAAGCATTGCCCGGTAGCTACGTTCGGACGGGATAACCGCTGAAAGCATCTAAGCGGGAAGCCCCCTTCAAGATGAGACTTCCCTG
>NZ_BAAJPA010000035.1:0-3773 GCF_057552235.1 Kistimonas ophiarachnellae | reverse complement strand
GATTCAGCCAATTTCAGTCTGGACAGCGTGCAGATTATTGATGGAGACGGCAACCCGCTGAGCGGCCATGGCGTCGCCAGCATTGACAGCAACAAATTACAGTTTGAGCCAGGCAGTGACTTTGATTACCTGGCCAGTGGTGAGAGCACTACAGTCACTGTTCGCTATGAAATGTCCGATAATGCAGGGCTCACGTCAGAATCAACGGTCACCATCACGATCACCGGTACCAACGATACGCCAGTCGCTAATCTTGATCCTGCAGGAGGCGGGACTGAGTACAGTTTCAATGATGGCGTGACCGACGGTTTAACGATAGAAAACGGTTATGTTAATGATCTGTTTGGCGGTGACGGTGATTCCCTGCGCTTCACAAATTCAGGCACCCGTGCAGTGACAACGGAGGTCATGGATACGAGTGCTGGCGGTACACTCTCCTTTAATCTCATTTATGGCAATAGCAGTAATGGTGGGGATAGGGTTGAGAACGGCGAGCATGTGAGGCTGGAGTATTCGACAGATGGAGGGAGTACCTGGCAGATTCATAACGAATATTCGGTGTTGTCTGATTATCACCAATGGAATACCGTCGAAGAAACCCTGACAGGCGATCTTCAGCATTCCAGTATTCAGTTTCGTATCTGGCAACCTGCACATGGTACTTATGGATCGGATGAGTGGGCCATTGATGATTTTGCCATCATCCCGGCCTCGCCACACGTCACAGGGGAGAATGCGACCCTGATGATTGATGTGCTGGCTAACGATACGGATGCCGATCACAACGATAACCCGGCCAACTTCACCCTTGACAGTGTTGATGTTGTCGATGCTGACGGCAACACACTGACCGGCCATGGCGTCGCCAGCATCGACAGCAACCAGCTGCAGTTTGTCCCCGGCAGTGACTTTGATTACCTGGCCGATGGCGAGACCGCCACGGTGACTGTGCGCTATGTGATGTCTGATGACGAAGGGGCTACCTCTGAGTCAACGGCGACCATTACGGTGACCGGCACCAACGACACACCAGTGGCGACAGCCAATACCGCCACGGGCCATGAGAACGAAACCCTGACCATTGACGTACTGGCCGACGATACGGACGCAGACAACAACGACAATCCCGCCAACTTCAGTCTGGACAGTGTGCAAATCGTCGATGGAGACGGTAACCCGCTGACCGGTCATGGTGTTGCCAGCATAGACAACAACCAGCTGCAGTTTGTCCCCGGCGGTGACTTTAATTACCTGGCCAGTGGTGAGAGCACTACGGTGACTGTGCGCTATGTGATGTCCGATGACCAGGGGGCTACCTCTGAGTCAACGGCGACCATTACGGTGACCGGCACCAACGATACACCGGTGGCGACACCCAATAGCGCCACGGGCCATGAAAACGAAATCCTGACCATTGACGTGCTGGCCGACGATACGGATCTGGATCACAACGATGATTCGACCAACTTCACCCTTGACGATGTTGAGGTTGTTGATACGAACGGCCAGCCACTGACAAACCGTGGCACCGCCACTATCGACAGTAACCAGCTGCAGTTTGACCCGGGCAGTGACTTTGATTACCTGGCCAGTGGTGAGAGCACCACGGTGACCGTGCGCTATGTGATGTCCGATGACGAAGGCGCCACCTCAGAATCAGCGGTCACCATTACGGTCACCGGCACCAATGACACGCCGGTGGCGATGCCCGATACCGCCACGGGCCATGAAAACGAAACCCTGGTCATTGACGTACTGGCTGATGATACCGATGTCGATAACAGCGACCATTCAGCCAATTTCAGTCTGGACAGCGTGCAGATTATTGATGGAGACGGCAATCCACTGTCCGGCCATGGCGTCGCCAGCATTGACAGCAACAAGTTACAGTTTGAGCCAGGCAGTGACTTTGATTACCTTGCCAGTGGTGAGAGCACCACGGTGACTGTCCGCTATGTCATGTCCGATGACGAAGGGCTCACGTCTGAATCAACGGTCACCATCACAGTCAACGGCACCAACGATACGCCAGTCGCTAATCTTGATCCGGCAGAAGGAGGGACTGAGTACAGTTTCAATGATGGCGTGACCGACGGTTTAACGCTGGAGAACGGTTTTGTTAATGATATGTTTGGCGGTGACGGTGATTCCCTGCGCTTCACCGGTGCAGGCACCCGTGCAGTGACAACGGAGGCCATGGATACGAGTGCTGGCGGTACGCTTTCCTTTAATCTCATTTATGGCAATAACAGTAATGGTGGAGAGACTCTCGACTCTAACGACCATGTGATACTGGATTATTCGACAGATGGAGGGAGTACCTGGCAGATTCATGATGAATATACGGCGTTGGAGGACTTTAGATCATGGAACACTGTCGAAGTAGCACTGACAGGCGACCTTCAGCAATCGAATATTCAATTTCGTATTTGGCAACCGAATCACGCTAACGGTGCGGCTGATGAGTGGGCCATTGATGATTTTGCCATCATCCCGGCCGCGCAAAACGTCACAGGGGAGAATGCGACCCTGACGATTGATGTGCTGGCCAATGATACGGATGTCGATCACAACGATAACCCAACCAATTTCAGGCTTGACGATGTTGATGTTGTCGATGCTGACGGCAACACACTGACCGGCCATGGCGTCGCCAGCATCGACAGCAACAACCGGCTGCAGTTTGATCCGGGCAGTGACTTTGATTACCTGGCAGATGGCGAGAGCACCACGGTGACTGTGCGCTATGTGATGGCCGATAACGAAGGCGCCACGTCAGAATCAACGGCTACCATCATCGTCACCGGCACCAATGACGCGCCGGTGGCAATGCCCGATACGGCCACTACGGGCCATGAACACGAAACCCTGACCATTGACGTACTGGCCGACGACACGGATGCAGACCACAATGACAATCCGGCCAACTTCACCCTTGACAGTGTTGAGATTGTTGATGCTGACGGCAACACACTGACCGGCCATGGCGTTGCCAGCATCGACAGCAACCAGCTGCAGTTTGTGTCGGGCAATGACTTTGACTACCTGGACGTCGGCGAGACCGCCACGGTGATCGTGCGTTATGTGATGTCCGATGACGAAGGGGCTACCTCTGAGTCAACGGCGACCATTACGGTCACCGGCACCAACGACGCGCCGGTGGCGACAGCCAATACCGCCACAGGCCATGAGAATGAAACCCTGACCATTGACGTTTTGGCTGATGATACAGATGTCGATAACAGCGACCATTCAGCCAACTTCAGTCTCGATAGTGTGCAGATCGTGGATGGTGACGGGAATCCATTAAGTGGTCAGGGCACGGTCAGCATTGTCAACAACCAGCTGCAGTTTATACCGGGCACGGATTTCGACAGCCTGGCCAGTGGTGAAACGGCTACTGTCACTGTTCGCTATGTGATGTCCGATGACGAGGGGCTCACGTCTGAATCAACGGCCACCATTACGGTGACCGGCACCAACGATACACCGGTGGCGACGCCCGATACCGCCACTACAGGTCATGAACACGAAACGCTGACCATTGACGTATTGGCCGACGATACGGATCTGGATCACAACGACAACCCCGCCAATTTCAGCCTGGACACTGTGCAGATCGTGGATGGTGACGGCAATCCACTGACCGGCCATGGCGTCGCCAGCATCGACAACAACCAGCTGCAGTTTTTGGCGGGCAATGACTTTGACTACCTGGACGTCGGCGAGACTGCCACGGTGACCGTACGCTATACGATGTCCGATGACGAAGG
>NZ_BAAJPA010000034.1:0-4110 GCF_057552235.1 Kistimonas ophiarachnellae | reverse complement strand
TGTGCCGTATCCGTTTTCCTCTGCTATTTTACCATCTCCATTGTACGGAGGTAGTTATGAGTCTGGAACAGCGAGTAGACACTTTGGAAAACCAGCAGAGCGAAACTAACGAGAGGCTTGATCGTCTTGAGCATAAGGTTGATCGCATCGAAATCAGCGTTAAAAACACCCAGGACGGCATAAAAAAGTTGTTCCTGCATAGCGCAAGGCATGAGCAGCAAATTAAGTCGCTTGACAAAAAAGTAGAGTCGCTTGACAAAAAAGTTGACCACTACCAGCAAGAAACCCATGAACGCTTTGACCGCATGGAAGAAGAAAATCGAAAGCAGTTTGAACAACTCACTTTCCTCATCCGTCAACTCCTGCCCAACAAACCCAACTAAGCACATAACAACCCAATGGTCGGGACGGCTTCGCCGCCCGTCATTAGTGAGCGGTTGAGCCTGTAGAAAAACGTCTGGAAGCACTGGCAGTCCCCGTCTGTCAGCACCAGCTCCAAATGCCTTCAAATCACCAGTTTGAGATGTCCACTCGATTAACCAGACATACCTGTTGTGACCAAACAGCAGAGACTCGGCCTTGTATACGATTTCTGTCCGTCGGCTCGCACCTTTGCACTCAGGCTTCCTCCGCCCCCCCTCGCGAGGCTGCACTTGCCGTCGGCTAGTGGTTATCATCGGTGGGCGTATTCGGCTCCAGATCCGATGCTGGTTCTCCCGCAGGGGACTTTCACCCCATTAGTTCAAACCCATGTCGGGCGTACCCAAATGCATCAACTTGACGCTTGGCGCCGCAAGTTATCCTGGCGTTAAGCGCAAATCCCGTCTCATATTAAACATCTACAACGACATAGAATCTAATGCCACAACTGATTGATCACATAGACAAAATTGCAAGAGATAAGAAGCGTGATGTTCTATATCTTGTATTCACAGACCAAGATTATTATCCGCTTTCATTAGAATATGATGGATTCTTTGATTACGAGAATTTTCCTCCAAGAAATAATATTATCAAATGGTTGGATCGTAATAACTTTACTCATTATCCATGTGGTTCTTTCGCTTCAGAATATTCAATGGAATCATATGTCGGATATCTATACATAGATATCCCCTTCGATGAGAATAATCCCAAATATAGACTGATTAGAGACTTCATCGAGGATAAAAATGGAGACTCCAAAATAAAGGGTGTAACGTTCGCATATTACCCACTGCATAAAGCTTTAGAAAACAAACATCATGATGAACCTAATTTTTGGGAAAACTGGGCAAAAAATTTTTAATTAACATGAGACACAACATTGATATGTGCAGAAGTACCATTATCGAAATAGAAAAACTTATAAAATCAAGCACAGAAACCCTTAAAAACTCTCTCAATAACTACTGGCCTGTAATAAATCCAGAAAAAAATGGTATTCAAGAAGCAAATCTTACATACCATCTGGCACACGCTTGCATGAGCAATGGTTTACACTGTTATCCTGAAGCTTCAAATCTATTGAATCACAGTGGTAACAATAGAGTGGATTTACTAGTCAATGGCACTATAGGAAATGAAGAATGCACAATATTAGTTGAAACAAAGAAACTATTTTCATCAGAGCAAGCATCAAAAATGTTTGACGATTTTAACAAAATGAAAGAATTCAAACCTGTTACTGATGAGATAGTTAAACCAAATTATTTTGTACTGTTAGCAGTAACCGTCAATAAAGAAAATGCGGCCTGGTGGAATAACACGTATTACTCTGATAGCACTGGCTGGGATATTCTGATGAGCGCTCTTGAAAGCTGCGACGTTCATAGATATTTTTCAATTGATACAAAGTATGAACAGCATATTGTATATGCTATAGCTAAAAACACCCCCGCACTTAGACATAATGACTCCCGCTGACCGGTAAGAACTGGCCTCTGGAAAATACGTGGGCTAGCTTTGCCAGAGCCGCATCATGTAAACCTGAGAAAATGATCGGAGGCCAGCGATGAGTAAAGATAGCACCTTGTTTCAGTAGTCCTCGTTCTTGTTAGGAGGTAAGGCAGACAGTGCCGAGTCCTCGCTCCTAGAGAGAGGCAGGCTCACGCGACGGATACATGAAAAGAGGTATCTAGTTCACGTATATCAGCTTGCCAGCCGACGTTGTTTCAGGCTCCACCATTAGAATGGGTATTTATGAAGCTGTTGCTCAAATGCACCAAATAAATCCTGGTTGACTGCGGGAGTCATATCAACAAGTCAATCAAGGGGACGCCTTCGGCGTCGGCTGATTTTGGTGTTATGACCTCAAAGGGTTAGAAAACAAATTACATTGTTGCGAGATTTAACCGATAAAATAAAAATATTAACCATTTCAAATGATGCCTATTAAATCGAACATTAGCAACGCCTTCATTTCCATTTATCTAATCTACTTTATTATCATTGGGGCTAATGGTTCATTTGAGTTAATGGAAATATTGGCAAGGTATAATCACGCATACCCTGCTTTTTGGCTCTATCCAATACTAAGCGTTCTTGCTTTTATATCTCTTGTAGCATATGCAAAATCAAATAAAGTTAACTTTCTATACATTACAACATTTTCACTATTGGTTTATGCCGCTCTACACACGAGAGAAATTTACATAACCCCTTTACTCAGTCCCGGAGAGTACAAAGTAGCTGCCCTCATTTACTCAATCATACTAACCCCACTAATAGTATGTACTTTCAAGCACAGAAAACATAACTAAACAATCGTGTGGGGCTGTAATTGAAATCATTCCCTAAACCAGGGCATTCAACATCGAGTCGTTATGTGAATACGGCTGCATCAAGCATTCCATAAGTGATTTATTTGCTGCGCGTCAAATCTATTAAGTCCTGAATTCGTATCATAAGTGCATAATTTTCAGATAGGTGAGTTATGATTGCTGTGATTTTTGAAGTTAATGTGGCAGAAGGTAAAACCTCTGAATATTTAGATATCGCAAACGAAATCAAACCATTGCTATCAGAAATGGAAGGATTTATTTCTATAGAGCGTTTCCAAAGTTTCACAAATAAAGACAAAGTGCTATCTCTATCTTTTTGGCATGACGAAAAATCAGTTGAAAAGTGGCGCAATCTAGAATCCCACCGTTTTGCACAATCCAAAGGGCGCAAAGGCGTTTTTGGAAACTATAGGCTTAGAGTTGCAGGTGTCATTCGTGACTATGGCATGGTGAAGCGCTCTGAAGCACCAAACGATAGTATCAAGGTACATGGGTAGTAAATTCACACTATAAGTGCGTGGTGCGGAGAAGCCGCACACGCAGGCTTTGAACCTGTAGAAAAAGAACAAAAATCCCAAAAGGCATGTGCGGAGAGCTGCATAAAACACTTTTTGAGGCGAATAAAGTCTCAGATTTCACATAGAAGCGCCATTTCTTGATTGTTTTTGATCAACTATTTTTCGAAATCAACAAAAAAGGGTTTTCTACAGTCTCGTTATGTGACATAGAAAAGTACGAGTAAATCTATTCTAATAATTATCTTTATCCTACAAATTCCTAATTTTATTATTTGCCTAGTTGCGTATAAAAACAGAAATACAACAGAGCGCGTCAATGAGCTAACAATGCTATCATCAACATGGGCTTTGCATCCTAATTTATACAATGATGTTGGAAAAAGGCTGTGCCGTTATGGAAAGCTTTATTACTGCATAAATTTGTTGCTTGCTATTGCATGGATTATTGTCAGCACCGATTTAAAATGTCCAACATTCTCCGATCCAATATGACCTGTGTAAAAATGATAATCCAATCAGAGCATCATAGTCAGCATCAGGGATGATTTGTTTGATTAGTATTGCCAACCAGCCGGTTATTGGTTTTACAGCGGATATTTGCATTAAGTCTGCGGTTGGGCGGGCTTTTGGTGGTGGGCCTGAGCCAGGTGCTGGTTAAGGGCGGATCGGCTGGTAAAGAAACGGTCACAGTCTGATACGGTGCACTCAAATGTCTTGCCGCTGGCGGGCTTTTGGTGGTGGGCCTGAGCCAGGTGCTGGTTAAGGGCGGATCGGCTGGTAAAGAAACGGTCACAGTCTGATACGGTGCACTCAAATGTCTTGCCGCTGGC
>NZ_BAAJPA010000033.1:0-5301 GCF_057552235.1 Kistimonas ophiarachnellae | reverse complement strand
AAGCTGTGGGGCGCCGCAGGCGTCCCACACCAGCGCCTTGTTAAACTGCCCTTGCAACCCTGATAAATTTTTAGTTTGGCACTGAGTTTGAAACACCACAGCGCCGAAATGCCTGGACTATGCACGGAGAAAGCCGGCGACGCGAAGCTGACTGGCACAATGTGAATACTGGCGTTGCACGGAGGAAAAAGCGCAAGGCCAATTGCCAGCTTTACTGAAACAGCGAACAGCGTTGAATTTGAAGCTGGCATTGCACGTGGAAAAATTAGCGGACTTTCACGCCAGATGCACCGCACTAAAAAATGCTGAAATTTAATCCCGATGTTTTGGGAAATAATAATATTTCACCAACGCAGTTTAACGCCAAATTCAGCGGCACGAGCGGAGCGAGTGTCCGCTGGAATTTTTTGTTATGCGCTTTGCAGGTTGCTGAGATAGTACTCAATTTGACCTTGTGCGTCGTATAGAGTTGCTATGAATTTTTCGTCAATTTTACCACCAATTGCTACGGGTAGTACTGAAACAGCTTCACAAACTGCTGGATAGTAGAAAGCAAGTTCTATTGCTGTGGCTTCTCTCTCTGTTTTCAATTTATTGGATTTATCACGCTCATACATTAATTTTGTTTTGACAACACCATAAGCATTTTTTACCTCTGCTTTATTCGGGTATTTACAGGATGCAAGCTCAATCACATTATCAAGTTGTTGTATAAACCGCTCCAATTGTGATTTTACCTTTGATACATCTTCGTTTGACATTGATGAAAACTCTATATTAACTTTGAATTAGTTGTTCTTCAAAGATTTACTGATCTGATTCAGTTTTTCTTAATTTCTGAATCAATGCGCTAGAAAATGCACTATGAAATCTCTTCAGGATTTTATCTTCATGGCTTATCTCAATTGTTGCTCCTTTGGATTTTCGGATTGAATCCAAGGTTGTTCCTCCTACAATAGCATCAGCCATAAGCTGCGGAAGATACATTGTTGCACAATATTTACAACAGTAAACTTGATCCTCTGAGGCTAACCAGGCAGCATCAGCCTTCCTCTCTCCACAAAACGTACAATTTTCTACATTATCTTTATCAAAATTTTCAATTATCACTGTACTCTCCTTTTGGCGCATAACGCCTAAATAAGGGGCTGCCGTAGGCAGTCCTTTTGATTTACTTGTTAAGCGCTTTTTTGGGGTTGTTTGCAGGGGTTAATAGATATTTTATGCCGCTGAGCCGCTATAAATTTTTTCTTCCTCGGTTGTTATTTTATCGATTTTGTTTTTGTAACCATTGAACTCACTGATAAAGTTGATGAGTTCTTTTTTATAACGGGCCTTCTTGTTTCTGTCTATGGTGTTCTCATTGTGTAACTCTGCGAGCTTGGTATGCTCTGGGTATTTTTTATGGAAAAGTTCCAAAAGGTTTTGATTATTGCCAGATTTTTTGCGTTGTAGATGTCTACCAATGCTAAAAATACGCATTAGTATTTTCATTGTTGGTTTTAGTTGATTTTCACTTTTTTGATAGGCATGTTCTGCCTCATCCAAAAGTCTGGTAGCTTCTGGGAGCTCTTTCTCTAGGCGTTCGATCTCGCACTCCAATTCTGGTTTAAGCTTAATGTTGAACTCTTGGATTTTTTTTATGTATTTTTGTGTGTCAACAAAAGTGCTGCAAGATGCGATGCCTGTAATTAAATCAATAGCACCGGTTATTTTTTCACCACGATATTGATTCAATGATAGGCTGTTATCTATTCTGTATTTGTCTTTTTGGCAAGAATGGAATTGAGCAAAGTAGGGGATATTTGTTTTGTTTTCTAAGATCTCACTAAGTCCATTTACCAATAGCTCGCATTCACTAAGGATGTAGGTTTCGATAAATGCCTGTTCATTATCTTTATATAGATTGACAGCGTCTCTTACATAGGTCATGACATCGAACCAACTTTCATCTTCGAGTTGGTGTCTTGATGTATGGCGTATGATTTCATATAGTGATCCATTGCTATAAACAACCCAATTGGAATAGGGAGCGATAGCAATGTCTTTAAAATAGAGAGTCAGATAGAAGTAACTTGAATTGCCATATCCAAAATTAGTATCAATTTTAACTTTAATATCTTTAGTTATAGAAAATAGTGGGTGTGCCCATCCACGTTTTCTATGTGAATATGCACGGCATGAATCTGAGCGATGTGCTTCGTCATAAGAGAACTCAATGGCATATGGTAAATCGCGTTCAAGTATTATCCTTTTTAAATGTTTTTTATCTTCAATTATTTCTTTATCTTTTTCTTGTTTAGTTAATTCCTTGTCATAAACGTATCTTAAATTTTCAAACCCTTCAATAGATTGGTATGGTTTGTCAATGTGCCAGCAAAAGTCCTTCTCCTTAAGTACTTCAATAATCTCAGGGTGTAGGTCAAGGATTTCATTTACGTTTTCGATTATTTCTTCACTGTCGCAAAGTCTATATATTTCATCGATCTTCGCTCTAAGTGGGTTGGCTATTTCTAAATAATCAATTTTTACTCTCTGTTCATCTCTGTCTTTGAATAATCCGATCAAGTGTGTTTTATTGATCTTTATGTGCTCAGGTAGACTTTCTGTTTCTTCTCTTCTTTTTTTCTTTATTAGACGTTCAATGCTTTCTTTAAAACTACCCGTTTCTTCGTTACGAGGCATCATATCTACTTTAATCCAAAATATTACTGTGGAATCTACGCCGTGAAAAATAGAGAATGTGATTTTCTGCTATGTCATGTTTAAACCCAATTTTGAAGGTTGCTCGGAGCAGAGGCGCTTAACGCCAAAATAAGCGGCACCGCCGTAGGCGGTGTCCGGTGGAGCTGCGTCGCAGCGGAACGAACTTGATTTTTTTGTTAGGCGTAACTTTATATAGTTAGTAGCAGGGATACCAATTTTCAGGAAGATCCCATGTAATAGTTTGTTTAAAGCCACTTGGTTGGATATTTGGGTTATTGCTAACATGCGCACTAACTATTGTAACTTTCATTTTATTGTTAGCAATACTCTCTACAAATCCTACAAAGGTTAGATTTCTTTGCTTCTTACACACTTTTGTTCCAATACCGCTTGCTAGAATTTGTTGCGCCTGTTGTTCTTTTTTAATTTTTTCCTGAGCAGCTTTTACTGCTTGCTGTTTTTCATGATTCAGAGCAATGGAGGCTTTTTCTGTATCTGTTTTATAGTCAAGATTATTTTTTATCCATGTGTTCCATTGATCATTTTTTATAGAGTGTTCATTTGTTATTGCAAAAACACCGATTTGAGTTCCTGAAGCGCAATCTTTCTTTCCAATTGATTTGTCGATCATGTTTCCAAAACCAACTTTAGCAAAGAATAATGGTGATTCTTCATCATTCTTTTTACACCAATTATTTTGAAAGCTTCCTCCAAGGTTTTCACAGTATTGAGAAATATAAGACTTAGCCAAGACATGAACATTTGAAGGATTTGCACACCACCATCTTTGATAGCTATTAAAACCAGCATGTTTTGTTAGTCCAGGATTTTTGCCAGATGGATCATATAAATCATATGGGCTAAACCCTCTTTGAGTTGAATTTTTAAAGTCACTTAGTTTATGGCTTAAGTCCATTGATGTAGGATCAATAGATGTAGACTGTGTCGCACACCCTGAAATTAAAAATGCCAATAATATTAGTTGAAATAGTTTCATCCTTGTTTTCCTTTTTTATTGCTTTTTGTTGATTGTTACGCCTAACGCCTGCGTGTGCGGCTTGTCCGCACGACGCACTTGTTAGCTGCTTTCTTCGTCACTATAGATTTCATTGTAAATTTCACGGAGTAATTTGCCTTCAAAAGTCCAATGCGGCGATGGTTGGACTGAATAATCTATCCCCATAATTTCTCGTGTTGCAGCAGTCAGACTCATTACTTGATCATTGAATATTACTTTTTTATCACCGCTTACTTTTACACTTACAGTTCCATCTTTATAAATAAGTTCTGAACCGTCAGGAATATTCATTTCCGAAAAATTAAGATTTGGTCTTTTGTTTAGTTTCTTTCCGGAGTCTATTTCTGCTTGAGAGATATTATTATTTAGCTCCTTATTTAGCTCAGGTGTTACATCCCTATTACCCAAGAGTTTTAAAATTGCTATCGCCTGTTCCGCATCAATTTTAAAGAACTCTCTATTTGGGTTTATCCTACAAGGGCCGAAAGCAATATGTAATGCAGATTCGACTTGTGAGCAATCATCTACTTGAATAGCATAAACACAGTTAAACGGAACAGGTACTCCGGTAGTATAAAGCTGATTCATTCTTGCTTTAACATCAGCCTGTGTTGTCTTACCTATTTTCACAATTCCAGGCATTGCAGGATTGGAAAGGATATAGACGATTTGACTTTCTTCCATAATGTCCCCTTGAATGATTATTGGTTGCACTTTGGCAGCTAACGCCTGCGTAAGGGGCGCCGAAGGCGTCCCTTCTTGACGCACTTGTTACATGCGATTAATCGAGGAGCCAATCTAAAGCTTTTTTAACCCCGTATCCAACACCAACAGCTACGGCAATAGGTGCTGCAACTGTAGAAAGAGATCCTGCTGCTACGGCTGAGGCTACAGTTGCCGCTGTACTACCTGTCACTGCACTTGCAGCTGCAACTCCAGCGGCACTACTTGCAGCAGTTGATGTTGCAGATTTTATCGCTGTTGTTGTAACTGTCTTTTGGACAGTATCATGAATCGCATCGCTAGCCGTTTTTTGTACCATAGTCGTTAGAACAGCCTCTGTAGCTTTCTTTTTCATTAATTCATTTGATGCAAAAGCAGCATTTGATACAACTTTATTTACTTGAGAGCTTGATTTGATGCCGTAGAAACACCATGTGACAAAGTGCTCACAGTTATTAAAAATTAAATTGTATGAATCTTCACCAAGTTTAGACATTGCTCTCTCCACACGTTCTGTCGCGTCGAAGAGTGGTAGTACGTGATTTTTGATACGGCAGCTATTTCCATTAGAAAAATCTTCCAAGCTCGTAATCTCGATAGAGCCTTTATCAAAAGCTTCAGCGAATCCGGAATAATGTATTACCCTTTTTCCACCCAAGTATAAACCGTGATGTTCATACCCAAGTCTTGATGAAACTAAATGATCACCCTTTTTCATAATACACCTCTGATTTATGTTTGTTGGTCTTATTTTAGCCAACTAAGTTTTGGCGATGTTGATGTATGTCAATTTTTACAGAATGGTTACTGATTCAGGAAAATAGAGAAACTGACTCGGAATTAGCCATAGCATG
>NZ_BAAJPA010000032.1:0-6150 GCF_057552235.1 Kistimonas ophiarachnellae | reverse complement strand
CGGGTTCACGGTGATAGACACTGTCGCTTGTGAGGTCTCGCCGTCGTTGTCGGTGATCTCGTAGGTAAAGCTGTCGTCGAAGTTTTCCGTGCCATCATGGGTGTAACTGAAGGTGCCATTTTCGTTCAAGGTCAATGAGCCATACGCCACATCCGTGACCAGTCTCACGGTCACTGGCGAATCCGTCAGGCCGGTGTCGTTGGCCTTCACGCTGGTTGCGCCGCCTACCAGGCTGGTGATGGTCGCCCCTTCGTTTAACACGATGCTGTCTGCTACCGCCGTCGGCGTGGCATCTCTCACCGGAGCCACGGAGATCGACACTGTCGCCTGCGAGGTTTCGCCGTCGTTGTCTTCAATCTCGTAGGTGAAACTGTCGGTAAAGTTTTCACTGCCATCATGGGTGTAGCTGAAGGTGCCGTCCGGATTTAGCGCCAGGGTGCCATGAGACACACCCGAGACCAGGCTCACGTTCACCGGCGTATCCGACAGGCCGGTGTCGTTGGCCTTCACGCTGGTTGCGCCGCCTACCAGGCTGGTGATGGTCGCCCCTTCGTTTACCTCGATTCTGTCCGCTACCGCGGTCGGGGTCGCTTCACTCACCTTGGTCACGGTTACCGTCAGCGTCTGGGTATCTGTTGCGCCATAGGCATCGCTGACCTCAACCTGAACCTCATAGCTTGTCTTGCCGCTCTCGTAATCCGGCGCCGTAACAAAAGCCAGGTTGCCATCATCATCCATGGTAAAGGCGTTACTGTCAGCACCTCCGCTGATCCGGTAACTGAGCACATCCCCGGGCAGGTTCGCATCCGTGGCCGTTACCTGAGTCACCACCGTACTGTTTTCCGCAATCTCCACGACTGCTGTTGCAGTACCACCGTTGCTGGTAATTATGGGTGCTTCATTGACAAAAAATGTTTCATCACGGCCTTCCAGTCCTACATTCTGATCAGTGCCTGTCGTAAAACCATTTGAACTGGTTGTTTCAAATCCTGCCTCAGGCGTCACAGTTAACCCACTCAAACCCAGCGCAGCCTGTGACGAAAACCCATTACTTGTTGCTGCAGCAGGTTCTGGCGTTGCACCCTCCGGACCTGCGGCAGGCGCTGACAGAGTTTCAATGTCGTCTACTGTTAAAGACGCTTCTGACTCAGCAATACGCGTTCGATTTAACGGCGTAGATTCAACATTTTCCGTGAGTGCCTGATGGATTTCTGCCAGGTCAGAATCCCCGGACACCAGTTCTTCAAGTCCTTCTTCCAGCAAACTGGCCAGATCAAGGGTTTCATTGCCTGCCAGAGAAATCGTCGCACCATCATCAACATCAATATGAACGATACCATCCGGTCCACTCTGTACGACATCACCCGGATAAACCGTATCACCAACCATCAAAGCCTGACGTTCTCCGTCAGGTTTGACGACTACAACCTGACCGGCAACGTAGTGAACTTTCCCCACCACCTGCTGCAAAACAGACGCTGAAACAGTTTCCATAATCCAGATTCCTTCCCAGTTTCCAGATATCCTTATCTGATGTTTATTTAGTGTAGTTAGCACCTGAAAGAAAAACCTCTGCTCCCTGATAACTCCGGGAGTTCATCTTTCATCAGCCTTGGAAACCAGTCGGACAGGTCTTCTGGCACCTTCGGTTACCGAGTTCACAGAATGCTGATCAGGACGGCGCGAAGATCTGTCGTAATCGATTGATAGCGAGTCACAATGCAAAAAGGCTCGAGACCATAGAAGTTTCGAGCCTTATAAAGCCTTCCAGTGATTGAGTAACGGGCAATCCTTTATTCTCTAAACCCTGCCCAAATTAAAAACCGACTGGCTTAGTCGAACACCGTAACGGGTACTGGGATAGGAGGTGGTACCGCTGCCAAACACCTGATTACCACTGGGGAGGATTTTCTGTTTGATTTTGTTTTGGAGGCTTGGGCTGACAAGTTGGGTAACAACTGCCAAAAAGCCTGTTCGCAGGTTTACTGATTGGCTTGATGTAACTGCCAGGCCTGAAGATATTCGGCATCAAATGCTCTGGCTCTTGCAAAAAGACGCCAGTGGTCATCCTATTCAAGCGACTTATAAAAAGGCCAGAACTATGAAGAACGGATGTTCAGAAACAGAAAACGCCAGGCCATGGCAGCGGGTTAACCGCTGCTTAATGGCTATTCCGGCGTCTGGAACAATGATGGGGTTTAAGTTCAGAGACTGGCGACCTGCAAACCACAGGTATTCGCCACCGGCAGGCTGGCGTCCAGCGTCGTCAGCAGGGAGCCGGTGCTGCCCAGCAGACGATACTGGTTGTACAGGTGCTCATAACGGGCATTGATCTCACTTTGCCTTGCTGTTGTGTATTCATTCTGGCTGTCCAGCAGATCCAGCAGGGTGCGGTTTCCGATCAGGAACTGCTTGTCATACAGTGCCCGGGATTTTCCGGCCTGTTTGGCATGGTCAGCCAGAGGCCCAAGCCGCTTCGCGCCATACTCAACCGCAACCCACGCCAGGCGCACCTCTTCCTCCACCTGCCGCTGGGCGCGGTTGCGGATTTCCAGCGCCTGGTTGAGCAATACGCTGGTTTCATTCATGCGCGCCTTGTCCGCGCCGCCGCTGTACAGGTTGTAGGTCATGTTGACCTTGGCGACATGGCTATAGGTATCATCTTTACCGCCGTTGGCGTCGGTATCCCAGTTGCCTCCAACTTCCAGCTCAAATCGCGGCATAAAACCACTTTTGCTGGCTTCATACTGCGCTTCGGCCGCGTCGATATCAGCATTGGCGAGGCCCAGCACCGGATGCTTCTCAACCGCGACCTGCAGGGCGCTGGCCAGGGTTGACGGCAAACCGTTCGGTATTCCCGGCTGGTCATAGGATTTGGGCAGGTTGCCCACGAGCCGCTGGTACTGGGTTTTGACATCACGGAGGATGGATTCCGCGCTGATCTCGTTCGCTTTCGCCAGCAGCAACCGGCTTTCCGCCTGGGACACATCAGCTTCGTTACTGCGTCCTTTCTGTCCCTGTTTCTTGATCAGGTCCACAATCCGTTCATGCTCGGCGGTATTGCTTTTCATCAGCCCGACCACCGCCTGCTGACGAATAACATTGATATAGGCCTGAACCACTTCCAGTGCGGTGTTATTGGCAACCGAGCAGACTTCTTTTGCCGCAGACGCCTGCCGGGCTTCCTGACGATCCACTTCACTGCTGACGGCATAGCCATCAAACAACATCTGACGCAGGGTGAGAGATGCGTCCCGCCGCGTACGATCCTGATCCTTGCTGCCAGCTGTCAGGGGATCGTTGGATTTTCTCGCGTCGTAAGCGCCAATCGTCGTACTGTTACGGCTGTTTTCATACCCGGCGCTCGCCGTCAAATCGACACTGGGCAGGTAGCCTGAACGAGCCTGGAGAATGGCCTCGGTGCGGGCCTCGGCTTCCGTGGTGGAGATCATGATCTCCGGATTGGTCGCCAGCGTCTTATTGATGGCGTCCAGCAGGCTGTCTGCCTGAGCACTGCCGGCCAGCAACGCTGAAGCCAGCAGAGTGCGTGCAAATGGTTTCCTTGACATCCTTTTTCCCCTTCATTTTTGTTTGTGATTCGTTAATTTACGGGTCACCTCCACATTCTTAAGCAGGGTGACCTTTCTGATTCATCTTTTGTCAGTTAATCAGACAATCAGCTGCCCGTTATTGATTAACTGCAACAGGACATCCTCTCCATCCAATACAGAGTCACCGCTCTGCTCCTGCCAGTCCGAGACATTTTTCAATGTAATTCTGAGCGTATCCTGGGAATTGTCAGACGTAGATTTCTCAATATTCAGCGTCGTGTCATTCCCCTGAATCTCAGCACTGACGCCTTCATTGATAAGGGCGGCAAGGAACACATCCGTATCGTTCAAATCTACGTTACTCATATTCACCAGGTCACTGATATCCAGCTTGTCCGCGGCAGGATTGCTATCCGTGTCAGCGACGGTGAAATCAGTAATCGTATCAGTCTGGAGTGTTTTGCCATCCACAAGGTCGGCAAGATTGAACACAAACGTGTCGGCAGCCGTGTCAGTGCTGCCATCCCCTCCTGTCAGACGATCATCACCGACACCACCCGTCAGCGTATCAGAGCCATCACCACCGATCAGCTGGTCGGAGCTATCCGCTCCAACCAGTGCATTATTCGCCGCAACACCATGTGACGTGTCAGTGACATCAATGACCACCGTCGCGGTACTGGCATTCCCGGCAACATCCGTCAGCGCATAGGTGAATGTTTCAACACCCACGAAACCGGAATTGGGCGTGAACTGATAGGAACCATCAGAAGCAATCAACAGGGAGCCATTGGCCGTGTTGACCGGATCAGTCATATCCAGACTCACCTGCTGCCCGTTGACACTGCTCACAGACAATCCGGACACAGCCTTGAAATTATCCTCAACATCCGTGCTGGCAAGAGCGCTTTTATAAAAGCGGAAGATGGCGATATCTGCTTCCAGATGTAACTTTTTATCCGTTTCCTGAGCAACGCTATCGACATTGTCAAGGATACTTCCGTTATTGATCCGTCCAAGCCCGGCGATATCGCCATCGTCCCAGTCAGTAATACCCGTAGCCGGTGCTGACGCCGCCAGGGCACCATTCACATAAAGGGAAACATCGCCTCCTATATCAATCGTGCCAACCAGCTGTACGAATTCTTCTGTCGGATCAATCCCCACGGTTGCCAGATCAAATGACAAAGCCACATTGGGTTGATCGCTTACACTGCCATCCTTGACATAAAATTCAACCACAGTGCCAACAATAGTCATGGCTACCCCTTGAGACTTTCCACCGGTCTCAAACAGCACATCAAGATCTGTAGCGCGGCCATCGGTCTTGAACCAGATTTCAAAGCTGGCGTCACTTGCACCATTATTTACAACAGCGCCTAGACTGGTCTGATTATTACGACCTCCTTCAACGAAGAAACTGCTGTTTCCATAGGAACTGAAAGCCTTGTCTATACCTTCAAAACGGCTGCTGGCAGGGACAAGCTCAATATTAGATGACATGTCCCAGAAAAAGGCAGTTTCTGTACCACCAACGTTTTCCCAGAAATCCCTGTCATTATCAATAGCCGCCTCAAAATTAGCGACAAGATTGGCTGTTAATTCATTTCCGCTGGTCGGATTAAGATTATCATCCACTGTACCATCGATAATCAGGTTGCCAGTGACCGGAACAATCACTTCCTGCGATGCGGTAGCACCTTCATTGTCCACATCATCGACAATCCTGAGTTGGTAGGTGACCCCTCCGCTGCGGGTCTCCGGATCATCATAACTCCAACTGAGGTCTGCCTCCGGAATGATGACAATCCAGTTAACACCATCGACGCTAATCTGCAGTCTCTCGTCAGCGATCAGGGCACTGGCCAGTGTTCCGTTGAGAGTCGGGGATTTGTCATTGGTGGTTACATCGCTGACGGCGGTCACTGTGATGGTGTTGGCTGCCGGGCCGGTAGTGTCGATGGTCACTGACTGCGTCACCGTGGCAACCGTTGTGCTCGGATTGCCCGCGTCATCGGCGATCCGCAGCTGGTAGGTCACCGTTCCGCTGCGATCCACCGTGTCGGCAAATGTCCAGTCGGTGCTCGTCGTCGCCACGTTCTGCCACGTCACGCCATCAAGGCTGATCTGCAGCCGTTCATCGCCGGCCAGCGCATTGGCCAGGGTGCCGGTCAGTGTCGGTGTCGGGTCATTGGTCTTGACTCCGTCTGCCAAGGTGTCCTGTTCACCCGTGTCCTCGCTGACCGCCGTCACCGTGATGGTGTTTGCCGTTGCAGGGCCGGTGGTGTCGATGGTGACTGCCTGGGTGGCCGTGGCTCCCTCGTTACCCGCGTCATCAATAATCCGCAGTTCATAGGTCAGCGCGCCTGTGCGTGCACTGTCGGTGTACGTCCAGTTCTTGCTTGCGTCCGGAGTCAGCTCAACCCAGGCTCCGCCATTGACCCGGATCTGCAAGGTCTCGTCGGACTGCAGCGCATTTTCCAGGGTTCCGCTGAGGGTCGGGGTGGTGTCACTGGTTTTGACACCGTCCGCCAAAGCGTCCTGGTCACCCGTGTCTTCACTCACCGACGTCACGGTGATGGCGTTGTTTGCTGGGCCC
>NZ_BAAJPA010000031.1:0-8964 GCF_057552235.1 Kistimonas ophiarachnellae | reverse complement strand
TGACAGCGTGGGGGTTGTCGATGGTAGCGGCAACCCGCTGCCGAACCGTGGCACCGTCAGCATCGTCGGCAACCAGTTGCAGTTTGATCCGGGCAGTGACTTTGATTACCTGGCCAATGGCGAGAGCACCACGGTGATCGTGCGCTATGAAATGTCCGATAACGAGGGGGCCACGTCAGAATCAACGGCCACCATTACGGTCACCGGCACCAACGACACGCCGGTAGCCAGCGGCTATGGTTTCAGCGGCCACAAGACAGAGACCCTGCTCGTTGATGTGCTGAGTAACAACACCGACCTGGATCACAATGATATCCCGGCCAACTTCAGCCTCGACACTGTTGAGATTGTCGATGATTTTGGCAATGCCGTGTCCGGCATGGGCACCGTCAGCATCCACAATAATCAGTTGCAGTTTGTCCCTGGCAGTGATTTTAATCACCTGACCGACGGCCAGATCGCCAAGGTCAGGGTACGTTACGTGATGTCTGATGATGAAGGGGCAACGGCAACCGGTAGTGTTCAGTTGTCAGTACATGGAAGTAGTGAGGGTGCCGTTGAATTGGTTGCGGTTATTGACGAGGCGACTGGCCACGAGAATGAAATCCTGACCATCGACGTACTGGCTAATGACGGAACGGCAGATAACACCGGTAGCACGGAAAACTACAGTCTCGACCTGGTTCAGATTATCGGTAGTGATGGTAATCCGCTGACTGGCATGGGCAGCGTCAGTGTTGACAGCAACAACCAGTTGTTGTTCGACCCCGGCAGTGACTTTGATTACCTGGCCAGTGGTGAGAGCACCACGGTCACCGTGCGTTATGTGATGTCCGATGAAAACGATATCAGCGCTGAATCAACGGTCACCATCACGGTCACCGGCACCAACGATGCGCCCGTGGCTAATGCTGACCCGGAGGATAACTCTGCAGCGTACAGTTTCAATGATGGCGTGACCGCAGGATTAACGATAGAGAACGGTTCTGTTAATGATCTGTTTGGCGGTGACGGTGATTCCCTGCGCTTCACCGGTTCAGGTACCCGATCAGTGACAACGGAGGCCATGGATACGAGCGCTGGCGGTACGATTTCCTTTAATCTCATTTATGGCAATAGCAGTAATGGTGGAGAGAGCGTCGACGCTAACGACCATGTGGTACTGGAGTATTCGACAGATGGAGGGAGTACCTGGCAGATTCATAATGAGTATACAGAGTTGTCTGATTTTCACCAATGGAACAGGGTTGAAGAAACACTGACAGGCGACCTTCAACAGCCAAGTATTCAATTTCAATTGCGGCAATCTAATCATGCTAATAATGCATATGATGAGTGGGCCATTGATGATTTAGCCATCACCCTGTCCAACCCATACACCACCGGCGAGAATACGATTCTCACGATCAATGATCTGCTGGATAACGACACGGATGTCGATCACAACGATAACCCGGCCAATTTCAGTCTCACGAATGTGAGTGTTGTCGATGCTGACGGTAATACAGTAACGAACCAGGGTGTCACCAGCATTGTCAGTAACCAGCTGCAGTTTAATCCGGTCAGTCATTTTGATTACCTGTTGCCGGGTGAATCTGCCACGGTAACCGTACGTTATGAGATGGCTGATGATGAGGGGGCCACATCCGAATCAATGGTCACCCTTGTCGTCACCGGCACCCACGACACGCCGGTGGCGAGGCCTGATTTCGCCACGGGGCATGAGCACGAAACCCTGGTTATCGACGTACTGGCCGACGATACGGATGCGGATCACGACGATGACTCATCCAACTTCAGTCTCGACGATGTTGAGATTGTCGATGCTGACGGCAACACACTGACCGGCAATGGCGTTGCCAGCATCGACAGCAGCAACCGGCTGGTATTCACGCCGGGCAGTGACTTTGATTACCTGGGCAGTGGCGAGACCGCCACGGTGACTGTGCGCTATGTGATGTCCGATGACGAAGGGCACACGTCCGAATCAACGGTCACCATCACGGTTACCGGTACCAACGACACGCCGGTGGCGACACCCGATAACGCCACCACTGCAAATGAGCACCAAAACCTGGTTATTGACGTGCTGGCTGACGACACCGACCTGGATGACAGCGATGATCCGTCCAACTTCAGTCTCGACGACGTTGAGATTGTCGATGGTGACGGCAATCCACTGACCGGCCAGGGCGTCGCCAGCATCGACAGCAACAACCGGCTGGTGTTCGAGCCGGGCAGTGACTTTGATGATCTGGGCAGTGGCGAGACAGCCACGGTGACTGTGCGCTATGTGATGTCCGATGACGAGGGGGCCACCGCGACCTCAATGGTCACCATCACGGTCACCGGCACCAACGACACGCCGGTGGCGACGGCCAATACCGCCACGGGCCATGAAAACGAAATCCTGACCATTGACGTACTGGCCGACGACACCGACCTGGATGACAGTGATGATCCGTCCAACTTCAGTCTCGACGATGTTGAGATTGTCGATGGTGACGGCAATCCACTGACCGGCCATGGCGTCGCCAGCATCGACAGCAGCAACCGGCTGGTGTTCACGCCGGGCAGTGACTTTGATTACCTGGCCGACGGCGAGACCGCCACGGTGACTGTGCGCTATCAGATGTCCGATGACGAGGGAGCCACGTCAGAATCAACGGCGACCATCACGGTCACCGGCACCAACGACATGCCGGTGGCGACGGCCAATACCGCCACGGGCCATGAAAACGAAACCCTGACCATTGACGTACTGTCCGATGACACGGACGCGGACCACAACGATACTCCGGCCAACTTCAGTCTTGATAATGTTGAGATTGTCGATGGTGACGGCAATCCGCTGACCGGCCATGGCGTCGCCAGTATCGACAGCAACAACCGGCTGGTGTTCGAGCCGGGCAGTGATTTTGATTACCTGGATGACGGCGAGACCGCCACGGTGACTGTGCGCTATGTGATGTCCGATGACGAGGGGGCCGCCGGAACCTCAACAGTCACCATCACGGTTACCGGCACCAACGACGGGCCGGTGGCAGGGAGCTCTGCAGGCAATACCCTCACGGAGGAGAGCATTAATGTCGGTGATGTGGTGGCAACTTTCCAGGCCACGGATGGTGATGGCGACACCCTCAGCTACAGTCTGACCGGTGGTAATGATGACGGCTATTTTGACATCAACAGCGCGACCGGCGAGGTGACACTGACCCAGGCCGGTGTCGATGCCATCAACAGTGATGAGGGGACGGATCTGACCTCATTCGTCCTGACTGCCACGGCCAGCGACGGGAACCTGTCAACACAGGCGATGACGTCAGTGGTCACTGTCACACGGGTGGACGAGAATGCCCCGGAGATCAGCGACCTGCCGGTGGCAGCCAGTGTCACTGAGGGCGGGGGCGCAGTCGCTGTAAGCAGTGCTTCAGCGACCCACTGGGCCAACAATAACAGAGTCCCTGCCAGGGCTATTGACGGAAATGATGCTGAAGCAAGCTACTGGTCATATGCTGCCAGCGTCGTGAGTGAAGAGCCGCAATTTACCCTGATGCTTGATGGTAGCCAGACCGTCAACGAGGTGGTCATTGATTTTTATGTGATTGGCAATGACACCCCTTATGGGTCCGATCAGGTAACAGTGGCCTACCGGGACAGTGAGGGTAACTGGGTCGATTGTCACACGCACGACACCGCCGGTGAAATCAATACCCTGACATTCCCGCCGGTGACCACGGACCAGATCCGGTTGACCTTTATTGGTAATGATATTTCCCCCAATGGCAATGTGGCCGTTAACGAGATCACCCCCAGGAACACCGGTGCGACAGCCGGGGTACTGACGGTCAGTGATTTGGACGATGACAGCGTGGTCAGCTTCACCCCGATAACGGATCAGGCCGGTACCTATGGCACCCTGAACCTGGATGCCGACGGGCAGTGGAGTTACGTACTGGATGATCAGTCACTGGCCAGCGGGCAAGTGGAGACAGAAAGCTTCACGGTGACCGCGACAGATGACAGTGGCAATACCACCACGGAAACGCTGACCATCGCCGTTACCGGTACCAATGACGCGCCTGTCGCCCAGAGCAGGACGGTGACAATCGGTGAAGATGGTAGCCATACTTTCACGGCGGCAGAGTTTAACTTCAATGATGTGGATACCGGAGATACCCTGCAGTCGATCACCATTACCCGTCTGCCGTCAAACGGCGACCTGACGTTGAACGGCTCACCAGTGGACGAAGACACGGTGATCAATGTGGCTGACATTGATCACCTGGTGTTTACGCCTGCGGCCGATGCCAGCGGCGCCGGATATGCCGACCTGGAATTCACCGTTAATGACGGGGTCGCTGACAGTGAAGCGACAACGATTTTCTTTAATGTGAACGCCATCAATGACGCGCCCACCGCCCAGGACAGTACGCTGACTATCAACGAAGATGGCAGCCATACTTTCACGGCGGCAGACTTTAACTTCAGTGATGTGGATACCGGCGACACCCTGCAGTCGGTCACCATTACCCGCCTGCCAGCGGCGGGCAGCCTGACCCTGGAAGGGTTAGCGGTGACGGCCAACCAGGTGATCTCTGCGGCAGAGATCAGTGATCTGGTGTTCACGCCCGCCGCCAATGCCAATGGCACCGGTTATGCTGATCTGACGTTTACCGTCAGTGACGGCAGCGTCAGCAGTACAGAGCAAACGCTGACCTTTGATGTGACGGCTGTTAACGATGCGGCGGTGGTGACCACAACCTTGAATAATCCCAAGTCTCCCGATCTGGACACTGAACTGATCACCAATGGCAATTTTAGTGATGGAGAGACAGGTTGGACGACCAGCGGGCCGGCGGCCGTCAGTGCTGGCGGGTTGATGTGGCTGAATATGGGGGATGAAGCCCCGACAGGCTCTGTAGAACAGGCTATTCAGACCTCCGCCGGTGTCATCTATGAACTGAAAGGCGCTTATCGCAGCAACGCCGACGGGGTGCAGGAATCGGTTCGGGTGGATGTCCTGGATGCTACCACTAATGAAGTGCTGCTCAGCCAGACCATCAGTACCGATGTTTCGTGGAATCGCTGGTTCACCTTTGAATTCACTGCCCAGAACCACGGTGATACGGTGGTTCGCTTTACCGATATCAGTGCCACAGGCATAAGTGCCAATGTTGCTGTCGACTCTATCTCTGTGGTTGCCCAAAGCGCCGACAACAGTGAGATTGATAGCGCCACCCATCCGCTGCTCACAGGGGTTGAAGGGGAGCCGGTAGCCATTGACCTGAGCGTCTCAGTGACTGATGTAGACGACAGTTCTGCACCAATAATCACCCTGACCAATATTCCCTCCGGCTATGTGTTGACAGATACCAGTGACCCAACCAATAAAACCGCCACCAGTACGGGGGCTGCGATTGATGTATCTGGTTGGGATCTCTCCGTTTTGGAGCTGACAGCCCCGGCTGATGCAGACGACAGTTTTACTCTGGTAGTCAATGTGCAGCCGGTAGAACAGCAGGGAAGCACCCCGGTGGCTCAGTATGATATCGATGTGGTGATCAAGCCCCTGAACAGTGCGCCCGGGGCGGCAGACAATACCCTGACCATGACTGAAGATGGTTCCCATACCTTCAGCGCCGCAGAGTTTGGTTTCTCAGACGTTGATGGCGACACCCTGCAGTCGGTGACCATTACCAGCCTGCCTGCAGCCGGTAGTCTTACTCTTGGTGGTGTGACTGTATCGTTGAATCAGTCCATTGCCGCCGGGGATATTGGCAACCTGCTCTTCACGCCGGAACCGGACGCCAACGGCAGGGATTACGACAGCCTGCGGTTCCGGGTCAGTGACGGTAACCTGGAAAGTGACGAAAAAGTCATCAATTTTCATGTTGCCAATGAAGTGGCCGGAATGGAGCTAAGCGACAATCTCCAGGGTACTGCAGTCGTTGATTTACTTGATGGCGGTGAGGGTAATGATACCTTGCTGGGAATGGACGGGGATGACTTCCTGATCGGTGGTGCCGGCTCTGATACCCTGACCGGCGGGACGGGCTCAGACAGTTTTGTATGGATTGCCGGTCACGAAGGCACATCGGCCGGGGTTGCCATTGATACCATCATGGATTTTGACGCCTCTGCCGGAGGTGACACGATTGACCTCAGTCAGCTGCTCTCCGGTGAGACGGAAACGACGCTGGACCAATACCTGACAGTCAGCGTCAATGGCGGCAACACCGAAATCGATATTAAACCAGACGGGGCCAGCGGCGATGTGACCCAGAAAATTATTCTGGAGGGCGTTGACCTGTCGGGACTGGGGGATAATACGGCTATTTTGAATACGCTGCTGCAGAACGGAAACCTGCAGATTGACGGTTGAGTGATTCAGGGATGAATCGTGATGATTACATGCCATTGACAGGGAGGTTTTATGGCAGACCAGGATAATCAGCAAGCGGGCCCGGAGCCGGAAAAGGCGCCGATGCCAGAAGGTGCATCGACAGAGGGGACTCAGGTACCGGCTGAAGAAGCACAGGTATCGCAGGGGTATTCTGAAGAGGGAACGTCTGAAACGTTATCGGCCGAACAGGCGGTTGTAGCAGACGATGATCAGGAGGAGACTGGCGAGTCGGCTGACGGTGACAGCGCCAATGAGCCTGTTATCGTGGTGGACGGCGTGACCTATGACCGGTTCGGTAATCCACAGGCGGACGGTGAGTCCGGGAATCCTCCTGGGCAGGAAGACGTTGAAGAGACTGACAGCGGCCAGGCTGATTATACGGTTCCCTCCCAGACCCCTTGGGAATCTTCTACACGACAAAAGACGTCTTCAGGCGAATCGGATAATCCTGTCGATCCTGAAGATGTTGACGACACTGACAGCGGTCAGGCCGATTATACGGTTATCTCCCAGACCGTTGAGGAATCTGCTACACGTCCACAGTCGTTTTCTGATGAGTCTGATAACCCTTTCATGCCGGAAGATGCCCAGGAAACCGACAGCGGTCAGACCGATTATACGGTTATCTCCCAGACCGTTGATGGAACGCCTGCACGCCAGCAGTCGTTTTCAGATGAGTCGGATAACCCTTTCATGCCGGAAGATGCCCAGGAAACCGACAGCAGCCAGTTTGATTACACGGTCATCTCCCAGAGTATTGATGGAACTTCTACACGCCAGCAGTCGCCAGCCAGTGAGCGTTCTTCCGGCTACAACGAACAGGGTGGCTTGAATATCGATGAAGAGAAGCTGGATACCTCTGTCACGGTAAGCAGAACCAGTTCCAGTGTTTTGACCATTGATTCCTCAGAAAGTGGGCAACCCGTCGACACTTCTCCGGGTACCAGGAATAAAAAGGAACAGGCGTCGTCAGACGAACCGGTATTCTCAACCGTGATGCGCGTCAATGAGATTCCGGTTGCCCAGGCGGATCGTGGTACCGGGGAAGAGAATACGTCATTTGTCGTAGACGTACTGGCCAATGATAAAGATGCCAATACGGATGACGGCCCGGCCAACTTCAGCCTCGACACCGTGACGATTGTGCGTGTTGAGGGTATGGCCGATACGGGAACGGGGCAGGTCAGCATAGTCAATAATCAGCTGGCGTTTGTTCCGGGCAGGGATTTTGAGGCGCTGGCGGCAGGGGAAGACGCGACGGTTGTTGTGCGTTACACGATGTCTGACCGTTTTGGCGCCGCGTCTGAATCGACGGTGACGCTGACGATAACGGGAAGCAATGATGCGCCGTTTGTCAGTCGGGCGGTGACATCGGAGAGTGGGGATGCCGATAACCGCTATACCCTGGATCTGCTGACCCATGCCGGTGACCTTGACGCCAGCGATACACTGTCTGTCCAGGCGGACAGTGTCCGGCTGGTCAGTGGTGATGGCAGTGGTATCCATGTCAGCGGCAACCAGATGACGGTTGACCCTTCCGCTTATGCTTACCTGGACAATCAGGAACAGATGGTTATCCGTTACCGGTTTACGATTGCGGATAACCATGGCAGTACGGTTGAGCAGCTTGTCACGGTTACCGTGACGGGCACCAATGATATTCCGGTTGCGCAGGCGGATGTGGGCAGTGGCCTGGAAAATGAGACGTTGCTGCTGGATGTTCTGGTCAATGATTCCGATTCTGACGGGGATGATAGCTATGACACCCTGAACCTGGACAGTGCCGTCATAGTAGATGGTAATGGAGAGCCGTTAAGCGGCCAAGGCAGTGTGGTTGTCACAGACAGGCAGATAGCATTCACGCCGGGAACGGATTTTGATTACCTGGCGAGTGGTGAAACGGCCACGGTGACCGTGCGGTACGGGATTTCAGACCGGGAGGGCGCTACAGCCACGGCCGATGTGACGATTACCGTGACCGGTACCAACGATGCGCCGGTGGCGACAGCCAATACCGCCACGGGCCATGAGAATGAAACCCTGACCATTGACGTACTGGCCGACGACACGGATCTGGATCACAACGACAACCCCGCCAACTTCAGCCTGGATAGTGTGGAGATCGTTGATGGAGACGGGAATCCCGTCACGGGTCAGGGCACGGTCAGCATCGCCAACAACCAGCTGCAGTTTGTGCCGGGTACAGACTTCGACAGTCTGGCCAGTGGCGAAAGTGCGACAGTGGTCGTTCGATATGTGATGTCCGATGACGAAGGGGCTACCTCTGAGTCAACGGCCACCATCACGGTGACCGGCACTAACGATGCACCGGTGGCGACAGCCAACACCGCCACAGGCCATGAGAATGAAACCCTGACCATTGACGTACTGGCCGACGACACGGACGCGGATCACAACGATAATCCGGCCAATTTCACTCTCGACAGCGTGCAGATTGTCGATGGTGACGGCAATCCATTAAGCGGCCAGGGCACGGTCAGCATCGTCAACAACCAGCTCCAGTTTGTTCCGGGCACGGATTTCGACAGCCTTGCCAG
>NZ_BAAJPA010000030.1:0-9842 GCF_057552235.1 Kistimonas ophiarachnellae | reverse complement strand
TGCCATCTTCCGTGACACTGACACTCGCAACCTCCGCTGTGGGCTTGTCGTTGGTACCCGTGACCGTAATCGTGACCGTAGCAGGTTCACTGGTGGCATTCCCTTCACCGGAATCATCCACGGCTGCATAGGTAAACGTGACCTGACGGGTTTCTCCCGCAGCCAGATCCTGGAAGTCACTGCCCGGGTTGAAGCTGAAAGTACCATCATTATTGTTGGTAACTGCCCCTTCGCCCGGCTGGGAAAGAATGGTAAATGTGTGGGTATCTGTCGCATTGTCATCAGTGACCGCAAAATTACCGCTGATCGCTGCACCATCTTCAGCAGCGCCGACATTAACAGCCTGTGCCACCGGTGTACTGTTCGTACCACTCACCGTGATGGTAGCGATTGCCGTTGATGTCGCTCCCGAGTCATCACTCATGGTGTAGCTGATGGTGACAGTCGCACTTTCGCCCACTGCCAGATAATCGAAATCACTGCCTGGCACAAACTTCAGCTGGTTATTTTCTATCGTTACCGTGCCGCCATTGACAGTACGGGAGCCATCTGAATCCGCGATACCGGTGATGTTAACGCTGTCGAGGGAGAAATTTGTCGCGTTATCGTCACTGTCAACATCCGTATCATTGGCAAGAACATCCATTAACAGTGTCGAACCCACAGAGGTGGTATCGCTGTCTACAACAGCCACCGGGGCATCATTTGTCCCGGTTATCGTAATCGTGACCGTAGCCGGTTCGCTGGTCGCGTTTCCAGTACCGGAATCATCAACCGCCACATAGGTAAACGTAACCTGACGGGTTTCTCCCGCGGCCAGATCCTGGAAGTCACTGCCCGGATTGAAACTGAAGGTGCCGTCATCGTTGTTGGTCACCGTGCCTTCTGTCGGCTGGGTCAGGATGTTGAAGGTGTGGGTATCGGTTGTATCAGCGTCCGTTGCACTGAAGTTGCCGGTTACCGCTGCGCCATCCTCTGTGGCGCTAACGCTCGCCACTTCTGCCGTGGGCTTGTCATTGGTACCTGTGATCGTAATCGTGACGGTGGCCGGTTCACTGGTATTGTTTCCAAGACCAGAGTCATCCACGGCTTCATAGGTAAACGTGACCTGACGGGTTTCTCCGGCGGCCAGATCCTGGAAGTCACTGCCAGGGTTGAAGCTGAAGGTACCATCGTTGTTATTGGTCACCGTGCCTTTACTGGGCTGGCTCAGGATATTAAATGTGTGGGTATCGGTTGTATCCGCATCTGTTGCACTGAAGCTGCCCGTCACTGTAGCAGCATCTTCGGTGGCACTAACACTGACAACTTCTGCTGTGGGCTTGTCGTTGGTACCCATGACCGTAATCGTGACCGTAGCAGGTTCACTGGTGGCATTCCCTTCACCGGAATCATCAACGGCTTCATAGGTAAACGTGACCTGACGGGTTTCTCCCGCGGCCAGATTCTGGAAGTCACTGCCCGGATTGAAGCTGAAGGTACCGTTACCGTTGTTGGTAACAGCGCCTTCACTGGGCTGGCTCAGGATATTGAATGTGAGAGTATCGGTTGTATCCGCATCGGTTGCACTGAAGCTACCCGTTACAGAAGAACCGTCTTCAGTCGCACTGACAGTGACAACGTCTGCTGTGGGTTTGTCATTGGTGCCCGTGACCTTAATCGTGACCGTGGCAGGTTCACTGGTCGCGTTTCCAGTACCGGAATCATCAACCGCCACATAGGTAAACGTAACCTGACGGGTTTCACCCGCCGCCAAATCCTGGAAATCACTGCCCGGGTTGAAACTGAAGGTACCATTACCGTTATTGGTTACCGTACCTTCAGCAGGTTGGTTCAGAATATTGAAGCTGTGGGTATCTGAGGTATCTGTATCCGTGGCACTGAAGTGACCGGTAATCGCTGCACCATCTTCGGTAGCATTGACACTCACAACCCCAGCAGTTGGCTTATCATTGGTACCATTGATAACCAGTGTTACCGTTGATGTGGATGATGCACCCTCATCATCCGACATCGTATAGCGCACAGTGACAGAGGCTGATTCACCCGCCGCCAGGTAATCAAAGTCATTACCGGGATCAAAGCGAAGCTGGTTGCCTGCAATACTGGCATTCCCCAGACCTGAAACAGGCTGATTATTTTCATCAACGATTTGTACGTTATCCAGCGTAAAATTCGCTGTCGAGTCATTGTGGTCAGCATCGAGATCATTCGCCAGTACATCAACAGTCAGGACTTCATGCTCATCGCCTACCACTGAGTGCGTGGTACCTTCAAACAGCTGAAAACCATCAAGTCCCGTATAACTGTCACCATTGTTGTCGCTGATATCCAGTTTGAAGAAACGGTATTCCACAGCCGATGGCAGACTGAAGGTTTTGGTTTCCCTCGACGTCCAGTCGGTCACTGAAGACTGCGTATCAATCACCTCAAAATTCACGCCATCGTTACTTCCGAGGAGTTGCCACTCGGAAGGCTCACGTCCAACGTTATTAGGGATAGCCGTCAATGAATATTGCAGGATACTCTTGGTTTCAGGCATTTCGACCTGTAACCAGGCAGAACTTCCCTGTGCCGCCCAGGAGTTGGCGTTGCCGGATGCTGATGCAGCCACATTGTCAAACACCTTGTAGGCTGCAAACGCTGCACTGGCTTCGTGACTACTGGTGATCTTGAATCCCTGGTCATTATTACTGGTCAGTGCGGGTATATAGCCTGTCTCACTGACCGAGTAATCAGCACGGGCCTCAGGTGTATCATTGGTACCGGTTATCGTGATGGTAACGGTGGATGAGGCATCTGCCCCTTCATCGTCAGACATGCTATACCGCACGGTAACCGTCGCGGTTTCACCGGTTGCCAGGTAATCAAAATCGGAACCGGGGTCAAACTGCAGCTGGTTACCCACAACACTGACACTTCCCTGCCCGGTAACCGGATCACCATTGGTATCAACCAACTGGACCGTATCCAGTGAGAAATTAGAAGCATCATCGTTATGATCAGAGTCTGAATCATTATTCAGGACGTCGATCGTCAAGACCTGATTCTCATGGCCTGCAGCCGTGTCCGCTGTCGCCACCGGATCATCATTGGTGCCTGTCACGGTGATGGTGGCTGTCGACTCAGAAGTCTCGCCTTCATCATCAGACATGACATAGCGAACAGTGATTGTCTCTGTTTCGCCTGTTGCCAGACGGTCAAAATCATTGTCAGGGTTATAATGCAGACGGTTATTGACGATACTGACGGAGCCTTTACCCGTCAGCGGGTTCCCGTCGCCATCAACAATTTCGACGCTATCAAGACTGAAATTAGCCGCTGAGTCGTTATGATCCGCATCGTTATCATTGGCCAGTACATCCAGGGTCAAGCCAGCGTTTTCGGTCGTGCTTCCAGTATCGACAGCAGCCACAGGGCCATCATTGCTGCCTGTGATTGTCACCGTCAAAGTGCCTTCGTCTGTCGCGCCAGACTGATCCTGCACCTGGTAAGAGACAGTGACTGTCGCCGTTTCTCCGGTTCCCAGAAAATCAAAATCGGTTCCGGGGTTAAAGGTCACATTGTTCCCGCTCTGCGAAACACTGGCATCTGACAATGTGATCGCATTATTGCCCTCGGATACCGCTGCGGAAATAGAGACAGAATTCGCTCTTAGGCTAATCACATCGCCATTGTCGACATCCGTATCATTGGCGATCACATCCACTGTTACCTGGCTGTTTTCATCAATGGTTCGCGTATCTAAAACAGCAACCGGTGCATCGTTAGTGCCTGTTACTGTAATAGTGACGGTTTGCGCTGTGCTGGTCGCATTATCTGCACCCGATGCATCCGTAGCACGGTAGGTAAACGTTACTTGACGTGTTTGCCCCTCAGCCAGATCCCGGAAATCAGTTCCCGGGTTAAAGGTGAATGAACCGTCATTATTATTAGTGACTGTTCCCTCGGCCGGCTGAGTCAGTATGGTGAATGTATGGGAATCATTAGTATCAGTATCTGTGATACTGAAGGTCCCATTAATGGATGAACTGTCGCTAGCGTTGACAGATACTGGAGCAACGACCGGCTGGTCATTGGTTCCCTGGATCTGTAATGTCACTGTCGATTCTGATGTTGCGCCTTCATTATCCGACATGACATAGCGAACAGTGACAGTCGTCGTCTCACCGACAGCCAGATAATCAAAATCCGACCCCGGCACGAACTGCAGCTGGTTGTTCTGAACACTGACCGAGCCCTGCCCACTGACCGGATCACCATTACCATCAACAACCTGAACAGTCTGAAGCGTGAAGCTGGCTGTATTGTCGTTATGGTCCGCATCGATATCATTAGCCAGAACATCGATGGTCAGTGTTTCATTTTCTTCGCCGGTAGCATTGGCAGAAGACCCTTCATACAACTGGAATTCATCAAAACCGGTATAGGCTTCGCCATTATTGTCCGTGATATTGATTCTGAAAAAACGGTAATCGGCCGGGGCATCCAACGTGAATTTCTTGGTTTCCCTGGTAGACCAGTCATTGATACCCGTTTGGCTATCGAGAACGACAAAATTAACGCCGTCATTACTTCCCAGGAACTCCCACTCAGATGGTTCACGTCCAACAGACTGGGCAATAGCCTTCATTGAATACTGAAGAATACTCTTGGACTCCGGCATCTCAAGCTGCAGCCAGGCAGAACTGCCAGATGTCGCCCACGCATTAATATTATTGACGGATGATGCATCAACATTGTCGAATACTTTATAAGCGGCAAAAGCATCACTGAGTTGTCCGCTGGCTGTTACCTTGTAGCCTTGATCATTGGCAGAACTCAGTGCCGGAATGAAACCGGATTCACTGATAGGGAAGTCAGCTTTAGCGACTGGCGCGTCATTGGCGCCCGTAATGGTAACCGTTACATCTGAGGTTGATGTTGCACCCTCATCATCAGACATCACGTAACGTAGCGTGACAGTTGTCGTTTCCCCTGTTGCCAGGTAATCAAAGTCAGTGCCCGGATCGAATCTCAGTTCGTTATTAACGATGGACACACTACCCTGGTTGCTAACAGGATTCCCGTCACCATCAACAACCTGAACATTATCCAGTGAGAAATTGGCTGGATTGTCATCGTTATCGACATCTGTATCATTCGCAAGAACATCAATTGTCAGCACTTCATTTTCATGACCCGATGCATCATCAACCGTGGCAACGGGATCATCATTGGTACCTGTAATGGTAATAGTGGCCGTCGAAGAAGACTGCTCTCCTGAGCTATCGGCCATGGTGTAACGTACAATGACTGTCGCCGTTTCTCCGGTCGCCAGAGTGTCGAAATCATTACCCGGATTGTAATTTAACCGGTTGTTGACGACGCTTACGCTGCCCTGCCCGGTCACCGGATCACCCTGTTCATCAACCAGTTCCACCGTCTGAAGCGTGAAATTGGTCGCCGAGTCACCCTGATCAACATCCGTATCATTCGAGAGTACTTCCAGTTGCAGAGCCGCATTCTCAGTCGTTGCGCCTGTATCAGCCAGAGCCTGCGGACCATCGTTGGTGCCTGTCACTGTCACGGTTAATGTACCTGGTGACGAAGCGCCCTGGTCATCTTCCACGGTGTAGTTGATGGTCACCGTTGCCGTTTCACCGGCATCAAGGAAATCGAAATCACTGCCAGGATCAAACGTGATGCTGTTACCGCTCTGGGTGAGCCGGGCATCAATCAATGTGATGGCCATATTGCTGAACAGGGCGCTGGCTACAGAAGCCGAATCCGCTCTCAGTGACAGGACATCACCATTGTCAACATCGGTATCGTTTGCAATCACATCAACCGTGACGGAACCTGTTGCCAGCGTCGAGTCGTTATCAGCCAAAGCCACAGGGCCATCATTCGTACCCGTTACCGTAATCGTTACAGTCGCCGGTTCACTGGTGTTGTTCGCTGTCCCTGAATCGTCTACAGCGGCATAAGTAAACGTAACCTGACGGGTTTCTCCCGTAGCCAGATCCTGAAAGTCACTGCCCGGGTTAAAGCTGAAGGTGCCATCATTGTTGTTGGTTACGGTGCCTTCAGATGGCTGGGTCACGATGTTGAACGTGAGGGTATCCGTTGTGTCCGCATCCGTTGCACTGAAATTGCCGGTCACTGCTGCGCCATCTTCCGTGGCACTGACACTCTCAACCTCCGCTGTTGGTTTGTCGTTGGTGCCCGTGATCGTAATCGTGACCGTGCCCGGTTCACTGGTGGCATTATCTTCACCGGAATCATCGACCGCTACATAGGTAAACGTAACCTGACGGGTTTCTCCGGCCGCCAGATCCTGGAAGTCAATGCCCGGATTGAAACTGAAGGTACCGTCATTGTTATTGATGACCGAGCCTTCAGTCGGCTGGGTCAGGATATTGAATGTATGGGTATCACTCAGGTTTTCATCAGTCGCACTGAAACTACCGGAGACCGCACTACCGTCTTCCACTACCGAATTTACACTGACAAGCTCAGCTACCGGCTGACTATTGGAGCCGCTGACGGTGATGGTCGCGGTGGCTGTTGACGTCACACCCTCATCATCACTCATGGTATAGCTGACAGTTACCGTGGCACTTTCGCCGATGGCCAGGTAATCAAAATCGCCCGCCGGATTGAATTCCAGTCGATTATTAACGATTTGAACGGAACCACCATTGGTAGTGCGGCTGCCATCGCTATCGGTTATTCCGGTAATGGTCACTGCATCCAGACTGAAGTTGGCTGCAGTATCATCACTGTCAACATCGGTATCGTTGGCAAGTACATCCAGCGTCGTTGTACCCACGATAGAAGCATTGCCGGTGTCTGCCACTGCGACTGGCGCATCATTGGTACCCGTGACCGTGATAGTCACCGTCGCGGGTTCACTGGTGGCATTCCCTTCACCGGAATCATCAACCGCTACATAGGTAAACGTGACCTGACGGGTTTCTCCAGCCGCCAGATCCTGAAAGTCGCTGCCCGGATTGAAACTGAATGTGCCGTCATTGTTGTTGGTTACCGAGCCTTCTGCCGGCTGGGTCACGATGTTGAAGGTGTGGGTATCTGTGGTATCTGCATCCGTGGCGCTGAAATTGCCGCTCACTGCTGCGCCATCTTCCGTGGCACTGACACTCACCACTTCGGCGGTGGGCTTGTCATTAGTACCGGTGATCGTAATCGTGACTGTGGCCGGTTCACTGGTGTTGTTTCCGAGACCGGAATCATCAACCGCTACATAGGTAAACGTAACCTGACGGGTTTCTCCCGCGGCCAGGTTCTGGAAGTCATTGCCCGGATTGAAACTGAAGGTGCCGTCATTGTTGTTGGTTACCGAGCCTTCTGCCGGTTGGCTCACGATGTTGAAGGTGTGGGTATCGGTAGTGTCTGCATCCGTGGCGCTGAAATTGCCGGTCACTGCTGCGCCATCTTCCGTGGCACTGACACTCACCACTTCGGCAGTAGGCTTGTCGTTAGTCCCTGTAATCGTAATCGTGACCGTCGCCGGTTCACTGGTGTTGTTTCCGAGACCGGAATCATCAATCGCTACATAGGTAAACGTAACCTGACGGGTTTCTCCCGCGGCCAGATCCTGGAAGTCACTGCCCGGATTGAAACTGAAGGTGCCGTCATTGTTGTTGGTTACCGTGCCTTCTGTCGGCTGGCTCACGATGTTGAAGGTGTGGGTATCGGTGGTATCTGCATCCGTGGCACTGAAATTGCCGGTCACTGCCGCACCATCTTCCGTGGCACTGACACTCTCAACCACCGCTGTCGGTTTATCGTTGGTACCGGTGATCGTGATCGTGACCGTGGCCGGTTCACTGGTGGCATTCCCTTCGCCGGAATCATCGACCGCTACATAGGTAAACGTAACCTGACGGGTTTCTCCAGCCGCCAGGTCCTGGAAGTCACTGCCCGGATTGAAACTGAAGGTGCCGTCATTGTTGTTGGTTACCGAGCCTTCTGTCGGCTGGGTCACGATATTGAAGGTGTGGGTATCGGTGGTGTCCGCATCCGTGGCACTGAAATTGCCGGTCACTGCCGCGCCATCTTCCGTGGCACTGACACTCACCACTTCGGCAGTAGGCTTGTCGTTAGTCCCTGTAATCGTAATCGTGACCGTCGCCGGTTCACTGGTGTTGTTTCCGAGACCGGAATCATCAATCGCTACATAGGTAAACGTAACCTGACGGGTTTCTCCCGCGGCCAGATCCTGGAAGTCACTGCCCGGATTGAAACTGAAGGTGCCGTCATTGTTGTTGGTTACCGTGCCTTCTGCCGGCTGGCTCACGATGTTGAAGGTGTGCGTATCGGTAGTGTCCGCATCCGTGGCACTGAAATTGCCGGTCACTGCTGCGCCATCTTCCGTGGCACTGACACTCTCAACCACCGCTGTCGGTTTATCGTTGGTACCGGTGATCGTGATCGTGACCGTGGCCGGTTCACTGGTGACATTCCCTTCGCCGGAATCATCGACCGCTACATAGGTAAACGTAACCTGACGGGTTTCTCCGGCGGCCAGATCCTGGAAGTCACTGCCCGGATTGAAACTGAAGGTGCCGTCATTGTTGTTGGTTACCGTGCCTTCTGTCGGCTGGGTCACGATGTTGAAGGTGTGGGTATCGGTGGTATCGGCATCCGTTGCACTGAAATTGCCGGTCACTGCCGCGCCATCTTCCGTGGCGCTGACACTCACTACTTCGGCGGTGGGCTTATCGTTGGTCCCTGTAATCGTAATTGTGACCGTCGCCGGTTCGCTGGTGTTGTTTCCGAGACCGGAATCATCAACCGCCACATAGGTAAACGTGACCTGGCGGGTTTCTCCCGCGGCCAGATCCTGGAAGTCACTGCCAGGGTTGAAACTGAAGGTGCCGTCATCGTTGTTGGTTACCGTACCTTCTGTCGGCTGGGTCACGATGTTGAAGGTGTGGGTATCCGTGGTATCGGCATCCGTGGCACTGAAATTGCCGGTCACTGCCGCGCCATCTTCCGTGGCACTGACACTCACCACTTCTGCGGTAGGCTTGTCGTTAGTCCCGGTAATTGTAATCGTGACCGCCGCCGGTTCACTGGTGTTGTTTCCGAGACCGGAATCATCAATCGCTACATAGGTAAACGTGACCTGGCGGGTTTCTCCCGCGGCCAGATCCTGAAAGTCATTGCCCGGGTTGAAACTGAAGGTGCCGTCATCGTTGTTGGTTACCGAGCCTTCTGCCGGTTGGCTCACGA
This sequence comes from Kistimonas ophiarachnellae, assembly GCF_057552235.1. Classification (NCBI taxonomy): domain Bacteria; kingdom Pseudomonadati; phylum Pseudomonadota; class Gammaproteobacteria; order Oceanospirillales; family Endozoicomonadaceae; genus Kistimonas; species Kistimonas ophiarachnellae. Next base: position 602 of record NZ_BAAJPA010000030.1, on the reverse strand, counting down.
TGTTAAAGGTGTGGTTATCGGTGGTATCTGCATCCGTGGCACTGAAATTGCCGGTCACTGCCGCACCATCTTCCGTGGCACTGACACTCACCACTTCGGCGGTAGGCTTATCGTTGGTACCGGTTATCGTGATCGTGACCGTCGCCGGTTCACTGGTGGCATTCCCTTCACCGGAATCATCAATCGCTACATAGGTAAACGTAACTTGACGGGTTTCTCCCGCGGCCAGATCCTGGAAGTCACTACCCGGATTAAAACTGAAGGTGCCGTCATTGTTGTTGGTTACCGAGCCTTCTGCCGGTTGGCTCACGATGTTGAAGGTGTGGGTATCGGTGATGTCCGCATCCGTGGCACTGAAATTGCCGGTCACTGCCGCACCATCTTCCGTGGCACTGACACTCACCACTTCGGCAGTAGGCTTGTCGTTAGTCCCTGTAATCGTAATCGTGACCGTGGCCGGTTCACTGGTGGCATTCCCTTCACCGGAATCATCAATCGCTACATAGGTGAACGTGACCTGACGGGTTTCTCCGGCCGCCAGGTCCTGGAAATCACTACCCGGATTGAAACTGAATGTGCCGTCATTGTTGTTGGTTACTGTA
>NZ_BAAJPA010000029.1:0-12472 GCF_057552235.1 Kistimonas ophiarachnellae | reverse complement strand
GTATATAGAGAATAAACTGCACTGGAAGCTTGATGTGGCGATGGGTGAAGATGATTGCAGGATTCGACGGGGAGACGCCTCAGAAATCCTGGCTGGCTTTCGACATATTGCCTTTAACCTTCTCAACGATGTGAAAAGCTTTAGCGGCGGCCTGAAAAGGAAACAGAAGAAGGCTTCGCGAAGCACAACGTTTCTGGCTGAAGTCCTTGCGGGGCAAGGGGTTTCATGATCTTGCCGTGTTCTGCACTCTTCATTGAAAGGTTCACTGCCTCAATAAATATACACACCATACACACTTGTGCAAGTGTGATTGTCTGTTTCGCTAGCAAAAAAGACCATAAATGTAGGTCACTCTTCTGATTTCCGGATAAATAATGCTGAATACTCCTTTTTCCCCCTGGCCGTCATTCACGCCAGAAGAAGCTGATGCGGTCAGCCAGGTGCTGCTATCCAACAAGGTCAATTACTGGACCGGCACCGAAAGCCGTGAGTTTGAACGAGAGTTTGCCGACTATTGCGGCACTGAATACGCCATCGCCCTGGGCAATGGCACCCTGGCGCTGGACCTGGCGCTGAATGCCTTGGGTATTGGTGCGGGTGATGAGGTGGTCGTCACCTCACGCACTTTCCTCGCATCGGTCAGCAGTATCGTAAATGCTGGTGCGACGCCGGTGTTTGCGGATGTGGATCGTGAATCCCAGAACATAACGGCTGAGACTGTCCGTGCGGTGCTTACCGAACGTACCCGCGCCATCATCTGTGTTCACCTGGCAGGCTTGCCCTGTGATATGGACCCGATCATGGCATTGGCGGACACACACAACCTGTTCGTGATTGAAGACTGCGCTCAGGCTCATGGCGCTCGTTACAAGGGGCGTTCCGTGGGAAGTACCGGTCATATCAGCGCCTGGTCGTTCTGTCAGGACAAGATCATGACCACCGGTGGCGAAGGCGGTATGGTCACCACCAATGACCGTGAACTCTGGAGCCGCATGTGGTCGTTCAAAGACCACGGTAAGTCCTACGATGCAGTATACAATCGCCAGCATCCTCCCGGTTTCCGCTGGCTGCATGAATCCTTCGGCACAAACTGGCGGATTACGGAAATGCAGTCGGTTATCGGGCGTATCCAGCTGCAGCGGATGCCGGAATGGACGCGTCAGCGTCAGGCCAATGCGGCAGCGATTACTGAAGTCTGTCGTGAGTTTGCCGCACTGCGCGTGCCGGAAATCCCCGAAGGGTTTGAACATGCCTGTTACAAGCACTACGTGTTTGTGCGTCCGGAATGCCTGAAGCCTGGCTGGAACCGTGACCGGATTATTGATGAGGTCATGGCTCGCGGCGTACCCTGTTACCAGGGTTCCTGTTCCGAGGTCTACCTGGAAAAAGCCTTCGACGGTACAGGCTTCCGGCCAGAAGAACGTCTGCCGGTAGCGAAGGAACTGGGAGAAACCAGCTTGATGTTCCTGGTTCATCCCACCCTGCTTGAGAGTGAGATCAAGAAAACAGTGTCAGTAATACGGGATGTTATGGCCCTTGCTTCCTGAAACTCGTCATAAAATTTGGATTGATTGCGCATGCGACAGCTACTGTTAAACCTCCCTCGTTCAAGAAAAAGGCTTGTGGGTCTGTTGTTTGATACTGCAGGAATTACCACGTGTCTTTGGCTGTCTTTTTATATTCGCCTGGATATCACTGATTCAATCAGTCGTTATTCTTCTGCCTACATCATTGCAATATTTGTCACACTGCCATTTCTTATCCGATTGGGGTTATATCGGGCTGTGCTGCGGTATATGGGGTCGGATTCGCTTATCACCATCGTCAAGGCCTGTTCCTACTCTGCAGTATGTTTGATGTTGGCAGGGTTTGTGATTGGGCAGGGGCATATACCGCGTTCGATTCCATTTATCTACTGGCTGCTATTGCTGCCAGTTATGGTGCTATCTCGTTACTTTATGCGCTCATGGCTGTTAGGCCATAGCGTTGCTGATATTTTTCCTGAGTTTTTCCCGAAAAAGCAGGGGCATTCAGCCCATGGGGTGCCCGTTGCCATCTACGGTGCCGGAGCGGCGGGGGTGCAGTTAATGTCTGCGCTGGATAAAGGGCTGGAGTATCAGCCCGTCGCTTTCCTTGATGACAAGAAGGATCATTCCGGACGCTCCATCCAGGGCCGAAAAATCTATCGACCCAAGCATTTTTTACAGATGGCGAGAGAGTCCGGTGCACAAGAGGTATTGCTGGCTATTCCTTCTGCCAGCAGGGCAAGGCGTCGGGAGATCGTACAGAGCCTGGAGCAATACGCCTTGCCTATTCGCACGGTGCCTGCAATGGCTGACCTTGCCAGCGGTCGTATGAAAATGCAGGAGATCCAGCATGTTGATATTGGTGATGTGCTTGGCAGGGAGGAGGTTGCGCCAAGGTCGGATCTGTTGGAAAAATGTATCACTGGCAAGGTGGTGATGGTGACCGGTGCCGGGGGTTCTATTGGCTCTGAGCTTTGCCGCCAGATTTTACAGCAAAAGCCACTAAGCCTGGTTCTTTATGAACACTCCGAGTTTAACCTCTATACGATAGAACAGGATTTATTGAAGATTCAGAAAAAGCTGGCACAGCACCGACACACGAAAATAGTGGCTGTGCTTGGATCAATTAACGACCCATCACGGTTAATTGAGACCATGCGTCGGTTTGGTGTTGAAACGGTATATCATGCTGCAGCCTATAAACATGTGCCAATGGTGGAACATAATATTGAAGAAGGGTTACGGAATAACACCTTGGGTACGTTGTATACGGCTCAGGCTGCAATCTTGACCCAGGTCGAACGTTTTGTCCTCATCTCTACAGATAAAGCTGTCCGGCCGACCAATGTCATGGGTGCTTCAAAACGGCTTGCGGAAATGGTGTTGCAGGCGTTTTCACACGAAAAAGTGGTTACGTTTTACCATGCGGAACGCTTTGGTCTCGAACAGGTGCAAAATGTTCCCGTTTCAACGTGCTTTACCATGGTGAGGTTTGGTAATGTGCTGGGCTCCAGTGGTTCCGTGATTCCACTATTCCATGAACAAATACGTACCGGTGGTCCTGTCACAGTCACTCATCCTGATATTAACCGTTACTTTATGACGATTCCTGAAGCAGCGCTTTTGGTCATACAGGCAGGTGCCATGGCAAAAGGCGGTGAAGTGTTTGTTCTGGATATGGGGCAACCGGTCAAGATTGTTAATCTCGCCAAACGTATGATTAACCTGACCGGTTTGACAGTGCGGGATGAACAGAATCCGGAAGGTGATATCGAGATTGTCTTTTCAGGACTCAGGCCAGGGGAAAAACTCTACGAAGAACTCCTGATTGGTAATAATGTGACAGGTACAAGCCATCCGAAAATCAGTATGGCCATCGAAACAAGGCTGGATTGGTATGATTTAAACAATGCATTACAGCAGATCGTAAAGACAGCATCTGAAAGACAGTTTTCAGAGTTGCAAAAATGCCTGGTAGCTATTGTCAATGGCTTTAGTCCATCAGGAGATATTGTTGATTGGATGCATGTTTCTGATGATGTGGTAAGAAGCGAAGTCTGTATACATTAAAACCTTTAACATATATTACTCAATGTCTGCCGGAAAAAATTTCCGGCAGGCATTTTTTTTAATCGACTCTAAATTATCAGATTTTTTTAACTTCTTTCCTTTTTGTTGCACCAGCTAATATTGCAACAGGTAAAAAGAAAAGTAACCACTGCAAGTCAGGACGAACCAGAAAACTATAAGTATCCGTTAACATGCCCACTAGTCCAAACACCAATAATGGCAAGGCTATCGACTCAGGTAAGTCGATTTGGTTGCTGAATGCTCGTGTAAAACCATGAATTAATATCATTAGGTAGAGTAGTGGTGCAATCAATCCCCAATGATAGGCAAGAAGAAGAAACATATTGTGGGGGTGATCTATAGTCATTCCACGACAAATTGCTTCAAAATCGGTGTCTGCACCATACCCAATAAACGGTTTGCCGGTGATATATTCAATAGCTTGGTGCCAGGTGGGTACACGGCAATTGAAACCATCAGCAATTACGCGATTATATTGAGATAAAATTTCATCATGCAGTAAAAATATCCCTATTCCCGCTGCCACGCTGAGAATTGCAATCAATGGTTTTTTCCATGAATACTGGCAAATCAACAGCGCCATTCCTGACATGGCTATAAAAGCCACCAGTGGACCACGCGAGCCAGAGAGAAGTATGAAAACGCAAATAATCGCGACAGCTATAATGGCGGGAACACGCCGTTGCCAGCGGAAAGGTCGTGCTGCAATGTAGCCACAGAGGATGGATGCGAAACTGCCATAGTAAAGTGCTGCAAGTATCGAATTTCCAAGTTGTGCAAATTCACCAATTTCAAGACTGCCTACCCGGTAACCGCCACTTCCAAGTGCCCTGATTCCAATTGGCTTATCCAATATGCCGAACTGATAAATCATAGTGCCCAGGGCGAACAGGGTCGCGACACCTGCCGCGACTAGAAGGAGCCGCTCAGGTCTTCGTAGCTGCAGGATAACGGTGCGAACAACATATAGGTAAAGCGCTATCTTCAGTACTCTATTGAGAACAGTACCTATATCCATTCCGCCAGAGACAAAGAACGGGTTGGCGATTATCCAGATAAACAAGATTGTTAGAAGCTTTTCGCCTATTGTCATACCCGACAGGCAGTCTCTTAAACCATAGCGGTAAATGTCTATAGCTAATGAGAGTAGCCCTGGCAGAAGGCACCAGATATAGGTCTGGGTCAGGTAACCACCACTGGATCCAAGCCAGAGCATGCCTGTCAGTTGTAAAAACAGACCAAAAGGAAGAAAGCGTGTTTTTATGACTTGATCAGCACGGTCCAGCCAGCCTGGCACGACCCTGATTTTATTGGTTGAATCGGAAAGTAATAACATCGTCTTGAGTAGTTTAAAATCTGGTTATTTTACATAGTATTTCGGCGCGGTACTTTAGGTAACTGCACAAAAGTTAACTTGGATTTTATCACCTACAGCCTATGAACTGCGAGTTGTAGGTAATAGTACGTATATGTTGTGTGATTACTCTTCAATGGTTTTGGTAATGAAGTTGAACATCCGGATAACTTCTGGCAATCACTTGGCCATGCATGTAGTATCTTGCGATTTTGACAAATATAACAGGTAACCTCTACCTGCACTGGGTAGTGTCTACTGCTTCAGCTTTGCGGTTTGCACTTACGGCCGTCGGGCGGTAGCGTGTTTTTTTAATCGTATAGGAGAGACTGTGTACGTTCTCCAGCTATGTCATGATTACAAGGCACCTTTTCTGAGTGTCGCCAAGCAGTATGCCGGGTTGTTCAAGGGGTCGGCATATAAGGTTGTCACTGTTTACCTCAAGGGTAAGCCTGATGAAACAGTCATTCAGGAATCTGCTTCTGATGAGGTTGTGTTTCTGGACTACAGCTCACGCGATATTAGAGGATTGAAACGACAACCGATCCGTGATTTGAAGAAACTGAACAAACAATATCAGTTTCGTTTTGCTATTGCTCATCGTTATAAAGCGCTCTACATAGCATCACATGTACCAGAACTGTTTTGCATTGGTGTTCATCACATCAGGGGTGGTTATAAACGATGGACTCGCCGCTTTTATGTTAACCGACATAGAGAGCAGATTGCGTTGCTGGGAGTGTCAAAAGCTGTAAGGGACAATATTCGTTCTGACCTGGTAAGCTTTCCAAAAGACCGAATAGAATTCCTGTATAACAGCTTGGATTATGAAACTATTCGTTTGAATTTGCTATCGAAAAAAGAGGCTCGTAACAAATTAGGGCTAGCTGAAAGCGATTATATTATTGGCAATGTGGGGCGTTTACATCCGGACAAGGATCAGGCGACGTTGATCCGGGCGTTTTCTCGGATAGCTGAAAGTATCCCAAGCGCAAAAGTGGTTATTGCAGGTAAGGGGCGTTTGGAAGAGGATTTAAAACAGCAGATACATGAATCTGGTTTAGATGGACGTGTCATACTCTTGGGCATGGTGCCTGATGTTTATCGCTTTTATGCGGCATTTGATTGTTTTGTTTTGAGTTCAATCCGAGAAGGGCTCCCAGTAGCTTTGCTTGAAGCATTTGCAGCGCGTAATATTTGTACTGCCAGTCGATGTGATGGTAATGAAGAAGCTATTGAAGGTATCGGTGAATCATTTGAAGTTGGCGATGACGTTAAACTAGCCAATATTCTTGAGGATTATTATAATCTTAGCGAAGATCAAGTTGGCAAGATTAAGGAGCGTATAGAAGATAAAGTGCTATCTTTATTTTCTGAAGAAAGGGTCAGAAAGGCCTTTTGGGAATTATCTTTTGTTAATAAGTATATGTGACTTTTAATATATATTTAATTGTAGTTTCGAATTGAGAGATTTTGTTTGGGTGGAAGGTCGATAGCTGATTATATTGTGAGCTTTTATTTACTTGTGGATGATTATTGGGGTGACTAGAATGTTTGAGTTGCCTTATGAAATGTCATCTGTTGTGTAAGTATTAATATTTTTAAAAAGGCCACGCTCTAGCGGCGTGGTTTTGTTTGGTGTTTATTAATAGATTTTATGGCAAGAATACTTAATTTGCTTTTTTCATGCCGTCGTGATCATCACGCAGTAAATAAAATTCATAATAACTTGGCAAGTCATCTTGAAAAAGTTGGTCACACTGTGGTGACGTTATATCTGTCTGGTTATGAGGATGGTATTCTTGATAATAACAAACTAGAAGCAGTCTATTTTAAAGCAAGTCGGAAAGTGGCGAAGGGTAAAAAAATTATTGGTTCTTACCTAATGCGCAGGAAACTTGCAATTTTTTTCAAAAAAATAAATTTTGACTGTGTAATATGCGATGGGCTAACAAGTTTATATCATTTATCAATTCTTGATTCTTTAATTTGTATGCCATCAGTTTTGTGTGTATATCATGGTTATACGAATCCTAAAGAAAAGATAAAACTTCAATTGAGAAAGATTCTTTCTAAAGATAATTGTCGATTGGTTGCTGTTTCTCCACCGCTAAGAAATTATTTACTTGACTTGTCAATTGGTGCTACATCACTTAATACGACTTATATAGATAATGCACTTGATTTTAATGATTTAATAAAAAATCAGTTTGCACGTGAGGATGCTCGAAAAAAGCTTTGCGTAAAAGAAAATGAATTTGTTGTAGGATGTATTGGGAGGATCGAGAGGGGGAAAAGACACGATGATCTTATTAAAGCTATTTATCAGTTAAAAAATAATTTCGATGTTCCATTGATTAGAGTTGTTATAATTGGTGACGGTGAAAATAAGATATTTTTATCAAGGTTGATTGAAGAATATTCGCTAGAGGATGAGGTGCTCATAGTAGGCTCGCTTTTTGATGCCTATAAGTATGTTAGGGCATTTGACTTGTTTGTAATGCCATCTGAAAGAGAAGGCTTCGGCTTGGTGCTACTTGAAGCTATTGCTGGTCATGTGCCAGTATTATGTAGTAATATCGAAGTGTTTTCATACATAATAAAAGAAAAAAAATTGCACTTTCCAGTAGGAAATGTTGAAGTTTTGGCTAAAAAGATACATGAATTTTATCAGATGGATAAATTTCAACTTCGTGTTGTAGGTAATGATTTATATGATGATGTTTCAATACGATTTAAATCTGAAGCTTTCTATTATAAATATTCTACGTTGATAGATTCTTTGCTTATAAAATAATAAAAGTGTGTTTTTAATTATCTTAAATAATTTTTTCTAAGTGATGAGTTGCTGGTTGGGGCGGTGTTAAATAAATCGCAATGTGATTCGTTAAATATTGTAATTTAAAAAGGTTTTGTTGTGAGTGAGATTTTCTCAAAATATATCCTTAGTGTTTTGTCTTTGTTTATCAAGAAGAAAAATGTAATCTTGTTTTTTGTTGATAAGGATCAAGCTTGGGGTGGAAATCTTCGAGCGTATTTTGAGTATGTTTATCAAAAAAATAGTTTCAAGCTGGTTATTGTTAACCGTGGGATATGTTCTACTCAGGATATATCTGAAAAATACCCGAAAGCTATAGTCTCTGAGGGAATAAATTTCTATATTCTTCGTTTAGCCTTGAGAGCAAAATTTTATATTATAACTCATGGGAAGAAACCTTTAAGAGGGCTTTTGTATGGTATCAAAGGCTATAAGTTGATTAATTTGTGGCATGGAATACCTATAAAAGCAGTGGGCAATCTACAAGAAAGTTATCAGGGTAGAATTCGTAAGCTTGATAATACCTACAATAAAAGTAAAAGTTTTGATCTTGTTTGCTGTTCATCGACAACAGATAAGGCAATGATGGCTGCCTGTCACTTATTGCATGGTGATAGACTATTTGTTTCAGGTCTACCAAAAACGGATTGGTTACTTTGTTCTGAAAATGATTTGCCAAAGGACTATCAAAATGATTTGAGGACTATCGAATCCCAGCTGGCTGGACGGAAACTGGTTTTTTATAGCCCTACAGGAAGGGATAACAAGGAAAAAGACTGTTTTTTCGAAAGTTCTGATTTGATGGGTTTAGTTAATGGCTTAGCTGAAAATGGTTGTGTTATAGGTTTCCGCTACCATGGCTTGCCTTTGCAGAATAAGTTTCGTGAAAAACATCATGACTTAATTAAGCAAGGTAAGATTATAGATTTTGGTATTGATATTTATTCTGAGTCGAATATTATTTTACGGAAGACGGAACTACTTGTTTGCGACTACTCAAGTATTTTAGTTGACTATCTTTTAATGAAAAAGCCTATTGTGAGATTTGTATATGATCTTGATGACTATATAAAAAATAGAGGGCTTTTGTATAATTATGAAAAGGTGTTGCCAGGCAGGATTGTAAAAGATGTTGCTAGTTTGAGTGGTGTAATGAAAGTAATGTTAAATGATGTAATTGATAGTGAATATCCACAAAAATGGCTTTTCCATCAGCATGAAGATGCATTCGCATGCCAAAGAATTTACGACAAGATGATAACAATGAGTTGAGCTTTTAAATTTATTTATAGAATTATTTTAAATATTAATGATTTATTGATTATGCGTATTTTATTTTTGATCCAAAAAGAACAGAGAGTAATACTTGATCGGCTATACGATGCTATTGCTGAGAATTGCTCATATTGTGATACGCGCTGGTTGGAAGATGAAGAGCAAGCAAATTTAAAGCAGTATTTTAAGTATAATGTTGATACTGCGGTATATGACCGTATTGTTCTAATGGTTCGCACGAAAAAGGAAATCAGGCAGGTCAGGTTTATTAAAACTATTCCTAATTTGGTGATATTAGAGCATGATGCTTGGCAAAACTATACGGATAACAAGTATCGTGGGAAATTTAGTAATTATTATCATAAGATACCTTGGGTTCGTGTGCTTGTGTCAGGGTATGGCGTAGCGCGTAAGCTACAGGATGAAGGGATTGATGCTGTATTCGTACCCAAAGGTTATGACCAAAAACTACTATACAATACTGGTGCTAATCGTGATATCGAGCTGGGGTTTGTTGGGAGCATAAAAAGCAAGTCTTATAAGCAAAGAGCCGAGATGCTTAATGCTATTTCTGAAAATGAGAATTTATATATAACTCGCACTAATTCTGGTGATGAATATCTGGCTATGTTAAATCGTATTCGATTTTTCGTTAGTGCAGATGTTGGTATGGGCGAATATATGATTAAAAATTATGAAGCTATGGCTTGTGGATGTTTATTATTTGCCTGGGATCAAGGGGTGCCTGAGAATAAGGCTTTAGGCTTTGTAGATATGGAGAACGTTGTCTTATATAGCAGTATTGAAGAGTTTCAGAATAAACTTTCAATTCTTCGTGATAATACTGAAATGGCTGCTCATATTGCAAAGTCTGGTCAGACTCTTGTCGAAGAAAAATATAGTTGGGAGTCGGTTGGGTATCAGGCTATAAAATCAATGATACCTGCTCTCAGGCCGCATGTTCAAAAAAATAAATTTTTTGGTTTGTTTTAATTATGCCCCAGAACAAAGAAATAAAGCTTGCTGTCATCATACCATATTTTGGGAAGTGGCCGTTTTGGATTAATTACTTTTTAATGTCCTGTAAGTGGAACCCTAATGTTGATTGGTATCTTTTTACAGATTGTGGTGAGCCGTTAGTTCGTTCAGATAATGTACATATTGTTGATGTAACGTTTGGTCAATATATTGAGCTGGTTTCTGAGCGATTAAATATTAATTTCTCTCCAGATAAGTCTTACAAACTTTGTGATATAAAGCCAATGTTGGGCCATATTCACGAACAATTGCTCAAAGATTATAGTCATTTTGCATTTGGTGATCTTGATGTAGTTTATGGCAATCTCCGAGGTTATTACACAGATCAGATGTTGGAAAAATATAAACTTATATCAACTTTTCCAAAACGAGTATCCGGTCATCTCTGTATAATGCAAAATACGCAAGAAATGCGATGTTTATATCAAAGTGTGAAAGGTTGGCGTCAAATAACTGAATCACCAGCTCATTGTGTTTTTGATGAGAAATATTTTTCCGATATTCTTGTAAAGCGAAAGAATTTTCCGAACTGGTTGAGAAAGCTAGCCACTTACCATTCTAAGCTGATTAGAAATTCTCGCTTTGAAGAAGACTATTCTACACCATACTGTAGACCGCTTTGGCATGATGGTACACGTAACTACCCTGAAGTATGGTATTCAAGACCGGGATCCTTAACAAATAATAAGGATGGGGGGCGTGAATTTCCTTACCTTCACTTCATGTATTGGAAAAGTGAAGTGTGGCCAAAACTTCCATCAAGTTACTGTCTGGATAATGTTCCGTTAGCAGATTTAGATATCGGATGGAAACTGTCGGTTGATGGTTTTTCGCCTATTTCTTGATAATTCATATAAACAGACAAGTAGTGATTATTTAATGAAAAATTACTTTTCTAAAGATAGCGACGTAACATTTGTCATTACTAGCTGTGGCCGGTTTGATCTCTTAAAGAAAACAATTGATAGTTTTTTTACTTATAATACCTATCCTATCCGTAAATTAATTATTACAGAGGATTCTGGGTCGGATGAGGTCTATCAATGCCTGCCAGAAGGTTATAGTGATTTTTTTGATGTTATTATAAATAATCCTAAGCTTGGGCAAATGAAGTCCATAGATTTGGCATATTCAAAAATTGAAACGCCATATATATTCCATTGTGAAGATGACTGGGAATTTTACCGTAGTGGTTTTATTGAAGATTCAATAGAAGTATTGCAGTCAAATGATAAAATACTTCAAGTTTGGCTTAGAAGTTACTACCACGATATAAAGGTTAATTGTAACTTTCATACGCTAGGAGAAGCGGGGTTCGTAAACGGTGTATTATTCAATCGTTTACTTTCCAGTAAGCCAGATTGGCAAGGTTTTTCTTTTAATCCTGGCCTTCGCCGACTCAAAGATTATCAGTGTTTAAAGAGCTATTCGTCATTCGAAAGCGAAAAAAACATTTCCCGCTATTATCGGGATAGTGGGTTGTTTGCTGTCATTTTACAGAATGATGCAGTTGCTCATATAGGTTATGGATATCATGTTTTGGATGTGCGAGAAGACAGAAAGAAGAGAAAGAAGAGAGTTATAGATTTTACGGTCTTAATTTTAGTGTTAATTGTTGGGATGGTTTTTGGACTAATCTTAGCTTGAATGCTCTTTTGGTATATTCGTGTCCTGTAAATTTGATGTTTCTTATAATATTAAAGAGTGGTTGTGTGATTGTTGCAAGAGTTATTTTATTGCGTTTTTGTCAGTTTATATTAATTGTAAGAGATATGAGACGGTAAATTCTAAGTATTATTTGTGCTCTATCGAAGTGAATTGTTTTTTTAGTGTGATTTTCGATTCCCTAAATTCTTTCTTGAGAACTTTTAGAGACTGATAATGACAACAGTTATTACATTTGGAACATTCGATATTTTTCATTACGGTCATGCAAGAATCTTAGAGCGTGCAAGAAAATATGGAGACAGACTTGTTGTTGGCGTGTCAACTGATAACTTGAATTATAGTAAAAAAAATAAATACCCAGTTTATAATGAGCGTGAGCGCATGCATATTGTTAGTTGTATGCGTTTCGTTGATCATGTCTTTCTTGAAGAGTCACTGGAGCTAAAAGCTGATTACATAAAAGAATATAAAGCTGATATTCTCATTATGGGTGATGATTGGAAAGGAAGGTTTAATTATTTGTCTGATATTTGCGATGTAATTTATTTAGATAGAACACCTTCAATATCAACGTCTGAAATTATTGAGATTGTGCGTTCAAATAATGTGCTTCCACCGCTTGTCTAATCAGTTTTCTTTATATTTAATCCAAAACCGCTCGCGTATAGTTATCAATTGTGAAAAAATATAGGGTCAGGGAAC
>NZ_BAAJPA010000028.1:0-12562 GCF_057552235.1 Kistimonas ophiarachnellae | reverse complement strand
AAAATATTTGCCTACAATAACCGATCACTCCTTGTAAATATTGCTTATGCTCCAATACTAATGAAGTTAGATGGAAACTTTTTCGTCTAAATTAGGGAGGTATATATCATGTCCCAAAATAATGACCCTCCAGGAGATCCTTGGGGAGGCAATAATAAATCACCTCCAGACCTTGAACGATTCCTAACCCAAAATTTCGATCATTTAAAAAAGCTTCTCCCCGGTGGAAGTCCCGCCAGTTTCTTTATCATCTTTGTAATAATTTTGTCAGGCTTTTCAGTCTGGACTGCAATCTATACCGTCCCAAGTGATTCCGTAGCGGTCGTACAACGTTTTGGTAAATATGTGCACGAAGTGCCGCCAGGCCTGCATCTTAAATTTCCCTTAGGCATTGATGCCGCAACCATTGTTCCCGTTAAACGCCAGCTCAAGCAAGAGTTTGGATTTTCTACGCCCGGTGCGACAGACCCTTACCAAACCTCACGAACCTATGATCACGGTCGGGAAACGCAAATGGTGACCGGCGATCTAAACGCGGGGCTTGTTGAGTGGGTCGTGCAATACCGAATATCCAACCCCGTTAAATTCCTGTTCGAGGTGAGGGAGCCGAGTGAAACACTACGATACGTTTCAGAGTCGGTTATGCGCGAAGTTGTGGGTGATCGCACTGTTGATGAGGTGATCACCGTTGGTCGCCAGGATATCGAGTCTGAGGCGTTAACCAAGATGCAGGAACTATCGACTAAGTATGCGATGGGTCTCAGTATTGATCAGGTTCAGCTAAAAAATATCAATCCGCCAAAACCTGTTCAAGAGTCTTTTAATGAAGTTAACCAGGCGCAACAGGAAAAAGAAAAACTGATTAATGAGGCTCGTCGAGATTACAACAAGGTTATCCCTCTGGCACTGGGTGAAAAAGATCAACGGATCCGTGAAGCAGATGGTTATCGATTAAAACGCATAAACGAAGCCGAAGGCGATGCGGCTAGATTCAATGCGCTTTATGCGGAATATATAAAGGCTCCTGAAGTTACCAAGCGTCGTATTTACATCGAAACCATGCAGGAAGTGTTACCGAAGGTTCGCTCCAAAATTATTATTGATGAGCAAACCAGCAATTTTTTACCTCTGCTTAATCTGGATGGCAAGACAGGAGGAAAACAATGAGATCTCTAAATATATCGTTATTGATCGGTCTAACTGTGCTTGTTGGGGTTAGTCTAAAAAGTGCTCTTTATACTGTGAGTGAAGTTGAACAAGTCATTATTACCCAGTTTGGTAAACCCGTGGGAGATCCCGTTGTCGATGCCGGTCTAAATATAAAAATGCCTTTTATACAAGCGGTTAATGCGATCGATAAACGGGTTTTGGAATGGGATGGCGATCCGTCCGATATGCCAACCAAAGATAAGCTCTACATTTCCGTTGATTTGTTTGCTCGCTGGCGAATTGTTGACCCTTTGCAGTACTTTCTAAGGTTGAGAGATGAGCGAATTGCACACTCTCGGCTCGATGATATTCTAGGCAGTGAAACGCGCAATGCAGTAGCAAAACATGAGTTGATAGAAATAATTCGAACAACCAAAGATCGAGAGCCATTGCTGGCTGGGATTTTGGATGGTGCCGATTCTGACTCGGGTGTGGGGCAGCTGTTGCCAATTCATAAAGGGCGAAAACTTGTGGAGCAAGAGATATTTTCAGCGGCATCAGAAAAGGTCAAAGTTTTTGGTATAGAACTTCTGGATATTCGATTTAAACGAATCAACTACAACGCGAGTGTCAGACCAAAAATTTATGAACGAATGATTAGCGAGCGTCGGCAGATTGCTGAACGTTTTTTATCAGAAGGCAATGGCGAGGCGGCGAGGATTAGAGGTGACCGAGTCAGAGAACTCGACAAAATTCAATCAGAAGCTTATCAACAAGTAGAAGAAATTCGCGGCTTGGCAGATGCAAAGGCAACAGAGATTTATGCGCTCGCTTACAATCGAAGTCCTGAGGCTGCGAGTCTCTATGAGTTCACCAGAAGCATGCAATCTTATTCTACGGTTATCTCAGAAAACACAACATTGGTTTTATCGACGAATAGTGACTTATTTAAATTTCTAAATGGGATTCAAGCCAAAAATCTTAAACAGCAAAACGCTATGCAAAGTCAGAATGGGTCTAAGCGCAAGCAGTAACGATCCGATCCTATTTAAACAAACGGATTCAGCGATAATGAAAAACGATAATTTAGCCAAGATGAAAAAATATGGCATTACTTGTGAGCAGGTAAACATTTACCACTATAAACAGTATCAATATGGAGAACTTGAAGACGCCATCAATTATGCAAGGGCTGATCAATCTAATCCCGATGTCAATTTTGCATTGAATGGCGAGGAAAGAACACCATTATCTCAAAGTGGGAAAGATGAATCGTAAATTGATGAATGATAAGCGGGGCCATCCAACGCAGTTGCCAAAAGAGCATATTGATTGGGTGGTTCAACCCATCACTCGTTTTATTAAAGTTGAAGCAGCTGCAGGAGTAGTATTGCTGCTATCTACCCTATTGGCATTATCGTTAGCAAACTCACCGCTGCGAGAATTGTTTAATAGCTTATGGCATGTATCGCTTGGAATAAATATAGGTACTTTGGCGTTTGAGCGCTCGTTGCATGGCTGGATAAATGATGCGGTGATGACGCTGTTTTTCTTTTTAGTTGCGTTAGAACTCAAGCGAGAGCTAGTGCTTGGAGAATTGCGTAATCCACGCCTTGCTATGTTATCTATTTCCGCTGCAGTAGGCGGAATGTTAGTGCCCGCTCTGATTTATCTTTTTTTTCAGTACGGTGAGCTAGGTCAACATGGCTGGGGAACCGTTATGGCGACGGACACGGCGTTTGTGATTGGTTGCATAGCACTGTTGGGCACGCGAATTCCTAAGAGCTTGAGAATATTCATGTTATCACTAGCCGTAGTTGATGACATCGGTGCCATTATCGTCGTCGCCGTGGGTTATGGCAGTGACATTAATTGGCTAGCCATTGGATTCGCGTTACTCGGATTCATCGTTGTTAAAGTCATGGCATTTATCGGCATCCGCAGTATGGTCTTGTTCATTATAGTGGGAATTATGATCTGGTTGGCGGTTGATGCATCAGGTATCCACCCGACAGTCACTGGGGTCATTCTGGGGCTAATGACCCCAACAACAAAATGGATAAGCGATGACCGCCTACACACTATTATGGACTGCGTCGTGGCTTATCCACCGGGTGAGCATTGGAGTGGAGATACGCTTGATCGTAAAGCATTGAAAACGGCTGAAGCGGCTGCACGTGAAGCACTGGCACCGGTAGAGCGTTTAGAGATGATGCTTCACCCTTGGGTGGGGTTTGTTGTGATGCCCTTGTTTGCCCTTGCTAACGCGGGGATACCATTCACAGGAATAAACATTAGTTCTCCAATCAACATGGCGGTATTTCTTGGTTTTGTGATAGGCAAACCGTTAGGTGTCTTCTTGTTCAGTTGGGTTGCGGTTCAACTGCGATTCGCTGTTTTGCCACCCAATTTAAATTGGCGAATGATCCTCGGTGGCGGCATGTTGGCAGGTATCGGCTTCACTATGGCGCTTTTCATTGCCAACTTGGCTTATTCCCCGGAACAAATTAATGCCGTGAAACTTGGAATTCTCTCGGCGTCTATTTTCTCCGCTTTATTGGGTTGTCTGGTGATACGGTATTTTTCGGTATCGTCTAACAATGCAGATGTGGCGCACGCTTCCTGAAATACGCAGGGTAAGCAAGTGCGCAAACTTTAGGAGCACTAACATGATGCCTACAACGAAAAAACGATGGAGGGAACGTTACTTAACTAAGTTGGAGAAAAGCACTTGTGAAAAGACGTTTTGGTCTTTAAAGAAATTGGCGCAGGATTTTGACTTTGTACTGGGTGAACAGCCTTTTGTTACGAGACTATTTTTAGAAAACGTCATGCGGAACTTTGAAAGTAATGCCGGCAAGGAAAACATAGCATCCTTGCAGACTTTGATTAAGGCGTTGAGCTCCGGTGATTACTCAAGTGATTTTGAATTTCAATTCTATCCTGGCCGAGTGCTTATGCAGGACTATACGGGGGTACCTGCCCTCGCTGATCTGGCAGCAATGCGTGACACTTTGTTTGCTAAAGGAGGCAATGCAGAAAAGATCAACCCTAAGTGCCCCGTGGATCTAGTGATCGATCACTCTGTTATAGTCGATGAAGCTGGTCATGCCGGTGCGCTAGAGCATAACCGGCAACGTGAAATGGAACGTAATCAAGAACGTTATCAATTTCTAAAATGGGCTCAGGGCTCTTTCGAAAATCTTACCGTTGTTCCGCCAGGCAATGGCATTTGCCATCAAGTTAACCTCGAATATTTTGCTCAGGTGGTAAACGAAAAAGACGGCGAGCTCTTTCCTGATACCTTAGTGGGAACTGACAGTCATACGACAATGATCAACGGGCTTGGTGTGCTTGGTTGGGGAGTGGGCGGCATTGAGGCTGAAGCGGTTATGTTGGGGCAACCGCTTAGCTTAAACGCCCCCATTATTGTTGGCGTAAAGTTAGAGGGTGAATTAACCCCTGGAGTGACAGCGACTGACTTAGTGCTCAGTATTACTGAAATCTTAAGAAATTACGGTGTGGTCGGTAAGTTTGTCGAATTTCATGGCGCTGGTGTTAGCGCTCTGAATGTTGCCGATCGAGCTACTATCGCCAACATGGCGCCAGAATATGGTGCCACTTGTGCGCTGTTTCCAATTGATGCAAAAGTGATCGAGTATTTAACCTTAACGAATCGCCCTGCGTCATTAGTTAAACGAGTTTATGACTATGCTGTTGCACAGGGATTGTTTTACGACACAGATCATGAAACAAAATCGCCCATTTATAGTGAATGCTTAGCAATTAATTTGCATGACATTGTTCCGAGTGTTGCTGGCCCCAAGCGTCCACAAGATCGGTTGCCACTTGCGGCCATCAAACGTAAAACGCTGGAAGAAATTGAGCTGTCCGGGCATGCTTTGCCTGTTGAAATTAAACAAAGACAGTCAGAATTTAATCAACGCCAGTCACAGTTAATAGATGGTGATATTGTGATTGCCGCCATCACCTCGTGCACCAATACATCTAACCCCGGCGTTATGTTGCTTGCTGGCTTGCTGGCTAAGTCAGCAGTCGAGAAAGGCCTCACCGTTAACCCTCATGTTAAAACATCACTTGCACCAGGCTCTCAGGTAGTTGCTCGATACCTTGATTCGTCAGGGTTGCAAGCCTATCTTGATCAGTTGGGGTTTCAACGGGTCGGCTTTGGCTGCACAACCTGTATTGGCAATTCAGGTCCTTTAAACGACGATCTTGAATCAGTCATTAAGCAGGGTAATTTGCAAGTCAGTGCGGTGTTGTCCGGGAACCGGAATTTTGAAGGAAGAGTTCACCCTGCTGTTCGGCTCAACTGGCTGGCTTCGCCGCCGTTAGTCATCGCCTTTGCATTGGCAGGACATACTCGCATCAATTTTGACATCGAGCCTTTAGGTGTAGATAAAGAAAATAAGCCTGTTTTTTTACGCGATATATGGCCACAAAATTTCCAACTTGAGCAGGCGATGTTAGCGGTCAATCAAACACTTTACGCTCAGTCTTATACAAACATATTGCAAGGTGATCAGCTTTGGAATGACTTACACGTAGAACAAACAGTCTGCTTCCCATGGAACTCGGCATCGACTTATATCCGAAAGCCGCCTTTTTTAGATAGGAAGGATAAACCTGGTGCCGTTGTTGGGGCAAAAATATTAGCGATACTGGGTGACTCCATTACAACGGATCATATTTCTCCCGCCGGTCAAATTAGTATTGATAGTCCCGCTGGTGAATATTTATCTAAACAAAACATTATGCCAGAGCAGTTTAACAGCTATGGCTCACGTCGTGGCAATCATGAAGTTATGGTGCGAGGCACCTTTGCGAATAAGCGTCTGAAAAATAACATGGCGACGCCCATGGAAGGTGGGTTTACACGCCTGTCCAATGACTCTTCCAAAGGGCTGAATCCGACTGAGCCTGTGTCCATTTTTTCGGCTAGTCAGTATTACACAGACAATAATATTCCTGTGGTTATTTTTGCAGGTAAAGAATATGGCACGGGATCAAGCCGGGACTGGGCTGCGAAAGGATGCTTACTATTGAACGTAAAAGCCGTCATCGCAGAAAGTTTTGAACGCATTCATCGCAGCAATTTGGTGGGGATGGGTATCATGCCATTGCAACTCCTACCCGAAGTTAGGCTCAATGATTTGAAATTGCTTGGCGATGAGAGCATTACTATTCAATGGCCGGTTGATTTAGATGAACAGCAACTGGAACCCAAGCAACGGCTGTCATTGGTAATCACAAGCGTTCCTCCATCAGTCAGCCAGAGCGTAGCGCCTGCAAATCAGACTACCTCCGTTATTTTAAGAATCGATAACTCTCGAGAGCTTGACTACTTTTTTGCTGGAGGCGTCCTGCCCTACGTCGCTCAACAATTTATTGGCCAATAGTTAACAACCCGAGATAGGTGGGCGATATCATGAGCACTAAAAAGTCGAAGAAAAAACGCAAAGTAGCTCCATTGGAAATCCAACAGGGCGATAGTGCTGAAAAAGTCGCTGTCAACAAAGTTGGCGAGCTTTGGGGCAAACAAACTCAGCTCTCGCTAAAGTATTTTGCTATCGGAAAGCACACCTTCGAAAACCACTTTATTGATGCCCTGGTTTCAATAAAGCGTGCCTGCGCGCAAGTCAATCATAGGTTCGAACTCATCAATAATGATCAGCTTGGTGCGATTGTTCATGCCTGTGACGCGGTTATTAATGGCGAGCACTACGATCAATTTCCATTACGAGTTTGGCAAACAGGATCGGGCACACAAACCAATATGAATATCAATGAGGTCATTACGTCACTGGCCAATACCTATATGCGCGCGAACAATCCAAAGGGTAATGCCAACGATGCTGAGCTCTTACACCCCAATGACCATATTAATACCTGACTACCACCATCCCTCAGCTCTCTTGTAAGACTATCCAGATACCACGCGAGATAGAGGGCGAATAAGCATCTTCGCCCTGACACCTTAAAATTGAATCAGCCGCTCTTATCGCCCACCCGTCAAGAGTTTCAGAGTATTAGCCTCTACAGTGGCTGATGAATGGTGGTAATCAGGTACACCTAACGGGCTTAGGGTTCCCGGTTGAGTGTCAGATCGGTTTAACATCAATCAATCAACCAGCCGGCCCTGCCCCTTGCACACATCCATTCAACAACACGCGTTTAACGCCGTCTCTTCCGGGGTCAGTAACCGGCTAAGGCCCTGCTCAAGATCACCCAGTTCAATAGGGCCCACAGAGACCCGGTGAAGCGCCAACACCTGGTTTCGAAAATAGCCAAACATGCGTTTCACCTGGTGATACTTGCCTTCAATGATCGAGAGCCTGGCGGTGTACGGGGAGAGAATCTCTAAACTGGCGGGCTGAGTAGTAATGTTTTCGTACGCAAAATAGACCCCTTTCCGAAAGACTGCAATATACTCATCGGTTAATGGCTTAGCCAATGTCACCTCATAGGTCTTGGCAAGCTTGGTCTCGGGTAAACTGATCTTGCGGGACCACGCGCCATCGTTGGTCAATAACACCAGACCCGTAGTATTCAAATCCAGCCGACCCACAATGTGAAGTTCGCCCTTCTGGGGGTGTTGAATCATATCCAGCACGGTGCTGTGTTGACTGTCTTTCGTGGCACTGACAACCCCTTTGGGTTTGTTCAGCATGATATAGACGGGCTGTTTATTATTTAAGCAGTGACCATCCAGTACGACATGGGTGAATTCAGTCACTGTCTGTTGAACGGAATGCGCCTCATGCCCATCTAGCAATATACGTTTTTGCGCTATCAGGTAACGTGTATCCGACATCGAAAAAGCACTGTGTTTGCTGATAAAGCGATCGAGTCGGTAGGTTTTGGATTTCATGAAATAATGATAATTCGATTTAGCTTCAGATCAATAACTATTGGATTGAGCAAATTTAAAAACTCACGTCGTTTGCGTAACTTTCTCTATCAACGAGGTTTTCATATTGTGTCATGTTAAACCTTGCGGCAAGGCAGCAATCTCATTGAGTGAATTAGTCACTAAAACGGTGGGTAGACTCAGGCAATCGATGGCATATTTGTTAGGGATATTGGCTTTACTGTTAGATAAACCATGGAGTTTTACTAATACACTAAGTCCAATATGCATAAGGACAATTTATGAAGCCAATACGTCAGCCGACTACTTTACACACCCAAAATCAGCTTAAACCTGAGCTGGTTAAAACACATCATGAATCTGATGATGAGGTTGAAATTACTAATGCGCAAATAACAGAAGCATTTGGTAGGGAATTGACTTTTTCATACACTCCCGAATTTCCTTATAATTATAATGGTTGTTGCTGCTTAGTCGTTTCAACAAGACCCCTTCAACAGCGCGTTATTTTTACATACTACTTTCCTTGCGGCTATATACCCCTTAAGAAGCCTGGCAATTATACTTATATATTTAGATTTGATGAAGACCACCAAGCAAGATTACATAAAGCAAAAAGTCCACTTAATCCTCACATCCACTACAACGTTCACATAAAAGACATTAAATCATTTTTTTATTCTTCATACTACAATCCCGAACTTACTAGAATACGACTACAGCATCTAATAGAGTCAGCCCTCTATTTTCGAGAACAAACCAGCTCTAGCGTAACACTTAACAGTAAAAGTTATACTGCAACAAATAAAGTAGTTAACCCCTTCACTATTTTAAACGAATATTCTTTATGTGATCGAGTAGTTCTATCAATAAAGCCTTATATCCATCATTACTTACAAAAAGCATACTCTTATCTAACAGGGCAAGATTTACAAGTACACTACACTATCCAAAGTGTGCTGGAGTAAAATGTTTCTATGGCCTTTATGTACACGAATGTAGGAGTTACCGACAAATTGTGGGGCTCAGAAGGGGATCTATTTGACGCACTTGTTGATATGACTCCCGCAGTCAAGCAGGATTTATTGGTTTCATTCGAGCAGCATTTTCATCAATACCCATTCTGACAGTGGAGCCTGAAACAACGACGGCTGGCAAGCTGATATGCGTGGACTGATTACCACTTTTCATGTATCCGTCGTGTGAATCAGCCTCTCTCTAGGAACGAGGACTCGGCAACTAATGCCTTACCTCCTAACAAGGGCGAGGACTACGCACCGACCGGGGCTGCAACATCAGAACGGGTAAACCTCCAAAACTGTCACAATGCTGATGTATCGATTATCAGTGGACTCGTGTTAACGTCGTTTGTGGTAACCCCTTTGTTACTATCTCCCACATAAAGGCAACCAGTTCACGGGCGATGGCTACAACGACGATATTCTTGTTTTTATATCGACGGGTCAGATCCCGATACCGTTTACAAAGCCTGAGCAGGGCTCGCCAGGCAATTTCCTTGACGGAATCAGGCCCAGTCAGGAAAACAGCTGTCCCGAATTTTCAAACCGCTTGAAGCCGATAATTTCAGAAACCATGGTCATTGCAGTGATCTGTCGTACGCCTTTGAGCGCCTGCAAGGCTTGCACAACAGGGTATCGTGACCATTTTGGCAGATACTCACCTATCTGTTTTTCCATGAATGCCAGCTGGCTTTGCCGGTATTCAATGGTATCCATGTACTGTTTCAGTACAACATTCTGGGCAGTAGTGGAGAACATTCGCTCAGATAGCCAGTGCCAGTGATGTCTGCTCCAGCCTTTACCGTGGTAAACCTGATCATGTCTTAACAGAAAGCTGTTCAGTCGCTGTTTGGCGGCTTTAAGGTCGTTGACGAAATCGGTGCGGGCTCGAATCAGGTCACGCATGGACTCATCTTCGACATCCGGTACATAAACCTGTGCAAGGTCTGCATTCTTCAAGGTTTATGCAATCGTACGTGCATCACGTCGGTCGGTTTTGATTTTGTCCTTAGGCTGCCGGGAAGGCGCAGCCACAATACAGTGAAATCCTTTGGGCGTTAGATACCGATACAGCCAGTAGCCATAAGGCCCGGCTTCATAGGCAAAGAACAGTTTTGATGCCTTGCTTTGCAGTCGTCGGATCAACCGGTCAATATCTCGAGGTAATGTAGCAATGGTGCCGTAATCCTGAACCGTATCCTCACGCTCACTGCCGATATAGGCGACGGCTGTGGATGTCTTGTGAGTATCCATTCCGACGAACAAGGTGCTATCTTTACTCATCGCTGGCCTTCGATCATTTTCTCAGGCTTGCCTGATGCGGCTCTGGTGAAAGCTAGCCCGCGCTTTATTCGGAGGCCAGCTCTTACCGGTCAGCGGGAGTCATTATGTCTAGGTGCGTGGTTGAATTAAGATGACCATTCTCTATTTTGCAAGACTACTCTGTAGCCATCTAAATCTTCATATGTTTTGCCGGAAACACCCCAGTAATCGTTGTAAGGTTCTACTTCAGTAAAGCCTGCACTGCTCATTTTTTGGCAACTGTCTTGCCATTCCCCTGAATCAGTGAAGTAGAAAACAAGCAAATTATCTTTGGTAGGAGCTTTGCCAACTTCAGTGCCTACATGATGCGTAAATTCAAGATGATAGTTGTGATTTCTATGGCCAATGATTGAACCATCAAACCCATTGTGACCAACGAACTCTCCCAGCAGCTCAAAGCCAAGGCCATTGACATACATTTGTGTTATTTCTGGTAAATTATCTGTTGGTCTTGCCACTCTCATTTTGGCTGTTTTTGGGATCATTTTTGCCTCTACTCCGTAGTTTTTAATGGAACCCAAACATAATTCATCGGAGTTTTTTACCCATACCCATTCATTCAGTTCATGGAGTACAAGCAATTTTTCTCCGACTGTTGTATCAAGTTCCTTTGCGCTGTAATTTTCGATAGCAATACCATGACCAGAATAAACTTTAATATATTGCTCCGGAGCCCATCCTTCATTTCCATCCTCTGTTGTTACTCTCAGCCAGCCTTCATACTCTTCATCTTGCCGGCCCACCAAGAGTAAATCCCCTTTATCAAATGAGATTGGATTTGGATAATTCGATTTATGACTTTCGATTACTGTTATTGTTTTCATATTGGTAGAAGCACATAACCGCTCACTAATGACGGGCGGCGAAGCCGTCCCGACCATTGGGTTGTTATGTACTTAGTTGGGTTTGTTGGGGAGAAGTTGGCATACAAGCAAGGTGAGTTGTTCAAACTGTTCACGGTTTTCTTGTTGGTAGCCGTCAACTTTTTGGTCAAGCGACTCTACTCTTTGGTCTATCGACTCTACTCTTTGGTCTATCGACTCTACTTTTTGGTCAAGCGACTCTACTTTTTGGTCAAGCGACAATACTTTTTGGTCAAGCGACAATACTTTTTGGTCAAGCGACAATACTTTTTGGTCAAGCAACTCTATTTGCCGCTCATGCTTTACGCTATGCAAGAACAACTTTTTAATGCCGTCTTGGGTATTTTTAACGCTGATTTCTATGCTGCCAAGACGTTCGTTGGTTTCACTTGTTTGATATTCCAGTGTGGTGACTCGCTGTTCAAGACTCATGGCTACCTCCGCACTAAGGGAGCAGATAGACTAGCAGATGAAACTGGATGCAGCACATAACGCCCCCATCAATTGCTGCCGCAGGCGGTCGCTTGCATGGTGTTACCACCACTTCTAAATGATCATTTTTCACCAGTTTGAGATGTCCGGTTTTCAACAATAACTGTTTGACCCGGCGTTTTCCAACAGCAGCTTTGGTTTTCGCCCACACCGCTCGGCACACGACGCTGTGCGCCAACTCAGGCAACATATCAAGAACGGCTGTCAGGTGGCTGTTGATGTCGATCTCAAGCAATTTTTTGACAAAGTCAACCACGATGCCCTGATGGTGCGGATTGCCCGCAAAGTCAGGGATAAACGACTGCTGAAATTGATAGGAGCCTACCTGCGTGCTGGCGCACTGGTCGATGGGGTGATCCAGCCAACCCGCCTGGGAGTGCCGCAAGGTGGTCCGCTTTCGCCGTTACAGGCCAATATCATGCTGGACGATCTGGATAAAGAGCTGGAAAGACGAGGGCATCGTTTCGTGCGCTATGCCGATGACTTCGTGATTCTCGTTAAAAGCCAGAGTGCCGGAGAACGGGTGATGCACAGCATAACGCGTTCAAGTGCCGCTGGGGTATCAGTATAGCGAAACGCATGGGGCTTCTTGACCATTATCTGCGCGGTTGGATGGGCTACTTTGCCCTGCCCGAACATTACCGGTCGCTCCCGAAGCTTGACGAGTGGATAAGGCGTCGCATTCGATGCTGTTTTCTGAAACAGTGGCGCTATCCCCGGACAATTGTCCGCAAGTTAGTCAGTCTGGGAGTGAACCTGGAACAGGCCGTGATGCTGGCAGGAAGCAGCAAAGGTCCCTGCCGACTGTCGAAAACCTACGCTGT
>NZ_BAAJPA010000027.1:0-29560 GCF_057552235.1 Kistimonas ophiarachnellae | reverse complement strand
ACTGCAAAAATAAAGCTAATTACAATTAACGATAAAAGGATATATCATGAACTATTCAGAACTTACAAAAGCCCTTTATAGTGTACTTGAAAAATATTCACCTCTTCTTTTTAGTGCTGAAAGATTATTTGAACATCTGGAGTCTGATCACCCGGATGTGATTGAACAGTCCCTGACTAATGTTCAAATGAATCCAAGTGATGGAAAAGAGAGTGTAATAGACTTAATAGATAAAATATTAACGCAATGTTCTGAAACTGACCCCAGAATAGAAACAGGTGGAATACTGGATTATAATGATTCATCTAAAATTACTGTAAAGCTTTATTCTCTGGTGAAAAAATAAAAAATGAATCCGTTAAATAATGCTCTTAACAAAATGCAAATAAATAATCGTATTTACCCTCTACCTAAAAAATGGAATGAATTATATAATCTATTAAAAGCAACAGATTATTCTAACCGGTAATCACTACAGTTACCATTAATTCTTGCCGCTTGGCATATTGCCTCTAATGAAGAAAAAACAATAAGATTTAAATCACAACTTGAATGGGCATATGAGAAAAAACAATTTGATATTGTTTTGAAATTTATGAGTAACCTTAGAGAAAGTGATTGGTTGCATGTCGGAGAGTAGGCGCCTAGACATAATGACTCCCGCTGACCGGTAAGAGCTGGCCTCCGAATAATACGCGGGCTAGCTTTAACCAGAGCCGCATCAGGCAAGCCTGAGAAAATGATCGGAGGCCAGCGATGAGTATAGATAGCACCTTGTTTATCGGACTGGATACGCAGAAAACATCCATTGCCGTCGCCTACATTGGCAGTGAGCGTGATGATACTGTTCAGGATTACGGCACCATCGGCACATTACACCGCGATATTGATCGCCTGATCCGCCGACTGCAAAGCAAGGCATCAAAACTGTTTTTTGCCTATGAAGCCGGACCTTGTGGATACTGGCTATATCGATACCTGTTACCACCACGCCTAACTTGACCAAATTTCTATAACGGGTTTTCGGCTTACGCCATTGCTTGATAAAACAGCAACGGATGCGCCGACGTATCCATTGATCCAGCAACGGTATAGGCCAGTAATATTCGATTATTCTGAAATAACCCATCCAGCCCCGGACATCTCAAACTGGTGAAAAATGGCCATTTAGAAGTGGTGGTAACAGCCAGCAATCTAACGCTGTAGAACTGGTTCGCTATCCTGCTCAGGGTCGTATGAGAATACACTTACCTTTGGGTGACGCATTAATTTCAAAAGCGCTTGCTGGCTGACATCGTTGTCAGGTTTTGAAAAATATATAATATTCCATTGTTTAACGTAGTTGCTTTCTGTGATTAACTTATAAAGCTTTGGAGCACAACCAGGCGGCCACAAATGTTTTTTGCTGTCCAAATAGGGACTGGAATGATTAAAGCAAGGGCTAAGAGTTAATACAATGTCAACGGTTTTAGGAAAGCACTCATTATACTTGATAAGCGAAGCCCAGGATTTAATGAAGATCTCTTCTACATGTCCGCCT
Source organism: Kistimonas ophiarachnellae (assembly GCF_057552235.1). NCBI lineage: Bacteria > Pseudomonadati > Pseudomonadota > Gammaproteobacteria > Oceanospirillales > Endozoicomonadaceae > Kistimonas > Kistimonas ophiarachnellae. The sequence goes on along the minus strand of NZ_BAAJPA010000027.1, from coordinate 28,020 downwards.
ATGGCAGGCTGACTTGTGCTAATATCGTAGCCATGTTTTGTTAAAGCCATTTTTGTTGTTTCTTCACGATTATATCCTTTTTTCATTTCGGTCTTTTGGTGAGCATAATTCTCATTCCAGAAGACATTAACAAGGGAATCATTACCGTTAAATCTGCACATCAGCCCGATTTGCATATCTTCTTTGGATGAGTGTTTTTTTAAATTAGCCATATAATTTCTAAATCGTCTGGACATGATGAGTGGCTGAAAGCATTGTCTTTCCATGAGCCTGTTGTTTGACAAAGATTCAGCGCCTCTATATGTAAGCGATGTTTTATTAACAGTATTATTTGTCTTTTTTGACAATGCATAACTTTGGACATTCTGATGAGAACCACTATTTTTTCGTTCAGGAGAAAAAGGTTCTTTATGTGTTTCTTTAACTCTTAAATTAAGAGAAGAATGTATATTCATGCTAATTCCTTAAAAGTAATACTGCTTATCAGTTTTCATAGAGTTCTGTAATATGCTTTCACAATCTCTGGTTATGTTCACTAACAATCATGAATCAAGATGCTGCCATTTTTGAAGCAGTAAAACTGAACTTAGACATATTGGTATGAGCCAACGCTTTGCAATTCAACAGCATGTACCATGATGCCTCAGTTATCGAGATTTTCATGAGCAGAGTCGATGGTCGTAAAGTATCCCATGACGTACGGGAAGCTATCCGGATTGAAGCTATTCAAAAATGGCTGAACGGCGCTTCTGTCAAGGCTCTATCTGAAGAATACAGTACTGATGTGTCTTGCTTTTATCGCTGAATTGGGCGCTATCATGACGGCGGTATTGAAGCCTTAAAAACACGACTAATCGCTCACAGTAAAAATACCGGGCTCTCACCAGAACAACGAGAAACACTTTCACGGATCGTCCTGACTAAAAACCCCACTGCGTATGGGTTTTATAAAACTCTCAGGTCACAGGATATTATCGCTTCAGTGATCAAGACTGAGTTTAACGTCAAATGCATCCTGCGGCCGTCAGCAGGATGCTCAAATGACTGCGGCAAGAGTTAGATCGGGTTTGTGCTACAGACACACAGGCAAGGAATGAATGCTCATCCTGTTCCTGAATCCAAACCAAAAAGGCAGAAAAAAAATGAAAAAAAGTTTAAAAGACGCATTTAATAACGAGATGGACCAAGCTATCCGGTTGTATAAAAACGGAGAGTTTGCCTCTTCTTTTGCAAAGCTGGAACGCGCCCATATTCTTGGCCAAGCCTATATTATTCCTCATACATGGTCTCATTGGTGGATGCTAAAAATTGGTTTAAAAAGGAAAAGTGTTAAAGAGGTTTTCGGACAGTTCATGCGCATTATTGCCTCTGTAGTTTTCTCAAGAATATGGGTTCCCCTTGGAAATACCGGTGGAACGAATGTTAACCCTCTGAAACCTATGCCAATCCCTGAAGATTTACAAAAAATACTTAATGATAATCGGGCATGACATACAGCAAGGAGAGTTTGTGCGAAACGCCTTTCTTATCTTATTCATGGCAATGAGTCCTATTGCATTTGCGGATAAACCCCTCCCAATGGACGGCTATTCATTAACGCCACTGGAGGAGCCTGTTTTCAGCTATGAAGAGGTTGTTGTAGGTTCCACAGTGTTTAATAACTGGCTGAATGAAAACTATAACAAACTTAACACTCAAACAATGAAAGGCCCCAGGGAGCATTTATATTACCTGATAACCTCTTATGTCTCTCACCTGCAAAAGAAAAAAGGTGTGATTTTACCTGACGAGCACGACTTGATATTAGAAACATTATTTTCGTGGTCAGAAAAGCTTGGTGTTTATGGCAGCCACAATTTTTATAACAGGCTCAAAAGCGATAATGCCAAAAGGATACCTAAACTCATGAAAGTCGTTGATGGCATAGAAATATCCGCGAAAGAGGATATGTATCATGTCCACTCAACGTCAGGGAATTGGTCATTTAAAATCCCCTACTACTTCATGATCTGGGGCATAAATGAGTTCAATGCAACAAACGGCATGAAAACTCAATTAGTCAGTATTTCTACGGGTGCGTCAAAAGACAATTCACAAGCTGGAAAATCCCAAGCCACCTTAATGCTGATTTACTCCCCCGGTACTGACAGTGAAGTCTTTAAACACTATTGGCTGGATAAGTTTGGTATAAAAGAAAATGACAAGCAAAGGCGTTCCGGCGTGCATGAACCTGATACTTTATACACTTTTGATCAAGCGTCATTACTCCACAAAGAGGCCGCCTTTATCCATAAAAACCATGGTTCCTATTTAGTCGCTTATTTAGGCATGGATGGAAGCTACCAAACCAATAGACAGCATTTTTCAAACTTTTTACAAAACCTGAATTTTCAACCTCACTAACAGCAGACAATCTATGCTCTCCCGTTGCGACAAACACCGGCCTTTCAGGGACGCATGCGAATCGTTATTTTTTACAGCAACTGCGAGCGACCACTTTTGATAATGTATTTCGGTGCCGGTCGAGCTGACAGACATTTTCCGACGGTTTGCAACCTTGCTTTGGGTACGTTAGGATAAAAACGCATTCGAACATGAGCTGTCGCTACTTGCGTATTTTTTTCCTCTAACGGTATAAAAAGCAACAGTATTCTAAGACAACTCTATCTTGAAAAAGCCTGTTGAAAATAGTTTATGAATTCACATAATGAAAAGCATGAGTAAAGCGATTACCGTATCGCTTATGTTAGTGAGCCTGTCGCTTGTAGCACGTATGATTAACATATGGCTTACTTAATTCAAAGCAATTTGAAAATAAAAATCCGTCATGCTTAATGTACCGATCAGCTTATAACAAGCCGCAAGGCTCATGATACCAACAAGATGAATAATCTATGACATTTTTATCCTTCTCATTGAGACTTTACAAAAGGAAGCGTTAATACAAACAAGAGACTCTTCTGACTTTTGAAAAACCCATAAAAGACTTCAGGCCATCATTTTGGCTTCTAATTATAGTGTCTTGTTAGTCAATGTGGCTGATACGTTCACAAATGAACGGACAGGACAATGTTCCATCACGCTGACTCTTCCACCCCTGATTTACGGGGTGAATATAAAAATGAATATTTATCTGGATACCATTAAAGAAATCAACGATCTCGTGGAAATGGAAGAAGTGAACTACAAGTCCGATGTTGAGCAATACCTCAATCGTTGCACTGAGTTTATTTCTGTGGCCGCTGGCGTCTACGCTATGGTGTACCGTCTTCCCGATGAGCCAGAAAAAGTTGTTAAAGTCTGCACTGAAAACAATGATGGCTACTACATATTCGCTCGTTGGTGTATGCGCCCTGAAAATCAAGACAACCCGCACCTTCCCATGATTCACCGGGAAGATGTTATTGAGCTACCCGGCGGCAAAATTGTACGTTTTTTCGTCATTGAACGCCTGGCCGATATTAGTGAGCGTGAAAAAGGTGCATTATATCCAGAAGATTTCCATGATATTGACTTTGGCGTATTGTGGAGAGCCTTCAAAGATGTCCTCCAGTCGTTTGACACACATCAACACAATTTTCCCAATGAGATTGAAACACTGGACAGCTTCGTCGATCAGATAAAGGACTCCAGCATTCACTTGTTTAAGAAGCCTGACAACCAAAGCCCGTCTGTTGTTAATGACAATGTGATTGATGAACATGAAGACTTTATCAAAACCCTGTTTGATATTTTGACGTCCTTCTCAGCCGTTGGAAAGATGGATCTTCACGGTGGAAACTTTATGCTTCGAGGCGACACCGTTGTGATCACCGACCCGATTGCGCATAAATATGCTACAAAAAGCGCATAGCAGCCGGAAAACTCTAATTTAGGGTGCCACTAAAAAAGGTTGTTTACAGCAGTAATGGAGCTCTCATGCAATGACACTGTTGCAAAAGGTTTTCTAACCTGGAAAAGTACATAGATCAGGGAAAAATCAACCGTATTCTCAAGCCGCATTAATTCAAAAATAGGTCACACATGTTATTACACGTATTCTTTGTCGTATATGGAATCATATGGTATGTCGTTAACAGCCATGTTGAACCCAGGATAATGCCCAAATACACAAACATACTTCTCGACACCCTAAGATTCTGCATAGGATTTTGCTTACAAGTATTAATCTTCATACTGCCCGTAAAATATTTCATCATTCAGGATGGAAAGTTTGATATTGAGTGGATAATTCTTTTTGGTTTTGGCATTTACATAGCAAAAACTTTCTACCCGTTGCTGACAAGAATAATAAAAAGAAGATTATCAGCTTCATAAACCACATCTAAAAACAACAGAAAACTTGACTCCATCAGGATAAAACATGTAAAAGATAAGAAAACCCCACTCCTACCCTCTAATAAAAACGTGTGATATCAATATGAACAATGTATATCAACCCCCGGAATCTGATCTACGCAATACATCTGACAACCAGCAATATGAATATGCCGGCTTTTGGATCAGACTTGGCGCGGCAATCATTGATTCGATCTTGATCATTTTGATTACAACGCCACTGCTTATGCTGGTTTACGGTGTCGATTATTATTCCTCGAATAGCTATTCCAGTGGCACCTTTGATATTGTCATCAACTATGTACTTCCGTTGGTCGTTACCCTACTGTTTTGGGTCTATAAAATGGCCACACCGGGCAAGATGCTCATCAACGCAAAGATCGTTGATGCCAAAACGGGTAAGAAACCGACTACTGTTCGTTTTATTATCCGCTACTTCGCTTACATTCTATCCATGATCCCCTTCTTTCTCGGCTTCCTTTGGGTCGCCTGGGATAGCAGAAAGCAGGGATGGCATGACAAGTTAGCTGGCACTGTGGTGGTACGGAATCGCAATCGCGGAACTGAAGAGGTCTCTTTCCCAGACCAATAAGCTACGTCGGGCAAATACGCTTAACACGAAGAAATAACTGCATGACTGCCCTCTGTTACCTTCACAACACCACATGTATTGAGCAAAGCGTTATCAGGGATGACAACCTGATAACGCTTAAGTCGTATTCGTAAACAACTATCTTTTCTTCAGCATAAATACCTTATGATTAATGCAGCTGTAAGATTTCATCTACTTCCTGGGCTGCAAAAATATCGTGCTTATCAAGAGCGAGAGAATGTTCTTGAATACATACAACGCTTAGAGAGTCAAAAAATAATGGCGCAAGAGACAATCAATTGATCAAATATCAATCTTTATTCAGCCACCGGTTTGCAGTCCCAATCTTGTTCACAGATATTCCAAACCGGCTGTCTTATCGGCCATTAACACCATAGCCGACTTATGTCATACATATACAGTCCATTAACAAGAATGCGTTTATGAGAATATTACTCTCTCTTTTCATGGTGCTCAGCCTGGCAGGCTGTAGTACAAACACCTGGTGGCCTGACACAAACAGTCAGACAAACTGCGAGAACGGAAACAAGTGGAAACCTGACGGCCATATCAATACCACTCACATAGTTGCCACCATTGCCGGCGTCCCCGGATACAGCGCAGAAAGCTATGCGCTCTACTCCCAGGTGCCCGATGCCCAATGGTTCCGGTTTTCTGCCCCTGCGGTTTCTGTCTGGGCGACGTTAATCCCCTGGGAGTGGGACTACCGCTATGACGTCAATGCCATCCTCCACTCACTGCATGGGGGTGACAAAGAACAGATAACGGTCAGGCGATCACGGTTGGTTAATGAAATTAATGGCTACGCCCGGCTGGATCGCCGGGAAAACGACTGGAAAGTCGGGTTCCTCATCCATGCATTAGGCGACAGCTATGCGCATGTCTACCAGAGAAACCCTCAGGACGATCAACAGGCTTATGGTCCTGCCATCGGGCATGTTGTTAGCCGGGGACTCTATTCCGCCGACTCCATTCAGGAAAACATGGATAACTACCTCGCCTATATTCATGCACTTTACAACGCGCTGGATACCGGCAATGGCAACCTGAACGCACTCTACCATTTCAAACACAGTGTCGATTATTGGCGAACCAAAGATGATGTTTATATTGCAGGCAACATCGCGAACTTTAATGCCAGCGACAGCCCTCCAGTCCATTACTGCGAACATCCGGTTTGGGCCAGTGAAGTAACGAAACCGGAAGTCAGCCTGTTTTTGAAAGAACTCAAGCACAAACTACATGAAGACGTATAAACCATGGATCTGACCAACAAAACCATACTCATCGTAGGCGCCTCTTCCGGAATCGGAAAGCAGGTGGCACGGCTGTTAAGCCTGAGAAATAACAACATTGTCGTACTTGCCCGCAGGGAACCCCTGCTGACATCACTGGCTGAAGAGATCACCCGCAATGGCAGCCAGTGCCTGCCTATAGCTGCTGACGCTCTGTCTGCAGAAGCGATGGAAGACGCCGTAGATTTGACCGTCAAGACCTTCGGCACCCTAGACGCTGCACTCATCAATGTCGGTGACGGGCCGTCATTCGATATGGCAACGACGGCTGCAGAGCCGGTGCTCCATAACATGGCGATTAACTACAACACGCTCGTCTATAGCCTGTTACCTGTTATTGCGGTCATGAAGCAACAGAAACGGGGTTTGATTGCCCATACCAATTCACTGGCCGGCTTCCTCGGCCTGCCAAGGCAAGGGCCTTACTCTGCAGCCAAGGCCGCCGGCAGGATTCTAATGGATACCTGTCGTATTGAACTTGCCCCGTGGAATATCAGGTTCCTGTCGCTTTATCCCGGGTTCGTTGCCACTGAGCGTGTATCAGATGATGGTATCCCTGCCCCGTTTGAAATTTCTGAAACAACAGCCGCTAAACACATGGTGTATGCCATGGAAAAAGAAAAACGTGATTACCTGTTCCCCTTTTCACTTCGGTGGCTGATTCGACTGGCGCGCATACTACCGAAACCTGTCGTTGCCGGCATCACGAAAAAAATGATGAACGATTAGCATCAACCGCAGTCTATCGGGAAGCGATGCCTGAGCGCAAACTATGCTCAAATCAGGCGGTCAATGAGGCTTGTTTCATGCAGCAATGCTATGAAGATTTGTGGCAAACCACATTGGAAAACCCTTTTCCCGATGTGAATACCCACGCCTATCTCATTCATCATGATAACGGCAATATCCTGGTTTATAACACCAGTAATACTGACGACATCCAGGCGATGGGGGAACTCGGCGGCGTCAGGTTGCAGTGCCTCAGCCATCGCCATGAAGCCGGTGACTCCCTGCAGTTGATCAACGAGGCCTATCATCCCCGCTTATGTATCGACCGGCTCGAAGCCCCCTATATCTCTCAACGGGATGTCAGCCTGACGCTTTCAGGCATCACAACCCTGGCTTCAGGCTTTGTTGCTATTCCGACCCCGGGCCATACAGAAGGCGGTTTTTCTTACCTCTATCGCTCCCCCACCGGCTTGACGTATTTATTTACTGGCGACACATTCTTCCTGTCAGATGCGCAATGGTCGACCTATGTCATGGTTGATCAGGGCGGCTGTTCATCTCGTCTTGCTCACAGCTTGATGAAACTGCGTGAACTGCAACCGGATGTCGTGTTATGCAGCGCTTCGGTTGGAGAAATGGCTATCGGTGAAGTCAGCCGGGATGAGTGGACTCATGCTATAGATGACACGATCCATAGCCTTCGTGAATCCACAGGTTCAGAAATACCATAATGGTCTCTATAAAGGTCGTTACCGAAGTGATAAAGACGAGGGCATTAAACAGTACAGCCGGATAATCACTTGAGCCTTAAACATACGGTTGCTTGATAGGGTTATTGCCAGAGGGGTAGACGTGAGCCCTGGCAAATACCATGATTATTCAGTAATCAGAAAATCTCATATCTGGTACCATAGCCATCCAGTACTCGCATTATATCCTCTTTACAGCGATTCACCGCCAGCATTGACTGACATATTTACCCAGTAAGACTTAACCATTCTCCACAAGATTTCGATCAGGCGCTGCTATAGCGAATAGGTGGCAGCCTGACAATATGCAGATTCTTCCCTCCCCAGATATCCTGCACATCCTGACATAACCGGCTGATATGCATAGAAGCGTTATCAATCACGATGATGCATGGCTTGTCGCAATATGTCTGTTCAATAAAATCATCGCAAGCTGCAATGACTCCATCACTGGTCATCTGTCCCGCTATGGCAGAGTAAGGCAACTCACAGCTTCGGTTCAGGAAACCCTGTACATTCATCCGCCGATAAGGGAGGCTAGACAATAGGCAGCGTTTCACCAGTCCCCTACCCCGTATAAAAGCAATTGCGGATCAGCCTGAATCAGGGTTCATCAAAAAATGCAAGAATACTTACTGCCCCTGTGATTCTGCATCAAAAAACCTCAAAAAGCGTCTATTTGCTCAACCGACGGCATCATTCATACGTCAAATTCAGTTTTCAGCGTGCCCATCGCCGTTCGCGATGAGAAGCTCCTACCTGTTTCCGGATCCAGCCTTGCATTGAAGGCTTTTATCTGACGGGATTCTTCTTTACCAGCTCTACCAACCTTTCACATCAATCGGTACCAGTATGCAAGGGCGACCGAGCCAGTAGGGTTAAAGGAAACCGGGAATTCCTTCCAACGCCCAAACCAATAACCAGCTACAGACAGTATTCCTGTCAACGGTGCAAGTACGGCGAATATCGTTAGCCGCAAAATCTTCGAGACTATTCAGAATGACATCGATCCTTCTGCTGCGGTGTTTCGGATGGCTTCTGTACAGTTATCAAGGTTTGCTCTTACAACACCTGGGGCAGACTGAATGGATTGCATCCTAGCCTGAACTTCCTGATAAGAGGCAGGTCATAGCTTATACCAGCAAGGGGTGCCTTGGCGCATACATTCATTGCGACAATGGATGATGATTTATGACTGGGTACTTAAAGCATAGGCACCAATCAAGAGAATGAATCAGATTAGCGGCAAAATGTTTTTGGAGTACAGATCATGGAAGCATCCAGACCAATAGCAAGTGGAGCATCAGTATCGCAACGTAGACCTTCTCAAGATTCAGGTGCAGCAGGCCCATCGTCAGTATTCCCCTCATCCGCAGGAGCCACACCCAAGCGAGGGCTGTTTACAAGAAGAGCCGACAAAATAGTCGATCCCCTTGTTGAGCAATACAACCTGACGGCAAGTTCAAGCACTGATGAACAGGCACTCCGGGTGTTTGATGAAGAAATGCTCAACCCTTCAGAGCTTGCTGCTACAGTTCAAAGTAGACTGGACACTTTAGAAGAAAAAAATAAAGTCGCAGTAACACGTGTCTCATTATTCAGAGAGGCGGCATTGCGTACTCAGCTTATCCACCTTAAGAAGATAGGAGGACAGAAATTTACTGACCAGGAACTCACTGACACGTTTAATGATATTGATTTTTTGTTACTTAGAGCTGCATCATGTGATTTAAGCACTGCGCCGACACTTGAATCCTGCAAAAAAATAGAATCAGAATTAAGCGACTGTTTTCATCAATACAAAGATGAGACGGAAGAGCGGTTATCTGTTTTTGAATATCATTTACTTCACCATAAAGTCGATAGCCTTTTGGGTGAGCGTGAAAAGAATAATCCGGATTTTGAAAAATACTCAAACAGGCAAAAGGAATTCAATCACCTTTTGACAAGCGAAAAACTCGGAGCTTTTGAAAAGCAACAGTTAGCTTATAGTTATACAACTCATCTTGTTTATTCTGCCCATGTGGATGCACAATATTTTTATCCGTATATGCTCAGGGGTACTCTAACTAGAGAGGATAACAAAAACAGAAGAAAAATATTCAATTCATTCATGGATCAGATAAGCTTACTGACAAACAACAATGTTCATTATTTATTTGAACATGCTATGTTAGAAAGAACTCATCAGACTATGATTGCTGCAGCATGGGGTGGTGTGAATAATGAAAAACGAGAGACATTGCTCTTGCCCTTTGCCCTGCAACTGCATGAAAAAAGCATAACAGAAACCAAAAAACAAAAGGCATTTATAAATCTGATTATTCGGTATATTAACACCGGAAATTTTGAAGGGTTTGATCAGATTGTTGAATCAGCATCAGAATATACCATATTGAGTTTTTTCATCAGAATTAGTCAAGATCTCGATTTGTCAGCGAATCCTTTTTATAGACGGCGTCCCTATGATAAAAATCCAGAGCGAGCGATGGAATGCTTGCGAGAATTGTACCCCTGCGATGAAAAAACCTTACATGAAGTAGATGTCTTACATGATGAAATATTTCAAAAAGCAAGACATGACAACCCATTACTAGAGGTAATCGCTACCCAAAGGGCCATTTTCTATTTTGCTAATGGTTATAAGGATAAAGCTGAACGGATGAAAAATTATTCCAAGGTCGACGAATCTGTTTTGCAGGCACTGTCAGATATTGCCAAAAATGAGGAGGAGACAGCAATTAGACGCTTGGAAGCGCTGCCAAAAAATAAAATAAGACTATCCATCTTTAGTTCTCTGCTTGGTTTTCTCTATGAACGTAAAGCTGACAGGATAACGGATAAAGAAAAAGAAAAAGAAGAAGCGCTGCGTACCGCGGCAAGTTATCTTTCTACCAAAGCGAATACATATAAAGAGCTAAAGCGCTCTATGGCAAGAATTCAGGAAAAACTAGGTCAGTATTCTACAGCTCATCAAAGTTTAACGTCGTTTTACGATTATATCTGTTCACAGGGGGTTGGTGATACCGATCCCCTGATTATACAGGTTCAGGCATGGATGCAGGACCTGGCGGATCAACAGCCGACACCTGGCCAAGATGTTCAGCTTGAAGCTGAAACCCAACAATCCTATGGAAAAGGGAAAGCGAGAAAGCGCAAACGTGGTGGTAAGAAAGCCCCATCAGGGCATAAACAAAAAGCTACGGCTCCAAAAATGCCTGTAGCGCCGGAGTCATTACCCGAGCCCAAGGTTGAAACGGTATTGATGCCAAAAATGGAGCAGATGCTTACCCGGCAGTCCGAACCAACGCCGGAAGCGAGCGCCTTTTCTGTACCGTCAATGTTTGAGGAGAGTGATGTCGAAGGTGTAATGACGAAAACCAAGGAGGAGCGCGTCAAACTGCACCGTATGATCAGTCAGCTTTACTATTTCAAGAGTAATTATGAGGAAGTCATTCAAGCTCTTGATACTTTTTTAGCGACACAGACCAATTCAGTGCTGAAAGCGAATAATAACCAATGGAAAGCCTGGGTATTGCGCATGCAGGCTTACGATTATTATTCACTTAGAAAACTGGCAAAGGAACAGAACAAACCCGTCAGAATAATAAAATCTGAACTTCGGGCTAAAGCGTTGGCCATCCTGGAAAATACCGTCAAGGACCTTGCTAAAGAAGGCTGGCAGGTTACTCACCTACCGGATGATTGGCTTGATAATCCAGAAGAAAAACTATTGTCTTCTGATAATCTGGATGTGCTGTTGAAGGAGGGTGCCAAACGGTTTCGTGTACAACTGGCTTCAGTACTATCCTCAATAGGCCATCTTTATGATGATGATTGGTATGATTCGGAAGATTATAAGAAACGAAAAGACACGATTAAGCCTGAAGATCGACACCATGAGGTGGCAAAACGTTGCTACCAATGTGCCGACAATATCAATCCGGAAAGAAAACATCCCACAAAACCGGCAAAGGGACAACGGTTGTAGTTTCTTGCGTTGCGTTAAAGCGGGCTGTCACTACACGCTATTGCTATCAGGCGCTTGATGTAGACAAAAGAACGTTTGCCGCAAATTAACACGTAATCTCGGACTTGATGATTACAGCCCTCAGGTAGCGAAACAAAAAAGAAGAGATAGAAAGAGAAGTACCTGCATGACAAAAAAACAGGTGAGTAGCAGAAACAGATCATCGCCAATATGCTGTCTCCTGCCGAATCACCGGTAAACATTCATTGCTGCATGAAAATAGAGCTACCCGAAGTTCCATTCTATTTTCTTTGTGTTCGTAATGCTTATTTTGAACTGATGGGTCGCAGTATGGTCAAATGTCAGATGTTGTTTTCAGCATTGGGAGGGCTGATGACCGTTACCTTGAAGACACGTTCAGACCATCTCGTTCCCACCATGCCCAAACCATAGAATCTTAACCAGGTCACACAATTGGACAATCAGGAACTCCAGCAACTCGCCATTCAGCTCTCCTGCCCCAGCGGAGAAGAGGGCATGGCAATTGCCGGGAAGATGAACGAAACCAATGCGTTTATCACTGAACGCAGTCTTGAGGCTCTTGCGCCAACCGCGGGGGAACGCATTGTTGAAATCGGCCCCGGTAATGGCCTGCTTTCACGGCCACTCATTAGCGCCCTGGAAAAAAACGGTGAATATATTGCACTTGAACCCTCAGTCGAAATGGTGGAACAGGCCCTGAACAACCTTTCGGGCCTGGGGGCCAGCCCTGTCACGATTTTCACCGACGACAGTTTTTCCGCACCGGTTAGTGAGCATTCGGTTGACGGTGTGATGGCCGTCAATGTGCTCTACTTCATCGACGATCTGGATGCCTTGTTCAGGAAGATCGCCAGCTGGCTCAAACCCGGTGGCCGCGCTGTTTTCGGCGTTCGCTCTGACCAATGCCTAAAAGCCATTCCCTATACCCGTTACGGTTTCCATATCCGTTCCCTGGATGAAATAAAGGCCTCTCTGCTGGCCAGCGGTTTCCAGCAGGTTGATTCCAGCTATTACGATGAAGGCATGCAACTGTTTGATGAACTGGAAATTCCCATCGACGCCTTGATCATTAAAGCAATCATGTAATAATCCGCGATTGTGTCACCCTGAAACCGTCAGCACAGGACTTGCCTGGCGAGACCTGCAGCAGGAAATACTGCAATGCATCACAACAAGAACATCAGGAGTTGCATGTCGGATTCTTACCATCTCGCCCAGATCAACATCGCCACTGCCAGGGCGCCGCTGGACACCCCGGTCATGCAAGGATTTGTTGACCAGCTCGACGCCATCAATGCACTGGCGGATAACAGTCCCGGGTTTGTCTGGCGCCTGCAAACCGACGACGGTGACGCTACAGCACTGCAGGTCTTTGATGATGAGCGCATTATCGTCAATATCTCGGTCTGGGAATCACTCAATGCCCTGAAGCGCTATGTTTATTCCGGTGATCACCTCACCGTCCTGAAAAACAAAAAAAGCTGGTTTGAAAAGATGGCCGGCCCCACGCTGGCACTGTGGTGGATTCCCAAAGGACACATACCGTCCATTACCTCAGCCAAAGACGCCCTGGAAACCCTGCAAACAAAAGGCGCCTCTCCCGCGGCTTTCACATTTGCCCAACCGTTTCCTGCTCCTGATACCGAATATGCCTGAAAAGGCTTCGCGCCTCCCGGGTCATTGATGCCTGGGAAAACGACGCTCAAACAATGTTAAGGAGTATGCAATGACGTTGGACACCTGGCTCTACTACACACTGGCCGTCCTGGTCCTGACCGCTTCCCCGGGGCCCAGCGTCCTGTTATGCCTGACCACCTCGGTAACCGGCGGTTTCAAATCCGCCATTCATACGGCATTGGGCAGCCTGACCGCCATCGCAGGGATTATGACGCTTTCGTTCACCGGTCTTGGCATACTCGTCGCCACATCGGAGCTGGCGTTCAATACCATCAAGTGGATCGGTGCGGCCTACCTGATTTACCTGGGCATCAAGGCGTTTACCTCATCGCAGGAAAATTACGACATCAACGCCGATGAGGCCCCCGGTGCCCGACGCTCCCCCAAAAGCCTTTTCCTGAGTGGTTTTATCGTCGGCGCCAGCAATCCCAAGGCGATTGTCTTTTTCACAGCGCTGTTTCCTCAATTCATTGCGACATCTGAACCACTGGTTTCGCAATACCTGGTGTTTGTCATCACCTTTGCAGTACTCGAACTGTCCTGGTTGTTGCTGTATGCCTGGCTGGGTGCAAAGTCGTCCCGCTGGCTGATGCAGGCTGGCAGGGCCCGTTTCTTCAACAAAATTACCGGCGGTGTGTTTGTCAGCGCCGGTCTCATCCTGTCCAGTACACGGGCATCCGCCTGATCGTTCCCAAGAGGTAGAATAATGAACGATTTCACCGAGTTTGGTCGCAATATCCTGAAAACCCAACCCTTCAGCCGGTTCCTGGAAACCGAACTGGACGCACTCGGTCCGGGCACCGTTACCCTCTCCCTGAACGTCCAGGATCACTTCAAACAGCAGCACGGTTTCGTACACGGCGGCGTACTGAGTTACCTGGCAGACAATGCCCTGACTTTTGCCGGCGGATCATTGCTGATGAACTGCGTCACATCAGAATACAAGATCAATTACCTCCGCCCCGCTACTGGCTCCAAACTGATCGCGAAAGCGAAGGTCATCTCCTCCGGTAAACGACAGGCTGTTTGCCAATGTGAGATCTTTGCACAGAAGGACGATAAGGAGCACCTGGTCGCTATCGCACAGGGCACCATTACCAAGATAGAACCGAAAGGCTAGATCCCGGAAAAAAACACATGCCATTGTGGAAAAGACAACGGCTGGCTGGCGTACAGCCTTTGTGAAAGTGCCTTACGATTATGAAGCGGCAAGTCAGGCAGCCACGGCTCGCGGGCGTGCCGATTAGGCCTTTGCATTGACAACCGGAAGAGCCACCTGATTTGATCAAACAGAACCCTTCAGGCAGACAGCACCATCACCATGAAGATCAGGGAAGCAAACCGCAACGATTTCGACGCCATCTGGCCGATTTTCCATGAAGTGGTACAGGCGGGTGATACCTACGCCTACCCAACCGATACCAACCGGGAACAGGCTTTCAAACTCTGGATGGAAGTCCCCAGGCAAACCTATGTCGTGGAAGAGCATGGCGTTATCCTCGGCACCTATTACATCAAGACCAACCAGGCCGGTCCCGGCGACCATGTCTGCAATTGCGGCTACATGGTGTCGTCTGCCGCCCGCGGTCGCGGCCTGGCAACGACCATGTGCGAACATTCCCTGACCGTCGCCCGGGAAATGGGCTATAAAGCCATGCAATATAATTTTGTGGCATCCACCAATACCGGCGCCGTCCGGCTGTGGCAGAAGCTCGGGTTTGAAACCGTGGGTTGCCTGCCCAGGGCTTTCAACCACCCCACAGAGGGTTACGTTGATGCACTCGTCATGTATAAATGGTTGTAACGCGCCTTTACCCGGGAGACTCCGCGATGAACATTCTGATGGTGCTCACTTCTCATGACCAGCTTGGCGACACCGGTGCCAAACCCGGCTTCCTCCGGAGCAGTAGCCAGGGCGGTACTGGATAAGATCAGATAAAAACCGTCCACTCATCAGAAAGGGAGGAATATCCCCCCTTTAGACTAAAGTCTGCACTCCCCCCCAAAAAGCCTGCAACTTCCTGCAAAACCAATGTTCTAATGCCTTAAGTTACTCAATTAACCGAGACAGCAAAGGCAATGACATGCAGGACTGCATGCAATGAGAAATACAATTAACTGATGACATTTAACGAGCGCCTCTCACTATCACTGTACAGCTGGTCACTGACAACCGGTTGCCGGGCCAGCCTATGTCGATGTCTTTTTGCCCTTGGCAGAATCTGTTGCCTGCTTCAAAGCAAGGAAAGATGCAGGCAACTGCTGATCCAGCATCCCGAGTACCAGAAGCACTCGCCAGCTCAGCGCCCCATCAATACACGACAAACAACACTCATCAAGCCAGCTACACCAGCTACACCAGCTACCCCAGCTACCCCAGCTACCCCAGCTACCCCAGCTACCAACCAGAGTCAGCCAAACTCCGGTACAGAATCAATAAGTCTGCTCCACACAAAGCCCGATGACTGGAGTGCGACGTTATGGCACATTTACCAGGAAAGACACACCAGAAACAGGCCTGACCCTTTTGAGGATCTCATAACAAACCAGGAGAAAACTCAATGCTGGAGCTGGCAATGGTTTCCCGTAGAGTTCAGGGAAGATATCAGTGATCACAGGAAGCAATGTGCTTTTAAGACCATCAACGAGTTCATCACCTACTACCAGTCAGATATCCTGATGTGTACATTCCTGAAGTTGGCTGAACTGGCAGTGCACTATCCAATGAATAAAGCTATAGATGAAAAAGTATTAACCAAGTCACTGCTTATTAGCCTGTTTGCGGCCAAACATTGCAACGACGAGCAGGGTATGCAACGCCTGTACACACTTATCCACATCCAAAACACCAAAGATTACCAACACTATCGACCCAAAAGACACTTCGACAACTATCTGGATGATGTCAACACCTGGCTAAAAGAACAAAATTGTCCACCGCTTTCCATGCCTACCCTCCCAATTGATCTTCAGCAACCAGCCAGATCTCCCTCCTGACATTGCCCGCTAAATTGCCCTTGTTAACCCTGATTGATAATTCGTTACGGCTCCCGGGGAAATTCATGCAATAAAACGACTGACGCCATGAACTTTGGCCTCACAAGGTTATCTAACATTGAGTTCAAATTAACTAACAGTCAGGTTTCAACGCGTGCTACCACAATCCCCCGTCCCTCTTGAGCAGCCAACTGGTAGCGCCTTAACGATGACTGACCCTCCCCCTGTTGATGTCGGCGCAGCTGTACAACCATCAGACCTCCCTGACAACGTAGACAGTAATACTGACACATTCTGCCGGAAGGTACGGCGCGTGTGCTGGAAACTGGTCATGTATCTGAAATTCTGCGGTTTTGCCTTCGCTATGCTCTGCAAAAAGCTCTGCCAGCGATCAATCTGTTGCAGGAAGCCCCGCGAGGAGCCTGTCGCTCCTGCTTCACCCGAGCTGCCTCAGGAAGCGTTAATTCCCTCGGGGATAGCACACCCTGAATTTGACGCGGAAAGGCACTATGCAAGGCAGCTTCCTGCAGGCACGAAACCCATGACGGTCAGGGGAAAAAATTACATAAGAGGAAACAAAAGTACGAAAGTCCCTCGTGCGGAAACACTGTATACACTCAGCAAAACCTTTTTATTCAAATCCAGATACAAGGAAAAGTTCAACAACATCCTTGAAACACAACGTGCTACATTCCGGTCATTATTAGATGAAAATGGATCCAATATATTTATCCAGTATATTCTTCCCCCTTATCAAGACTCACCGTATTACCGCTCTTTTGTTGCCTGTTTTTCAAACGAGCGTAGTTTCAGAGATTTAAAAGACCACTATGCATCAGCGGCTATCAATGAAAATACGGAAAATGACGACCTGTTCAGCAAACAGCAATGTGCTGAAGTGCTCTATGATTTCGTGATGCACTATGACAAGGACGCCAGGGATAAACGACTAAAAACCTTTGCTTACGTACCGGCTTACCAGCGGGAAACCAGCAATACAACAAGAGTGTATGCTTTTGGCATCAACCGTTTTTCAAGACCCCTGTTCAGTGCCTGCGGCGTAACCCGGCAAGACTACTTCTGTGGCAGCGACAATCAGTACCTGGAAGTGCTCATGGATGTTTCAACCGCCATACCGGGGCGCTCGCGTATGTATGATCCAAGCCGGTATGTTGCTACTCTGCTGAGTGACGCACCATACTGCAACGTTCAATTGAGCTGGATTCTTGAAGTAGATAAATCCGAAATTCCCCTCTGTGGGATAGAAATGGAAAATATTCCCCTCCGCGGTGAGGATGACTTTATTGATCTGGATGCAGCAGATGCTGAACCGGCGACAGCCACGGAAGACGAACCCGCTCCACCAGGCAACCAGGATCAGCAAGCCCCCCTTATGACACAGATAAAGGATGCTGTCGGGTTAGGATTTTGGGCTGTTTACCGCAGAATCCTCAACCTGTGACGGGCGCGTCCTCTTCAGGCATTTCCCTTTCGGGCTCATCGACATCCGCAGTCATTTCAGTCTGTTGAGGCTCAGGCAACACTCTTTTTTTCTCAATATCCAGTTTTCTGGCTTTGCTCAGGTCAGGGGTTTTGAGCCTGACTGCAGCGGCAACCCGCTCTGGTAATTGCCTGGGCTGCTCATCCCCCTGCGGTTTACCTTCAATGACAAAATTCAAACCCACTTCATCCATATCCGTTGACATGTCCATAACCTGTTGAGCAATGCTACCAATGAAGCCACTACTTGCATCCAAACAAATTTCCAGGCATTTATCTTCAACCCTATAGAATTGATTGAGTTTACGAGCGGTAATAGCTGGAACCTTTGCCCTACTCAGGGGAACAGTGAGTAACCATGATGCACCTGGCTTAGCCGCCATTTTGGGTATGACCTTAAAGCGATTGTTTCTAAATTCATCTCCCTCGTCTCCCTCTGCTTTAAACGGCTCCCATAAGTTGCCAAAAGGTGTGCCTCTCAACGCCTGAATCTCTTCACAGGAAGCAGAGAAGGTGATAGACAATGTATAATAAGCTGCCCGATAGAGAGAAAAACTGACGACAAACAATTCACGCTGCTCTTTATCAGCAACATTTCGCCGAGCCTCATCCTTAAATATCTGAGCCGTCAGACTTTGCTCATACTCCGTGACAAAATAAACCGGATTATCACCTGTATAAAACAGCTGAACACCTTCAAGCTTGAAAACAGGGGATGCCGACGGTATTTTTGGCTCTTTTCTTGATTCATCATAATCATCACCACGAACCATCACCGGTCCCATCTGATCATCCCAGTATTGTTGCGGGTACAAGTGTTTCAAACGCGCAGGCTCCCTTGGTAGAAGGCGCCTTCGCCTGCGTCGAGGCGGCGTTGATGTTGAGGGCTGTTCATCCCCTGATACAGGTGCTTCTCCATCAGGTAGGTCAGGTTCATCAGGCGCTTGCTTTCGAGTAATCCAATTCCACCATCCCTTTAGTCGGCCAACAGCGCGCGTCCCCAGGCCAGGCATAGGTTCGAAAAACACTGCTTCCTGCTCGGATTCATCGTCTTCAGTATATTCATATTCACTTTCTGAGCCCTCCAGACTTTCGGCATCTGAGCCTTGCATATAGAGTTGATCGGCAGGCACAGGCTCAATCGATCGACAACTAAGCACACAGAAAATGACCAAGCCAAGGACACAGTTATAGACTGTCACGATTGCGTTAACGAAACAGTCTATGCAGCTATCAATAACCTTGACGAAACGTTGAAAACAGCTTTTGGGTTGATCACCAGTTATTAACTGTGACCTGGCCGACACAAAACTGTCTGTGTCGCTCCCCGGACTGCCCGGAGGTGAGGCCATAAGGTTTCCCGTTAAACATTAACTTTTAGTATCAGGCGTTTTAGACAACAAATCCCTCCATTCGTTTACCCCCATTACAATGTTGTTATGGCTAAAAATGGGTAGTGCAGGGTTTCAATGTAAAACCGGTCTAACACATTGACACAGCAACCCAATAACCTTGTCACAGACAGGGGATAACCCCACGCGCCCCTTTTTGATAGACTGTGATATTTTGCAGTAACCGACCCACATCACACCGGTCGGCAGGCATTACAGGTTTGACTTCGGTACAGGGAAACCATGCGTAACGATTACACAGCGGAATCCATTGAGGTTCTGAGCGGGCTTGACCCGGTGCGCAAGCGCCCGGGCATGTATACGGACACCACCCGGCCCAACCACCTCGCCCAGGAAGTGATCGACAACAGTGTCGATGAAGCGCTGGCGGGGCACGCCAGTGAGATTACCGTGATCCTGCATCCGGACCAGTCGCTGGAAGTGACCGACAACGGCCGCGGCATGCCGGTGGATATCCACCCGTTGCACCAGGTGTCCGGCGTGGAACTGATCCTCACCCGCCTGCATGCCGGCGGCAAGTTCTCCAACAAGAACTACCAGTTCTCCGGCGGCCTGCACGGTGTGGGCGTCTCTGTTGTGAACGCGCTGTCCACGCAGCTCGACATCACCATCCGCCGCGGCGGGCAGGTGTACACCATCGGCTTTGCCGACGGCCACAAGCGCACCGAGCTGGAAATCATCGACACCTGCGGCAAGCGCAACACCGGCACCACGGTTCGCTTCTGGCCGGACGCCGGGTATTTTGATTCCCCCAAATTCTCCGTCAGCAAGCTCAAGCATGTACTGCGCGCCAAGGCGGTGCTCTGCCCCGGCCTGAAGGTGGAATTCAAGGACCTGATCGCCGGTGACGCCACCACCTGGCACTACGAAGACGGCCTGGTCGATTACCTGAAGGCCGCCTGCGAAGGTTACGAACTGCTGCCCCTGCACCCGTTCACCGGTAACCTGACCGGCGAAACCGAAGCCGTGGACTGGGCCGTGGTCTGGCTGCCGGAAGGCGGTGAACTGACCACCGAATCCTACGTCAACCTGATTCCCACCGCCCAGGGCGGCACCCACGTCAACGGCCTGCGCACCGGCCTGCTGGAAGCGATGCGGGAATTCTGCGAATACCGCAGCCTGCTGCCCCGGGGCGTGAAGCTCTCGCCGGACGACATCTGGGAACGGTGCAGCTACGTGCTCTCCGCCAAGCTGGCCGACCCGCAGTTCTCTGGCCAGACCAAGGAACGCCTCTCCTCCCGGGAATGCGCTGCATTTGTGTCCGGCGCGGTGAAGGACGCCTTCAGCCTCTGGCTGAACCAGCACACCGACCTGGCCGAACTGCTGGCGGAACTGTGCATCAGCAACGCCCAGCGCCGGATGCGCAAAGCGAAGAAAGTGGCACGGAAGAAAGTCACCCAGGGCCCGGCATTGCCCGGCAAGCTGGCGGACTGTTCCAGCCAGGATGTTTCCCGTACCGAACTGTTCCTGGTGGAAGGGGACTCGGCGGGCGGCTCCGCCAAGCAGGCCCGCGACCGGGAATACCAGGCCATCATGCCCCTGCGCGGCAAGATCCTGAACACCTGGGAAGTGGATTCCAGCGAAGTGCTCTCCTCCCAGGAAATACACGACATTTCTGTGGCACTGGGCGTTGACCCGGGTTCCGACGACATCAGCGGCCTGCGCTATGGCAAGATCTGCATCCTCGCCGATGCGGACTCTGACGGCCTGCATATTGCCACCCTGCTCTGCGCGTTGTTCCTGCAGCATTTCCGTCCGCTGGTCGACAAGGGCCATATCTACGTGGCCATGCCGCCGCTGTACCGGATCGATATTGGCAAGGAAGTGTTTTACGCGCTGGATGATGCGGAAAAGGAAGGGGTGCTGGAGCGCCTGAAGGCCGAGAAGAAACGGGGCAAGATCAACGTGCAGCGCTTCAAGGGTCTGGGCGAGATGAATCCGCTGCAGCTGCGTGAGACCACTATGTCGCAGGACACACGTCGCCTGGTGCAGCTGACCAACGAGGATATGTTCATGACCCGGCAGATCATGGATATGATGCTGGCTAAGAAAAGGGCGTCGGATCGGAAGTCATGGCTGGAGACTAAGGGTAACCTGGTGGAGATCGCCTGATTTTTCGGATAAACCATAAACGGGAGCATTTTTTGAACCCGGGGTTTATCCATTAATCATGCAGTACCGCTCTCTAAGCTTTGAAAGAGAGCGGTCTAAACCTTTTCCCCCTCTTTCTTCTGCCACATGCTTCACTTTGCAGAATACACGCTTACAGAATCCAAAACGGAACTATGACGATAAAACAGAATCAAAAGGCGCAGAGAAATGCATTGTATAACTGGGGAATACTAAACTCATACGGTCATCCCTGAAGCAAACCTGTTTCTCTGAGAGTAAGATTGGAAGTCTGTTTAAATCAGACAGTCAGGAGCCATGAGCCAGCTAACATGGAAATTAAAAGGTTTCAGATAACCAATGTCGGTCGCTTCCCTGCCATTGACGTGCCATTGGCTCCTACCGGGGAGCATACCTCGAACATAACCGTTTTACTGGGTAATAATGGCGCCGGAAAAACCTCTCTCCTGAAAAGCCTGGCGACATCCCTCAGCTGGCTTGTCGCACGCATTCGCAGTGAGAAAGGCAATGGTAGCCCCATTCAGGAAGACATCATCAAAAATGGGACAAACTGGGCTTCCATTGACCTGGAACTGATGGATGACTGCGGTCAAAAGATCTCCCCCAATGGGGATGAAGCAGAGGCCTTGTTTCACTGGTCGTTAGTGAAAGCACGGAAAGGCAAAAAAGCGAATGGTTCTACACAGCTGACTGACGTTTCAAGGCTGGCTGATCACTACAGAACCCTTCTGTCACAGGATGATAAAACCGCACTGCCTCTCATAGCGTTTTATCCTGTAGAACGTGTGGTTCTTGATATACCACTGCAAGTTCGCACAAAGCACACGTTCACACAGCTTGATGGCTATGATAATTCACTGAATCAAGGTGTCGATTTCAGGCGGTTCTTTGAATGGTTTCGGGAAAGGGAAGATGTCGAGAATGAGTCAGGCATTCCCCAGGAGGTTTATGACAGGTTGCTACAGTCGTTAGATAATGACAGCAATGACCCCTTTTGGGAAAAACTTGCCAAATTCCAGGCGTCAGCCAGGGATCGTCAGCTGACGGCTGTCAGAACCGCAATCAGTGAATTTATGCCCGGCTTTTCCGGGCTGCGTATCAAACGTAAGCCCCGATTACACATGGCCATCGACAAAGAGGGCGAAACACTGAACGTGGCGCAACTGTCACAGGGTGAAAAATCCCTGATGGCACTGGTGGGTGACATTGCCCGTCGCCTTGCCATGATGAACCCTAGTTTAACCAACCCTTTGACCGGCGATGGTATCATCCTGATCGATGAAGTCGATCTTCATCTTCATCCTAAATGGCAGTCATCGCTGCTTGAGCGCCTGACAAAGACCTTTCCAAATTGTCAGTTTGTTGTAACCACGCATTCGCCGCTGGTCATCAATAGCGTGCAGAACGTGCTCTGTTATGCACTTGACGACAATGGTCTTAAAACAATGGAAAGCCTCTACGGACTGGATGCGAACCAGACACTGGCACAAGGCATGGACAGCGCCTATCGTAATGAAGCTGTGCAAAAACAGCTTGATGATTTGCTTGATGCTGTTCAGGACGGTGACCTGGGAAAGGCCAAACAACAGTTTGAATCCTTGAAGCAGGTTTTGCCAAAAAGCAACATTGAGCTGACAAAAGCTGACCTGTTAATCAGAAAGCTGGAATTACGTCGTGAGAAAAATCGTTAAGGGTCAGGAGCCGGAACGATTCACCCGATGGAAGCGCCGCAACCAGGGAAAAAACTATAGCGACCTGGATCAAGATGTACGGGCTGCAATCAAGAACGCCAATATACAAGAACAATATGGTCTTTGCGCCTATTGTTGTGATCGTATTGATACCAGCAACAGCATGAATGAGCATGTTGAGGCCAGGGATCGAAATCCTGGTCGTCAGCTTGACTTCACAAACATGGTGGCGTCCTGCACCAGGCCACATCAGTGTGATAACGCCCATGGCTCACAAGCATTGCCTCTCACCCCATTGATGGATGAATGTGAAACAGAGTTGCGCTTTTATATGTCTGGCCGGGTAACAGGAACGACTGACCGGGCGAGGGAGAGTATCAGGGTACTTGCCCTGGATGATAACAGGGCACTTAAAGACAAACGAAGGAATATAGTAGAAGCCTTGATGTTTGAGTTTTACGGCCCTGCCGATCAGGAACTCGAACCTTATTTAGCGCAACTACTCATACATGACCTGCAACTGGAAGAGGCGGGACTTCTCAGGCCCTTCAGCCCGGTTTTGGTCAACATTTTAACAAACTGTGCGCTTGTGGTGCGTTGAGGCCTGGTCATTCGTTTCTCTGTCCGCAGGCCTGCCGTTCTTGCAAGAACACCGAACAACGAAAAAAAAAACGGAACTCCGGGCTGATCGGATGCAGGGACCGGCTCAGTCTGGAGGTTATATGCCCGCCAAACGTGATTTCTGGTTCTCGCACATAGTGGCTTGGCGCAAGAGCGGTTTGTCGCAGGCCGATTACGCCCGTAAACATAGTCTCTCTATCAAGGCCTTTGGTTACTACCGGCGTCTGGAAAAAGGGCAGTTCAACTGGCCGGATGCGGGTTATCCTGACCGGCCGACAGGGAGGATGCATAAAAAAAATATTGATCAAATAATCTCTCAGACCATGATCCTCCTTGTTGTGAAAAAACATAACTGACAGGTCAATCGCTCGTACAATGGGTGCCGGGTGGGGTTCCCCAAGCGTTTACTGATTGAAAGTGATTCAGGGAGGAATTATTCGTAATAACCATTGTCTACGTAATCGGTTAAAACTGAAAATCGATTGCTGCCGGGAGTCAGACAGAATAAGCCGGTAGTTATTGAGAAACGCAATATGGTACACCCACTCTTTCCCAAAACAATCCCTCAGGCCAGCCCATCAGCTTCCAGCCCGGATAACGGGGGTGAAGCGATTATCGTGAAGGTCGAAAGCGTCACACATACCCGAACCCTGAAGCAGCATAAATGGGATAACAAGGCACCACTTTGGCTGCAAGGTAACGAAGTGAAACAGGAAGAGTCGGCGCCTAGACCTTTGACCTATTGGAAGCACACCCGTGTGCCGCGATGGGTCAGAGGCAGGATAAACGACGAGATCAAGAACTACAAAACACTGAACGATGACAAGAGGGCCGAATACCTTGATCAGCGTATGGAAGAGAAGTTCTGTGACGGGTCTGAGGAGCCGGACCTGAAAGGACAGAGAGGCGTGATTGCCGCCTGTGATATCCATCCGTGGAGATTAATGGGGCATTATGCCGGTAGACTCAAGACAGATAGACAGTATGAGGAGGGTGCCATGGCGCTGGGTGCTCCCCGGCATGTGATTGACTGTTATTCCATCAATCTACCCGGGGGAATATTCCTGTCAGGGTATGATTGTGGCAATATCACAACCCTTATCAACGCCAACACAGCCTATAAAGAGCAGTCCCCGAAACAACCGACCTCGAAACAACCGACCTCGAAACGACAGCCTAACCTGACGTTCATTGAACACTGGGATTCGGGGCGATGGCTGGTGCTGGTCGTTTCAATCGCTGAGATCAAACAAGGGGAGACGCTGTGGCTTGATTACGGTAAAAAGTATTGGGAAATGTCGCGCCAGGAATACGATTTGTCCGAGGACGATGCAGGCGTTGGCAAAAATAATCCTGAGAAGAGCCAAAGTCCTGATACTAGCCACTCGCCTGAAGTGGTACAGAAAAAAGAAAAAACCCATACGTGCGATCAGTGTCAAGCCGCCTTTGCTCTTAAAGCCTACCTGAGCCTGCACAAACGACGCTGCCACAGCAGCGAGAAGCCCTTTAAGTGCAATCAGTGTCCAGCCGCCTTTGCTCTTAAAGCCGACCTAACCCAGCACCAACACTGCCACAGCAGCGAAAAGCCCTTTAAGTGCAATCGGTGCAAAGCCGTCTTTACCGCGAAAAATAGCCTGACCCGGCACCAACGCACACACACCGGCGATAAACCCTATAAGTGTGAGCTGTGTCACCTATCCTTTCGTTATGATCACAGCCTGACCCGGCATCAAGGCAAGGCGCACGGCATAAAGAACTATCGGTGCAAGTATTGCGACGCCACCTTTGCCATGAACCGCGACCTGACCTGGCATCAAGGCAAGGCGCACGGCATAAAGAACTATCGGTGCAAGTGCTGTGGCGAAGCCTTTGCCATAAGAGACTCCCTGACCTGGCATCAAGGCAGGGTGCACGGCATAAATACCTATAATTGCGATAAGTGTGACAAAATCTTTTTCCGTAAATTCCACCTGACCCGGCACCAATTCTGCCACCGCGGCGATAAGTTCTATAAGTGCGATCTGTGTCCCCTCTCCTTTAATAATAATACCAGCCTGACCCTTCATAGAGGCTCCGAGCACAACATAAAGAACTATCGGTGCAAGCTCTGTGACGCCACCTTTGCCCTGAACAAAGGCCTGACCCAGCATCAAGGCAAGGCGCACGGCATAAATAAATATACGTGCAATATGTGTGGCGACGCCTTTGCCCGGAGTGACTACCTGGCCCGGCATCAAGGCAAGGCGCACGGTGTAAATCTCAAGAAGTGCGCTCAGTGTGACAAAACCTTTGCCCGTATAGACAACCTGAACCGGCACCAACGCACCCACACCAAAGAAAAGCCCAACCAGAAAAAACAGAAAAACAGAACACAGGGCAGAAAATGACATCCGTCATCTTGATTCTTTTCCCTTCAGTACCCCTCTCCCATCCCTGGCCATTCAGACCCAGCGTTTTCATGCGCTGCGCCAAAAAGCCTTGCCCCGGAAATTCCCGACAAATGATACCCATTGTGCTGTCTAACGACCGTCATAAGCATGGCAATCTGGACGCCAGCGCAAGGAAGAATTACGAGCCATATCACCGCGTGCCGGTGCGTTTTCACCGGACACCGCCTGGCGTTGGCTTCGTGATGAAATCTTCCCGTTCCGGGAAGGAAGGTCACTGGATGAAGCCTGTGAAGCCGAGTTTCGCGATGCCGGTCTGTGGTCGTTTTCCACTGATGCCTGCATCAGTGACCTCTCCTGCCACCATACCAGTGGCGGCGGTGATACCAGGCCCGGATACGACATCATCCTGTTCACCAAGGGTGTCAATGGCGTAAAAGCTGAGGCGCAAACATACCTGAAACAGCGGGATCATAAGGGTTTGGTGCGACCGCTGCAGGAAAATCCGAGACTTTGTTGTTTTGGATCAAATCGACAGTCAGGAAGACATCATCATAAGCAACCTTCCGGTTATGCTAGGGAGCATCCTATGGGTTTTTACTGAAAATGGGTGAGTTCAGGCTTGATGGGACAGTGGGCTATCTCTCAGGGTGTGTCTGTAAGATCAGGTTTTAGCGACTAACGCTGGAGCAACGGCTGGTCATCCCACGGCAGTGCCCCCGGCTTTTTTTCAGGTATTCAGTCGTCGGTCAATCTAGCCACTTGAGTAGCAAGGTGTCAGGTGTGCTTGCCTGGTTGTTAACACTTAAATTGATACTTTTTACACACAGCCATTCAAAAGAAATACACTATTGAGGAGCGGGTTCCGGGGAATCCAGCTCATTCTGAGTTGCACACAGTCGCTGTGGAAAGTTAACCCGGCTGATGATAACTCTTCAGGACGTATGAATATGGATATTTCCAACGTAGAAAAGTCGCTTAAAGCCTGTAGCCTGGCAGACCATGATGAGCCTGAACAAGTAAAGGCTTATGAGAAAACAGTATCTGAAACAGAGGGGAAGGCAACACAAGGCGGGATTAATAAAGATGTTTTATCGTATATGGACTGGAAAGATTTATATCGTCATACAGCAACAATTTTAACGCCTCGCTTAAAATTAACACATCCTCAACTAACAGATGAGGAGTGCGCATTAGTAAAACGTCTGAATGCAGAATTATCATCAAAAAAAAGTCACTGGACCGTACTGGATATACCGGAAAACACACCCGACGACATCATTAAAAGTCTTCTGACGATAACGTTACAAGGAGGAGATTTTTTTACCCGAATCTGGTTTTTAAGAGAAGCTAATCAATGTATAGGCATGCTCCAGACGTCGAAAATTGATGATCACGGGTTATCGGAAATTGACAGACACATTTCCCAGCCTTTTTGTAGAAGGGGTTATGGTACAGAAGCATTGGAGGGTGTTTTTAGCCTTTATGCGTCTTTCTCAAAACAAACACTGCTAATGCCGTCCTTGCCTGAACATAAAGAAAGAATCATGCCCCCATTGAAGATAATCTCCCGTTTTTATCTTGGACAAGTGTATGCAGATAAACTGGAAAGAGAGGTTCAGGAAGTGACAGAAGATACTCGGCACTTTTCAAGCCAATATATTTCTCAATTTCCAGATCAAATCCGTACGATAATAGAAGCGGCTACAAGACCCTTAGGAAAACATCATAGAACTGGTGCAACTCACTACCGGGGTTTAAGGTCGTATGCTTCAACCCAGCCAGCAGTTCTTTCTTTGAGAAAATGTCATTTCAAAAAACAGGGTGATGACAAGTGGGTTAAATATTGCTCCTAACTGTATACACCTA
>NZ_BAAJPA010000026.1:0-35478 GCF_057552235.1 Kistimonas ophiarachnellae | reverse complement strand
TATCGCTGAAAATGTTTCGGACTGCGTTGAGAACCTTGTCCGTTTCAGCGAGGCCGCCATTCTACTCCGGCGGACTTCAGTGTCAAGAGCGTTGTTTCAACCGGTGAAACCGGAGAGCGAAGCTCGTTGACAGGCGGCGCATTCTACAGCGTTTCGGCCTTGTGTCAATCGCTCGTTTCATCCTGTGGATAATCCTGCGTTTGACGACCGGGTCGCTAAGAAGCTGACCGCAACAGGAGGCGCATTATAGGGATCAGACTTGCAGTGTCAACCGTCTTTATCCACAACCCGGTTAAAAGCGAATGCTCTAATTAAGGGTTTCACATGAGGAACTAAACGGTAACCAAGTAATGCTACGACAATGACCACATAGAGCATTGGCTCGCCGTATCCACTCTTGGATAACCATAAATAGTGCAGCAGAACTAAAAGCACAGAAACGTAAATCATCCTGTGGAGCTTTTGCCAATTTTTACCCATACGTTTCATAACCGCACGAGGGGATGTCACCCCCAATGCAATCAACAGAAGCAGTGCTATTGCGCCAACCAGAATATAAGGTCGTTTGAATAAATCTTGATAAAGCTCAGCCACATCAAGATTTAGCAGGAAGAAGAAATAAGCTGCAACGTGCAATGCGGCATAAAACAGCGCATACAAACCCAACATACGCCGGAATCGAAGCAATTGTGCAAACTGCAATAGACGCTTTAGCGGTGTGACCGCCAACGTTATACACAGAAAACGTAATGCCCAAATACCCAAAAAGAGCACAATTGCTTTGGCCGGGTCAGGACCAAGCGTATTTTGATAGGCTGCGGTTATCACCCAGCCTAACGGCCAGAGACATAAAAGAAACACGGGAATCTTGCTGACAGTGACCCAGCTTTTTACTGTCATCAGAAACTCCTTTTCAGATCCATACCCTGATACAGGTGCGCAACCTCTTCGGCATAACCGTTGAACATCTGGGTCGCAATACGGTTTGGGTTAAACAGCGATGTTGGCAAACGCCGCTCATTCGCCTGACTCCAGCGAGGATGATCCACGGCCGGATTCACATTCGCATAGAATCCATATTCACTTGGGGCGATAGACTGCCAGGAGGTTTTAGGTTGGGTTTCCAGCAGCCGTATCTTCACAATCGACTTGATACTTTTAAAGCCATACTTCCAGGGAATCACCAGCCGCAATGGCGCACCATTCTGAGGAGGCAATGTTTTTCCATACAAACCAACAGCCAGCAATGTCAACGGATGCATGGCTTCATCCATGCGAAGCCCTTCCACATAAGGCCACTGGATATAGCTGAATGCGGATTTTTGACCGGGCATCTGATCAGGATCATGCAGTGTTGTGAACTCAACAAACTTGGCCCGGGAAGTTGGATTAAATCGTTGCAGCAGTTTTCCCAGTGGGAATCCCACCCAGGGAATCACCATGGACCAGGCTTCCACACAACGGAGCCGGTATATCCGTTCCTCCATCGTCAAGGGTTTGAGAATATCTTCCAGCGTGTACCGGCCAGGCTTTTCAACCTCACCTTCTATGACAACAGACCAGGGATCAGTTTTAAATTCACCGGCATATTTGGCGGGATCTTCCTTACCTGTTCCGAATTCGTAAAAGTTGTTATAGCGAGCGACATCAGTATACGGCGTCAGAGCTTCGTCCGTCATAAAATCGGAAGATTGATAACCTGATACCTTTTCCCGTAACCAGTCTGGCGCAGGATAATCACGAATACCCTGATAATTTGAAGGGTCAGAAGGCGATGGCGGTTGTGAAGGTTTTTGGGTCGACGGCTCTGACGCATCACAGGCTGTCAGCAAACCTCCGCCCATTGTTAATAAGGCGAGTTGTCCGGCTTTCCTGATAAATGACCGCCGATCAGCGTATATCGACTCCGGTGTAATCTCGCTGCTGGCAATGGACTCAGGCTTCCTGATCAGCATTATTCTTGCCCCCTAACGAAAAAAAGCGTTATTGCTTTAAACAATAACGCTTTTTTATGCCTTTTGGATTCAGTTAATCCAAATTTCCTTAGTGGTTAGGCTCTTCCTTCTTCGCCCCAAAGCCACCAATGTTCATGACAGACATAATCGGACCAGAGCAGGCGTAAGCCAGGAAGATAAACAACAATACACGGGGCGGATCAGTAAAGACCACCGCGAAGCACAGCACCACAACCAGGATAAAGAAGAACGGCACACGTCCTTTGAAATCCAGCTGCTTGAAGCTGTTATAACGGAAGTTACTGATCATCATGATGCCGGACAGACCAGTGATCAGCGCAGCCAACACGGCAATCGCCACATTGGAGCCATCAACACCATAATCACTGAAGGCCCAAACCATACCCGCAACCACCGCAGCGGCTGACGGACTGGGCAACCCGGTAAAGAATCGCTTGTCTGCGGTTTCAACCTGGGTATTGAAGCGAGCCAGTCGCAGGGCGGCGCAGGCGGCATAGATAAACGCGACCATCCAGCCAAACTTGCCCAGCTCCTGAAGCGCCCAGCTGAAGGATACCAACGCCGGCGCCACACCGAAGGACACCATATCAGAGAGGCTGTCGTACTCTGCGCCAAACTTGCTCTGGGCATTGATCAGACGTGCGACGCGGCCGTCCAGCCCATCCAGGATCATGGCGACAAAGATGGCAATAGCGGCAGCGCTGAACGCGCCGGACATCGCACTGACAACGGCATAAAAACCACAGAACAGTGCACCTGTCGTGAACAGGTTGGGGAGAAGATAAATCCCTTTGCGGCGGACCTGTTGTCCGTCTTCCGCCACTTCTTCGACATGCTCGTCTACTGGCAGCATGACATCGACGACCGAATCGTCTTTATTTTCCGGTTGGTCAACCATTTACGCATTTCCGGATACTGACAAAAAGAGAAGGCCACTCTATCACGAAAAAAAACCACTTTGTGTATACAGATCAATAAAGCACGTAGTTAACGCACTCTTGAACACCGGCAAAGTCGCATGGAATTTGATATTTAACACGCTTTTAGCAATGCACCATGACAGTCATGGGACTTCATGACGACGAGTCCGGTTTGCGTCATGGTCATCATCAAGCGCACTTTGTCTGTCCTCACCACAATAGTGGCCACCGGCGCTATTCATCAAAGGCTCCACCACACCTGTAAACAGCAACCCCGCTAAAACACCACCAATAACAGGCCCTGCAACATAAACAGTCAGAAACCCAAAATGATCATCGGGAAGCGCGGCCTTTCCCCAACCACTGAGCATGCTCAGCAGCCGGGGTGAAAGGTCTCTTGCCGGGTTAAGTCCCGCCTGTGTCAGTGGTCCGAGAATCGAGATAATGGCTGTAACCGTCAGGCCGATAAAAAAGGGAGCCAGCGTCTTGTCAGGCCTTCCCGTATTACAGCCTTCCGTCAAGGCAAGAATCATAAAAACAAGGGCGAATGTTCCCATGCCTTCGGCAAATAAAGCATTGATGGTGGATACCGATGCCACCTTCCCTGCCATAGGGTTGGGATAAAACTCTCCAAATATCATGGCGCTTGCGACCGATGCTTCGGTACCACGCACGATCTCATGGACAGCCTCAAACTGGATGATGGAACTGGAAAACAATAAATACAGAAACATTGCCGCGACCAGTGCCCCCGCAAACTGGGCCCCAAGATACCAGGGAAGCAAAGCCACAGGCATCCTTCGACTGACAACCATGGCAATACTGACCGCGGGATTAAGGTGTGCACAGGAAAGTCTGCGTGTCGCATAAATGGCAAGCGTCACTGCCAACCCCCAGATGATCGCCACCTGGAAAAGCCCCACATGGGCAGAAAACAGAACGGTTACCGCCACTGAGCCGCAACCCAGAAAAACGATGATAAATGTGCCAATAAACTCTCCGACAAACTCCTTCGAATAGGTCATTGATGAAACTCTCAGCTGAAAAGGACTTGATATAACGTCTTTCGACGCGCTGCCGTAAAAACGCCATAGGGACAGAACGATGAAGACCCGCACCCAATGCATCGTTTGACTGAACGTCAAAACTCGTCCCGTCAGACAATCTTCAGGGGACTATTCATCAGAGGAACTGAAGTAACACATACGGATTTGCCTGAAGCAAAGCGACAGGGATAAAGTAGTTGATAAGGGACAAAGAAGGAATTCAACCATGAGCATGGATCCGCTGGCGTCAGCACGACGTCTTTCACCCCGAAGAAAAACTTCCTCTGCAGCTTCAATTGACGAATTAACCCATGAGCAGCTTCAGCATTTTGGCATAGACCCGGCTTCAGCCATGGGGGAAAAACTTGAAGCCGTTACGGCCAACCTCTATCGCTCCGGCCATAGTATTGATGAATTGCTAAGCACTACTTTCAGCCTGCTCGGCACCCTGTCGCACAATGACCGGGTCAGCTACTTCAATGCCAAGAAGTTTCTCTGCTTCCAGCTGGCCAAACTGATTGATACGTTACAGCCGTCCATGAAAGGGGATTACCAGGCGCTCTCCTTTTCTGATAAAAGCCGCTCGGTTAAAGGTGAGCACCCACTGTTTTGCAATGTCAGCGCCCTGTTCTCTGCGACACCTGCCGTCGTGAGAACGGCCACCTATTTATATGCCTGTACTGAATGGGTGGACGATGCATTCCATGGCCGGGAGAGCACTCATCCGATTTATACCCGCCTGCTGAATCCGACCTCAATGGCATTAGCCAACAGCATGGTTGATCTTGAGACTGGTCCGCTTGCCGGTGAGTACCTAGCCTGGAACTTCAACAGTGGTATGGCCGCAATTGATGCACTGCTCAGTAATCAGCTGCGTCATGGTGATATTCTTATCGTTTCGCGCAATGTTTATGGTGGCACCCACCAGCTACTGCATGATTACTTTGCCCGAACGGATCGGCTGGCAATAGAACTGGTCTGGTTCGACGGGTATACCCACGACGATTTCCAGCAGGTACTTGAAGAGACCCGGGCTCGATATGCTGACGCACTGAGTCATGGGAAAAGTCTCAGTATCTACCTTGAATCACCATGCAACCCCCACGGTTATGTGCTGGATGTTCCCGCCATCTGCCACCTTGCCCACCAGCACAACCACACCGTGATGCTGGACGCTACGCTTGCGACACCTTTCCTGCAAAAACCGCTACAGCACAGCGATGCGAATAAACGACCGGATTTCCTTATTCACAGTTACACAAAAGATATCTCGGGCAGTGGCAGTACAACCGCAGGCGTCGTGATTGGGAAAAACCACCGGATGTTTATCCCAAAGGGCGATACCGCTGAAGGGCTTAACTGGGATCAGAGCCTGTTCTGGGATGTCTACTATATAAAAGGCAGTTTTCTGGATGCCGACAAAGCCATTGATGTCTATAACGGCATGAAGACCCTGGAGTCCCGGATGCTGGGGAAATGCATCAATACCCGGGTATTTGCTGACTTCCTCGCTTCTCACCCGGCAATACAGGTAAACAGTAACGCCATTGCCAGCAATCCCAACCGTGCGCTTTGCCAGGAACAGCAATACCTGGGATTACCCAGTCCACTGTTCAGTATTGATTTTGAACAGGCCAATATTCCCAAAGAAGCATTCACCCGGTTCTTTGATGCGCTGGAACCGGCTTTCAGCCATATGGTCAGCCTGGGCCAGAGCAACACCTTACTTCTCTGCCCGGCGCTGACGTCACATTCAGAACTCAGTGAACAGGCGCTCGAAGATGCCGGCATTACCCCAACCACCATCCGAATTGCCATGGGCAATGAGAACCCGCTGGATTTGATCACACACTTCCGGGCAGCGGCAGAATGCCATATTGATCCTGTGCTTCCCGGCTTTTCTTCACAATTTATTGGGCAGGACGCTGTTAACTTGTTGCTGAAAAGTATTTACCTCGAAACACATACCGCACATATAGAAAACAGTCTGTAAGTTAATTGCGAGAAGTTAGTTGTTCTATCTTCTCGCGATTAAGCCTCCCTCCTATAAATACGTATACCTCTTCACGCTCCTCATAAGCCTTATGATTTAGTAGACAAGGGAAAGAGCTTAGATACTTTGACAAAATCAGGTCATGTATCACACATGTTGATAGTGCTCTCTTGAGATAAATTCACTGATCACTTTTGTCGTGTAATTCAATATAACGCAAATAACAGATTGTTTTTCTGGTTAGCCGCTTAATCCGGGTTCGCAGGGTTAGATTTTGGCGCTCAATTCTTTGGGTAAACAGCTTGCCGACAACATGCCTGTCTTCCGGCAGGGCTGACGTGTAAGGTTTTCAGTCATCCGCGAGTAATAACGGAAATCTTTGGATGACCAACGTTCAAGCAACTGATTGAGTGTGCTGGTCGACCTTGCCCCAAATGTATACGCAATGATCCTTTTACAGCGGGGCTCCCAAGCATAGAACAGCCATCGCTGATGGCTCTTGCTGCCAACAAAAGATTATTGTTTGTCCATCTCGCACAGTATTTCTACTGTCGCGTTCTCAAAGGGGATCTGAGTGACTGTGTGCGGCGCCAGTTTTTAAATGGGCAATGACGGTGTTCATACTGACATCTAGTAAACGACATATGTCATTTATAACAGAGCCGTTCATGATCATGGACACAACGTGGTCATGAGTCCCTGGCAGATTTCCGTTATGGCGGTATTCCAGCTGGAAACTCTTGTTGCAGATCCGGCACAGATACCGTTGATGCCTGGTGTCTGCCTTTCCGTTTTTAACGACTCCGTGAGTTTGACCGCAATGAATACACGTAACTTGAACTACAGCCATGAATCACTCAAAAAGCGCAGATACGATACGATACGATACGATACGATACGATCAACAGATCATGAGTCATGATTCTCAGATCTCATAAAAAGTCACACATCGCGTTAAATGCTGGTATTTTTCCTGCGATTATTTGGGGATGAAACTACAATTCCTGGTTGAGGAACTTCAAAAAAAGCTACAAATTGCATATGTGTATTCCATATGAAATCTTTTCTTTCAGTTGTCAGTGCGCTAGATAAATTGGCCATCTTGATATACATACAATAATTTATTTGAATGTTAAAAGCGCTGTAGTAAACATCCCCGCTATTCCCTGATTTCCAACTCCACCTATCTAGTATGGGGTCATGTCTCATCCAGTGGAATCCATTTTGGTCAGCCATAAGAAGGACTAAATAGCACCCACTTTTTGGCATGGGTAGATTTGACAAATCATTTTGGGGAAGGTGCTTTAAGCCATCAGCAATAGCGCCTTGTACAAGACGGTTATGGTAGTCGGGGCCTGGATATGCAGGAACTCCTCCGATTGAACCAGGAATTGCCCCTCCAAAGTAACCATTAGCTGGATTTCTGTCATTGCAGGCATAGGCGTAGCAGTTGGATACATCGCTCCAACCCGTATCGCATTCAGGCGTCATATTGATAGGCATCAGTCAGTACCTCATATTACCAAGTCAGACAGCACTCATTAATCTAGCATGAACATTATAAGCGCTTTGGCCAAAGTTGCCTTTTGCGGTTATTTGCACCTGTGTTCCGATATCAAAGTGGTTAAACAGTCTCCTGTCAGTTTGACTTTCTCGGTTAACCGCCCAGGGCAAAAACATGATCACTCTTTGAACAAACCAAGCACTCGCACCATGTAGCCCTCATCCCAACCACAGTGTTTTCGCTTGTTTTTGATTCCACTTTCACTGTCGTCTCCATTTTCAGAAGGTTGTGTGTCACCTGACGGGTTATCGCCATGCTGAGCCATTCCTTATCGACCATAGATGCAGACAGGTGCATGACGCTATGCAATTTTCTGGTTCCAAATATAAGATTGGGATTTGCACCATGTTGAAGAAGCGTCCTGTAACCAACTTTATTGCTTTTTTTAAGAGCCCAAAACAACACCGGCGTTCCCTTATGGCCTGATGTATTCACATCGACTTCTGCCAGCAGCTTCTCCATTTTCGAGACATTTCCTCGCGCAGACGCTTTTGCCAGAAGCACAAGCTTTGGCTCTTTGTAAACTTCATCTGCGCTCATATAAAACAGAGGCTTCTCCGCAGCCTGTACCAATACTGGCACGAAAAAAAGCAGCAAAGAGACTTTGATCATTGTTAAATAATACCGAGCAATTTTTGCTGAGAAAGCAAGATAAAGAAAGCTCTAGCGTATTTAGGTGTGTGCCGCTTTCAGTTTTAAACTGAAGTTGCGACACCACCAAGACGATCAAATGAAAACCATTATTTGCGCCGTACCAGTTTCTCTATCGCCAAACCAACCCCCGCGAGAGAAACCAGTTTTCGTAACCCGGCTGGACGCACCACGGTTGCCAGCAGACGATCCATCAACGCCAGCTTCTCACTGGAATAGGGATACCAGTTAGGCTCACGCTTTCCGCGGGTCGGATCAATCAAGACCGCTTTGGAGCGGGTCATTCCCAGCAATCCTTCAGCACCTTTCATACGGCCATAGCCGGAATACTTCACACCACCAAACGGCAGGTGCACATTCCCTTCCGTAAGCATGACATTGTTGACGTTGACGCAACCGGTTTCCAACGCGCGGGTGACCCGGTCCGCCCGCGTAGCATCCTGTGTCCAGAGACTGGTGCTCAAACCGAAATCACAGGCATTATGTCGGGCAATGACTTCCTCTTCAGAGGTAAAGCGGTAAACCGATACCACCGGGCCAAACGTTTCTTCCTTAGCAATCAGCATGTCTTCAGTGACATTAGCAACCAGTGTCGGCTGAAAAAAACGGCTACCGGCTTCCAGACGCTGACCACCACAAAGAATATGCGCACCTTTTTCCGTGGCATCCGCCAGATGTCTGTCAATGATATCTGCCTGGAAATCTGTTGTTATCGCACCAACATCCGCATTGCCATCCAACCCTAACGTACTGGCTTCCAGTTCCTTTTTCAGACGTTCAACGAAGGTGTCATAGATAGAATCATGCACAAACAAACGTTCTGTCGCCGTACAACTCTGACCACTGTTGTGCATATTGCCCCATGTAGCAGCGGCGACGGCTCGATCCATATCCGCATCATCAAAGACAATCATCGCATCCTTGGCGCCCAGCTCCATCACGACAGGAATCACCATCGGTGCTGCCTGGGCCAGAATTTTTTTGCCGGTACGACCGCTGCCGGTGAAGGCAATCATGTCGGGTCGCATGGCAATCAGTTGTTGTGCAGTTTCACCGCCACCCTGCACAACAGTTATAGCTTCTGACAACAACGGCGAAAGGCTGACTATTTCTTTAAACACATCAGCCATCGGTGTTTGTTCGGAGGGTTTAATGATCACGGCATTGCCTGCCACAAAGGCAAACATGGCTGCCGTCATGGCAATGGCCAGTGGCAGATTCCAGGGCGATATCACCAGCACCACACCCCGGGCTTCATGATAAATACGGGATTTTTTTCCCAGCAAGGTAATGGGTGTCGTGACTTTCTGATCACGGAGTATCTTGTCCGCGTTATCCACCAGCCACTGACAATCTTCCACTAGCTGGAACAGATCGGAAATCATCGCGTCCGTACGACAACGTCCTGTTTCTTCAACAATCCGGTCGAGTAAACGCTCCCGGTTTGCCATCAGGTAATCGATCAGTCGGCGAATTTCTGTCTGACGCTCTTTAACCGATGTTTGCCGGAGCTTTGCAGCCCCTTCCCTCGCCCTGGCAAAGGAAGCCCTGATGTCAGACTCTGACGGATCGTCAATCGTATAGAGGGAAGCACCTGTGACAGGATTATTAACGGGAATGGCGTTCATGGCTGGCTCCGGATGCTATTTTTATTGTGATTATTACCAGAAAATAAAACGATCGTACCATAAACAAAAAATCGCGCACGTCGATTGGGCAGCAGATACAAAAAAGGCAGGAATAATTCCTGCCTTTTTTGTACAAAAGAACGATTAGTTCTTGTCTTTATCCACCAGCTTGTTAGCAGCAATCCAGGGCATCATCTCACGCAGCTTGGCGCCCACCTGCTCAATGGGGTGTGCGGCATTGTTGCGACGGTACGCTGTCATGGACGGATAGTTGGTCGCGCCTTCCGTGATGAACATCTTGGCATACTCACCGTTCTGGATACGCTTGAGCGCATTGCGCATCGCCTGGCGGGACTCTTCGTTGATCACTTCAGGGCCGGTCACATACTCACCATACTCCGCGTTGTTGGAGATGGAGTAGTTCATGTTGGCAATACCGCCTTCGTACATCAGGTCTACGATCAGCTTCAGCTCGTGCAGACACTCGAAATACGCCATTTCCGGCGCGTAACCGGCTTCGGTGAGGGTCTCAAAACCCGCCTTGACCAGTTCTACCGCACCACCGCACAGCACAGCCTGCTCACCGAACAGATCAGTTTCAGTCTCATCTTTGAACGTGGTTTCGATGATACCAGTACGACCGCCGCCCACACCGGCAGCATAAGAAAGTGCTAACTGCTTGGCGTTGCCGGAGGCATCCTGGTAAATCGCTACCAGGTCAGGAATACCACCACCTTTCACAAATTCGGAACGCACAGTGTGGCCAGGCGCTTTAGGCGCGACCATGATAACGTCCAGATCAGCACGCGGCACAACCTGGTTGTAATGGATGGAGAAACCATGGGCAAAGGCCAGAGTTGCGCCTTCTTTCAGGTTGGGTTCGATCTCATTGCGATACAGCTGCGCCTGGAATTCATCCGGGGTCAGGATCATGACCACATCCGCCTGGCTCACGGCTTCGGCCACTTCTTTTACCGCCAGACCCGCACTTTCCGCCTTGCTCCAGGATGCTGATCCCTTACGCAGAGCAACCGTCACCTCAACGCCGGAATCCTTCAGGTTGTTGGCATGGGCGTGCCCCTGGGAACCATAGCCGACAATGGTCACGCGCTTGTTCTGGATGATGGAGAGATCACAGTCTCTGTCATAATACACTTTCATTTTATCCCGGACTCCTCGTTTCCAACCCACACTTATCATTCTTTATTCAGACTGCTCGAATGACGAACAGTTCACATCGATCCTAGAGACTCAGGACCTTTTCACCCCGCGCGATACCGGTGACGCCGCTGCGCACCACTTCCAGGATCGTGCTTTCCCCCACCGCTTCCAGGAAGGCATCCAGTTTCTCACCGGTACCGGCGAGCTGGATGGTGTAGACCGATGGTGTCACATCGACAATCTGGCCCCGGAAGATATCGGCGCAGCGTTTCACTTCTGCCCGCAGCGGACCAGACGCCTTGAGCTTCACCAACATCAGTTCCCGCTCAATGTGCGCCCCTTCGGTCAGATCCACCAGCTTGACCACATCAATCAGCTTGTTGAGCTGCTTGGTGATCTGCTCAATGGTTTCCGGCTTGCCGATAGTGGTCACCGTCAGACGCGACATGGTCGGGTCTTCGGTCGGCGCCACGGTCAGTGTTTCAATGTTGTAGTTACGCTGGGAAAAGAGACCCACAATGCGGGACAAGGCGCCGGGCTCGTTTTCTACCAGTACTGAAATAATGCGCCGCATCAGGTCCGCTCCGTCTTGCTTAACCACATATCCCGCATGGAGCCTTCACGGATCTGCATCGGGTACACATGTTCGTTGGGATCCACATCCACATCCAGGAAGACGAGACGGTTGTTGAGGCTGAACGCTTCATGCAGCGCCGGCTCCAGGTCGGCAGGACTGGTGACCTTGATACCCACATGCCCATACGCTTCCGCCAGTTTGACGAAGTCCGGCAGGGATTCCATGTAGGAATGGGCGTAGCGGCTGTTGTACTGCATATCCTGCCACTGTCGTACCATACCCAGCGCCTGGTTGTTCAGATTGATGATCTTCACATTCAGATCGTACTGACGACAGGTGGACAGTTCCTGGATATTCATCTGGATACTGCCTTCACCGGTCACGCAGGCAACTTCGGCATCGGGATAATGCAGTTTGACCCCCATGGCAGCAGGCAAACCAAAGCCCATGGTGCCGAGACCACCGGAATTGATCCAGCGGTTAGGCTTGTCAAAACGGTAATACTGGGAAGCATACATCTGATGCTGGCCAACATCGGAAGTGACAAACGTATCCCGGTCTTTCGTCACCTCATACAGGGTTTCAATGACCTGCTGCGGCTTGATGATGGATTCATCACCTTTGTCATAACTGAAAAGACCGCCACGACTGCTGCGCCATTCATCAATCTGCTTCCACCAGTTCTTCAACGCATCGCTGTCTGGCTCGTACTCTTTCTCTACCAGGTCCAGCATGTCGTTCAGTACGGTATCGACCGGTCCCACAATGGGCACATCCGCGGGGACATTCTTGGAGATACTGGCCGGATCAATGTCGATATGAACGACTTTGGCCGTAGGACAGAACTTGGCAGTGCTGTTTGTCACCCGATCATCGAAGCGAACACCCACAGCAATCACCAGATCACTGTGATGCATGGCCAGGTTGGCGCAGTAACTGCCGTGCATCCCGAGCATACCGATGAATTGTTCATCGCTCCCCGGGAATGAACCCAAACCCATCAGGGTATTGGTCACTGGCAAATTGAATTTCTTAGCCAGCTGGGTCAGTTGCTCTGACGCTTTGCCCAGTACAACA
Organism: Kistimonas ophiarachnellae; assembly: GCF_057552235.1. Lineage (NCBI taxonomy): Bacteria > Pseudomonadati > Pseudomonadota > Gammaproteobacteria > Oceanospirillales > Endozoicomonadaceae > Kistimonas > Kistimonas ophiarachnellae. The sequence goes on along the minus strand of NZ_BAAJPA010000026.1, from coordinate 22,885 downwards.
CCACCACCGGCGTATAACACGGGGCGGCGTGCCTGCATCAGCAGTTCAGTCGCCTTGCGAATCTGGCCGCTGTGCCCTTTGACCGGCGGAGAGTAAGAACGAATCTTGACCTTGCTCGGGTAGTTGTATTCGTACTTCTTGCTGATATCCGTGATGTCCTTGGGCAGGTCAACAACCACCGGACCGGGACGACCACTCTGGGCAATATAAAAAGCTTTCTTGATAGTTTCCGGAATATCTTCCGCGCGCTTGACCAGGAAGCTGTGTTTAACGATGGGCCGGGATATACCGACCATATCGGTTTCCTGGAACATATCCGTGCCAATAAACTCAGACGGCACCTGACCAGAAAGCACCACCATCGGAATAGAATCCATATAGGCAGTGGCAATACCGGTAATGGTATTCGTCGCGCCGGGACCGGATGTCACCAGCGCCACGCCCGCCTTGCCACTGGCACGGGCATAACCATCCGCCATATGGGTGGCTGCCTGTTCATGGCGTACAAGAACGTGTGTGATTTTGTCCTGACGGAAAATCGCATCATAGACATGGAGAAGGGCGCCGCCCGGGTAGCCGTAGATATACTCGACCCCCTCATCGGCGAGGGCGCGAACCACCATGTCCGCGCCGGATAGTAATTCCACTTGCTTACCCTCTGTCACGAGTTCACCGATCATTGTCTTCTTTCCGGGACGTCTCTGTTGTCGTGCACGTCGTACCCTATCGGTAGACCCGCCAAAGCCGAGCCGGATTCTCTGTTGTTATTGTCAGCCAGTGGCAGCGTGTCGCGTAAATCCATTACGTCGGTGGTGTTTCCCTGCACAACGATGGCATGCCAGCAGCCAGCGCTCGTAAATCAGACTTAAAAGGGCCTTGTCGTATAAGACCATTACATTCCTGTGCGGGTAACGCTTGCGGAATGCAGACCGGGTAACCTCCAGATTCTGAATGGTCGCAGAACCTGATCCCGGTGCTGTATTGTTATTGTCACTTGAATGGCCTTACCGGCAGATTGTGTCAACCGGCGCGCCAAGTGGGGCCATTGTTGAATTTTCACCGTAAAGTGTCAATAGCGCTCTAGCCAACACACTGCCTGATTGTCAATAGGGATTCGTCCGGCATTCCGTTTTCATCCATTCTGCAGCCAAGCCTATATATTGGAGCTCATAACAGGGAATACTTTTTGCGGTAAGATCACGTTAAAGTTAAAGAAGAAATAACAACAAATGATCCCCACTATGAAAGTGTTTACCCTGGTCGGCCTTGTCCTGATGCTCGTCTCTGCTCCCGCCATGAGCGAACAAATATATCGCTGGAAAGATGCAAACGGCACCGTTCACTTTGGCACGAAACCACCGGAGGCATTTAAAGGTGATGTCGAAGGCATGGAAAAACCCAATGCTATTGGTAATGAAAAGCTGTCAACACCTGCCAATAACGAGCTCAACACCCCACCGGCTGCAAGCCAGAATCAGGCCGAATATGAACAACAACTTAAGCAAATTGAACAGGAAAAAAAGGAAGCCTGCGACAGGGCATTCGCTAACCGGAAAAGTTTGCTCAACAGCCATCGAATCCAGATCAAACAGGAAGACGGCACTTATCGTATGCTCAGTCACGAAGAAAAGCTGGAACAACTCAGGGATGCGGATGAGGCGATTACGGCTTATTGCGAAGGAAGAGAAGAGTAAATCCGGCGGTTTTGCTGGTAGCAGCATCCTGACTACCTACCAGCAAAACTGATTATTATCCCATTGTTTCAATCAGCGCATCTGCCCATCCAGCTGCTCAATCAATTCCAGCAAGCTCCGACGGTTTTCAATAGGCTGGGCCTTGAAGGCTTCTTCTGCATACGGTTTGATATCACTGCCTGTCGGCAATGGCGCGCCATGATCCATAATGGCTCGCAGGCGGGGGATATAAATCCACTGCAGCCACTGGGTGAATGGCAGGGTGTCCACACAAAAAGGACTGGTGCTTGCCAGCGCCTCCGGTGAAGGCGGCATCCCCTCCCACAACGACTGACGTTTTAACTCTGCTTCCAGCTCTGCCAATAAAATCCGTACTGCTTCAGACACGCGTTTGCTTACCTTGTATATCCGGCGCCATCGACCGGTTCAATTGATTCAGGAAAAGATGAACCTGCTCACGCAACAACGGCGCATCCGTCAACGTGAGGCTGCGCCGGGCCAGCTGTGAGGCTTCATGATACTCGCCCAAGGCTGATTGCATCATCGCCATATAGTAATACACCAGTGGATCATCCGGGCTGATGCGCAAAGCCCGATGCAAAATCACCAGACCATTATCCGGATTTCCGCCCAGCCATTGTTGCCGACTGTTTTCCAGCAGACTGGTCACTGCTGCCGGGCGACCGACAGCCGTCTCCTGCTCGAGCCGCATAAGCATGGCAGAATCATCGGACCATGTGGCCTGAAGGGGCATTAAGGAAGGCTGCAGGCTACAACCACCGGCCAGAAACAAAAACAGAACAAGCAGTGGACGTAGCCAATGCGACGTCATTCCATTCTGCTTATAGGAAACAGCACTCACTTCAACCATATAAGGCTCACTACTCAAACAGTGCCCGGAACCAGTCTACCACAGAGTCTTTTTCTTCCCCTGCACAGGCGGCCCGCCCTTTAGGCTCTGTACCTTTAATAAAAGGCAGTACCCGACTCTGACTGCAGGATTGACTGCCAATGAGCCCGGTCTGTTCATCCACCGTGACCCAGTGAATATTGTCGCCCGAGGCTTTGGGCAGGGATTTCAGTGGACGCTGGCGCATCAGATCCGTCCAAACCCGCAAGGCGCCGGTGCCTCCCGTGAGATGCGTTGGCGCATTATCGTCATAGCCTAACCAGGCAACCGCCAGCGTGTCCCGGGAAAAACCGGCAAACCAGCTGTCCCGCTGTTCATCCGAGGTACCGGTTTTTCCCGCCAGGGAAACAGAATTTGAAATTGTCCGGTAGGTGCTTTTGCCCGTACCGTTGCGCATCGTTTCCTGCATTGCATAGCGGATCAACGCCATCGAAGATTCCGGGAACACCTGCTCCACCGCCAACGAATAGTGCCTTAAAGGATTACCCTGGGCATCCAGCACCGCATTGATCGCCCGCAACGGTACCCGGTAACCGCCGGAGGCCAGTGTCTGGTACATCGCAGCGACTTCCAGAGGCGACAAATCCAGTGAGCCTAAAAGTAATGAGGGATAAGGATTGACCTGACCACTCAAGCCCATGCTCCGGAGTGTTTTAACAACCTGTTCTACCCCAACATCCATTCCCAGTTGTGCGGTTGCCAGGTTATAGGACTTCGCCAGCGCCTGATATAACGGCACCTGGCCATGGGTCTTACGATCAAAGTTATCTGGCTCCCAGAGTTGGCCATTGGCCAGTTTCACGCTAACCGGCGCATCATCGATCAGGGTCGCCAATGTGTATTTTTCCGGTCTCATGAGGGCGGTGAGATAAACAGCTGGTTTAATCAATGAACCAATGGGACGTCGTGCATCCAGGGCCCGGTTAAACCCGGCAAAACCTGGATCACGTCCTCCCACAACCGCCTGGACATCCCCGGTACGGGCATCGGTGACCACAATCGCCCCATCCAGCGGCGGCTTGCCCTTCCGATCCAGTTGTTTCAGTTTACGGGCCAGACTTTCCTGTGCCTGGTGCTGAACCACTGGGTTCATATTGGTAAATATCCGCAAACCTTCACTGGCGAGATCTTTATCCTGATAGTCCGTTCTGAGCTGGCGCTTCACCAGGTCAATATAAGCAGGGAAAGCATTGGCCTGAAGACGCTCCACCGGCACCACGCCCAGCGGACGCCCCTTGGCCCGATTGGCTTCCGAGGCAGTCACAACGCCATGTTCAACCAGCATATCGAGCACCAGGTTACGGCGTTCCAGCGCCCGCTCCGGATACCGGCGAGGGTTATACCAGGAGGGACCCTTAACAATTGCCACCAGCAGCGCTACCCGGGACAGATCCAGTTCCTGCAACGGACGGGCAAAATAAAACTGACTGGCCAGGGCAAATCCGTGAATCGCCCGTTGTCCCTGCTGGCCGAGATAAACCTCATTCAGGTAGGTTTCCAGAATGTCATCCTTGCTGTAATGCATTTCCAACAGCAAGGACATCAAAGCCTCTTCGGCCTTGCGCACCAGCGTTCTCTCGTTACTGAGAAAGAAATTTTTGACCAACTGCTGGGTCAGTGTGCTGCCGCCCTGGACAATCCCCCCGGCCTTGACGTTGGCAAACATCGCACGGGCAATGCCCTTGAATGACAGCCCCCAATGGTCATAGAAGTCACGATCCTCGACCGTGACCAGCGTCTGAACCAGGTATTTCGGTGTCTGGTCCAGCCGAACAAGAATCCGGTCCTCATGGGTCGCAGGAGAAATACTGCCCATTAATTGAGGATCCAACCGGGTCACCGGCACATCACGGCCCGCCGTATCGCCCAACGCCGCCAGCGTGCCATTGCGGAAGATAGCAATCACCTGCCGCGAGGACTCCTGTCCGTCAGGGAAACGGAAACCACGGATATAGATATGAAAACGGTTGTTTTCTCTAGAAAAAGTCCCTGGTCGGCCAACCTTTTTAACAGGCTGATAACCCTGTCGGCGCAACTGCAGCTGCAAGAGTTCGGGATCCAGCCGCAGCCCGGCATAGAGCTCCAGCGGCTGGGCATAGACCTTCGCCGGAATCGCCCACTTGCGACCCTCGAATTTCCGGGTGACCACCGCATCCAGATAGACCATCAAGGCCATCAGCACCGCCAGACCGGCGAAACCAAGCTTCAGCACCAGCGATAGCCAGCGTCTGCGCCCCCTGGGTTCAGTTTTTCGCTTACCGGACTTCCCTGCACGTTTTGCGGGTTGCCGGCTGCTTTTTCGTTTTGTTCCAGCCATGGTCGGATTATATGGAAAACCCCCGTTCAGGCTAATACGCAAACGCCGGTTTTCTGGGAACTCTCCGGGCGCAGCGTACTCAAATCCTTACCTATACTGACCCATCCGTTTGCCCAAAGGAATGTCATTATGAAAAACGTGGTTTTATTGATGGGCTGTCTGTTTTCCAGCCATCTGCTGGCAACGGGCACCCCTCTCTGTGATACAGCAGAGGCACGCAATCAATTAATTGCGATTGAAAAATCCCGCCAACCCAGCATTGATTTCACTCTGCCTCCCGGAAAAGTCGAGTTTATTCGTAGCGTCCAGCGGGGAGGAAAGGTGCTGCATATCTGCAAGGCAACCGTATTGAGCCGGGATGAGCGTCAGAATTCCGTGGAAAGCGCCGTGGTTTACTACACCGAGCCCGTCAAGGAAACAGAATCCGGCTTTGGCATCGTTATTCTCAACCGTAAAAGTGGTCAACGAGACATTTGATCAGGGCTGCTTCCTTTAAAACCACCTCCTGAGCATCATATTCAGGTATTTGCCCTATTAAAATTAGCTATCATTACAAGCAAGACGGCATTTATTCTGTCAATGGATAACTGTGCGCCAGGATGGCGACCAAGGGAAAGGAAGTAGATCAATGGATTTGATCGAGCTGAAGAACCTGGGCAAGACCTCTGTACAATGGCTCAACGCAGTAGGCATACGCAACCGGGAACAACTCCAGGCCCACGGTGCCGTAGGCGCCTATGTCAAAGTGCGGGAGCGCGGGTTCAAAGTTTCAAAGGTTCTGCTGTATGCACTGGAAGGCGCACTGATGAATTCGCACTGGAATGACCTTCCAGCGGAGCTGAAAAAACAGCTGCTACAGGATGCCGGTGAAACTGACTAACCCTTCGTGGCGCTTACAGGTGTGAGAACAGTCTCCCTGTGAAGCGCCCATACCCACCCCGCAAGCAAAAGCCCAACCGTTACATTAAATTACAAATCCCCAGAGATTATAATTTGACCGTCCAAATGATAACGATTATCATTAACTGCACGTAAGGTGTGATGATCTTACGTCCTGCACCTCTGTTTGCATGCAGTCAAACAACCCTGCAGGTTATCTCCTCATCAGGCTAATCACGGTAATATTGCCCGCTGCCCACACAGCGGGCTTTTTTTCGTTTACCTCTCAGATCAGCAACGTGCACTCTTGTCGTTACGTTAAACAGGCACACTCGTTAGTGACTTCCTGCATTCATCGACTTAAATTTTCTTCTTTCCTCAAGACGAGGCATCAACGGTGATAGGTACAGGAAGATTCGGCAGTGCCAGCGCAACAACCTTACAAACGGTAGCTCAAGAGAAAGCCCCAACTGCATTAAAAAAACAATCGCCCTCTCTTGCCAACCCCGGTCAACATAAAGATAAGGATGGTAAACCCCAAAGAGGTATTGATCATCAGCGCAGGGTAAAGCTATTTGAAACTAAACATATTTGGTTCTCTAATCCTTACCATACAAAGGGCGTATTTTTATTTCAAACAGGTGACAAGCAATATTTTTCATACCTAAACCAGGAAGAAGCAGAAATCGCTATTGTTTCCACTGCCACAGGAAAACCGCAGACATTAAAAATGGCACCAATAATTCCCAAAGCAGCTGACATAAATGACATTTATATTATTGACAATGAAGCAAGCAACGTTTTATTAATCAGATATAAAGAAAAACACTGCCTGCTGATCAAAAACAAGAAAGAAGAATGGCTTCCAGCATTTCAAATACCATCAACACGTCCTGATGCATTACTCCTTGAAGCCGTCAATAAACGCCAACCCAGTACTGCATTACACATTATTAAACACTGCCCAAAAAGCACTTTTAAGAGCGCATTACATCAAATACTGTCCAGGGCTGCAGAAAATGATGTACACACAATTCTAACGCCACTGATGGCAATAGGAGCCAACCCCAACAGCTTTGAATATAGAGAAACGAATATTCCTTTTCCCTTGATAGCTGCTGCACAAGCAGGGCATCACAAATCTGTAAATCAACTGCTCAAACACGATGAATATAGCGAAACCACAGACACTCAAATACATTGGAAAAACCAGATATTAAAAGCCTTAACGATAAGCATTTATAAAAGTGATATGCATACAGCAAGAGAACTGCTATCCCCTAAAACAAGAATAATTCTGCATAAAAAATTCTTGATTGAGCCATTACGAAAAGCAATCAGGCGTGGTGATCCGAGAATGATTCAACTTTTACTTCAATTCAGCAAAGTTGAAAAATTTTTTATATCATCTATGGATTTACCATGGAATAACAGGAACACAACTCACCAATACCTGATCAGGTATCAACTGGTGTTCGCTAAAGCCACAAATATCAATTCTGCAGAATATTTAAGAGCACCTTTACAATCACGACATATGCCAGTGGATTTAGCAGGAGAACTTAGGAGCACGAGATGGTTGCCTGCCTCTACCCAACGGACAATTTTAAGCAAAACATCCCGGCATAGAATTCCATTTTTTCGTGATATGTTTGGTCATACAATGCTTCATCAGGTAGTAATGAATAACAACCCTACACAACTGGCTAAACACCTTGCTACGGAGATAGGTAAAGAACTCATTAACACCCAACGATTTGACGGTTGTACAGCACTACACCTTGCAGCATTAAATAACTATCAACGATGCGCATGCCTATTGCTTGACAATGGCGTCAGAACTTCAATATCCAATGCTGACGGCGAAACCGCAAGGGTGCTTGCAAGTGACGCTTTACTGAAAAGCTTACTACTCTCTTATTCGTATCAACAATCTCGTTATATACGCAATAACGAAGGGGATAAAGTGCTAGTTCCTAATGTAAACATCAACCTGAAGATATTCGCTCGTGATGCGTTCTGGCAAATGATCTGTAAGAAAATCATAGCTGGCGAATCTGACGAAACGATAGCTGGTGTACTAGAAATGCATCCTGATTTATTTTTTGATATCAAATAATTCAATTAAACACAACGCAGGGTATGACTGCACAAGTTCCATACCCTGCCTGCCATCATGATTTCTTAACAAATTTGGTCAAAATCACAATCTGCTGGCCATTCACCCGGCCTTCGATATGCTCCGGGTTATCCGGTACCAGCGAAATGCCACGCACCGCCGTTCCCCGTTTGGCCGTGAAACTGGCGCCTTTGACATTCAGATCCTTAATCAACGTCACGGTATCGCCCGCTTCCAGTACAACACCATGACAATCGACGTGTTTGACGCTGTCTTCTTCCGCAACGCCTTCGCCTGTCGCTTCCGCCCATGCCAGGGTTTCTTCATCCAGGTACAGCATATCCAGCAGGTCTTGAGGCCAGCCTTCACTGCTCAGGCGTTTCAGCATCCGCCAGGCAAGCACCTGAACCGCCGGTACCTGACTCCACATACTGTCATTCAGACAACGCCAGTGGTGGATGTCGGTACTCTCGGGATTGTCTATCTGATCGCGGCATACCTGGCACAACAGAGCACAATCTTCAGGATGATTACCGTCGCGTGGGGGAACCGAATAAATGCCCAGTTGTTCTGTAGTGCCACAAAGTTCACAGTGGCTGTCACTGCGAGCACGCAGAGTCTTTTCAATGGTCATAGCGCATATACAACTTGCAAGATAAGCGCAAAGTATATCGCAAATCAGGGATGAATCTGCCGCATCAACGATGGGAGTTTTTCTTATTCCAAATACGTTTAAAGACAATCATGACAGCGTTATTGACTGCCTGTTTTTATCCGCTTTGAACGAACCTTTTTGATCTCAGGCTGTCTTACAGATTGAAGGGCAGAGTCTTTCCAGAGCAATAAACCTGTCCAATTTTTTACTCACTGTACTGACTCTTCAATTCAAGGATGGAAAATGGCATATCCAGTACTCAACCAAGAAACATTCATCCCCCCGTTTCCTCCAGATTACAGGGATGGCAGCTCTTATCCCGCTGAACCACCACCAACTTATGATGAGGCTGTTAATTTTCAGCAACATCAGCTGAGTCAAACCACGCCTAATGCCTCGGTGGCGTCTCCCCCGGCACAAAGTGGCGCGTCGCAAACAAACAATCAGCCAGTCAGTGGCTGTTCCCTTTTTGCACGATGCATCACAAAAATGGCCGTTTGCACACTGATGTCTTTAGCAGGTCTCGGCGGCCTGCTGGCTACCATTGCGCTGTCACCTTTCTTCGGTGCCTATATTGTTGGCAGCGTATTATGTCAGGGCTGTTGTATTTTTGTCGGTCTTGATGGTGACAGTGCGAAAGTGCTTGGTATCATTTTATTGGTCGCCATCGCTGTTGCTTCGCTACCCGTCATTATCGTTTCCCCCGTTTTTGCACTCGCGGCGGCTCACCGCACTGGAAAATCACTATTGGGGAATGATTACCATCCATGCAGCCTGATGGAATGGGCCGATGATAAAGCCAGGTATTATTTATCCGCGGACTGCCTGAGACTGTGGCTGGGCATGTCTACCAGGCACCATCAATGCGGTTACAGCAATGACACACATGTCCATATTCATCATCACCACTATCACAAACACACGCCTCGCTGCTGGAGACGATGTGGATAAGCAGACAGGTTTAAGCCTCATGTCCGGTTGATCAATCCGAACTTGAGGCTATAAACAGAAAGTCCGTCTAATTGTCCGATGAAACACCAATCAACCGAATCGACCGGTAATATAATCATGCGTCCGCTTGTCGCTGGGCGTCATGAACAGGCGGTCGGTATCGTCGAATTCGATCAGTTCACCCATCAGGAAGAATGCCGTATTTCTTGAAATACGACGTGCCTGATTCATTGAGTGCGTCACAATGACGATGGTGAAATCACGGCTCAGACGATCCATCAGGTCTTCCACACGGGCGGTTGCAATGGGATCCAGTGCGCTGGTCGGTTCATCCATCAGGATAACATCCGGTTCCATGGCGATGGTCCGGGCGATACACAGCCGCTGCTGCTGACCACCGGAGAGACCCATCGCTGAATCGTGCAGACGATCCTTCACTTCATTCCACAGAGCCGCGCCTTCCAGCGCCTTTTCTACCATTTCATCCAGGTAGCGACGATCCTTGATGCCCTGGGCGCGCAGACCATAAGTGATGTTTTCATAAATACTCATGGGGAACGGGTTCGGCTTCTGGAACACCATCCCGACTTTCATTCGCAGCTGCTGAACATCGGTATCGTGATAGATATCCTGGCCATCCAGCGCCACCCGGCCTTCCACGCGGACACCGGGAATGAGGTCATTCATCCGGTTCAGGGTGCGCAACAGTGTGGACTTACCACAACCGGACGGACCGATCAGCGCAGTCACCTGCTTTTCAGGAATCGCCATGGAGATGTTGTGTAGCGCCTGCTTCTCCCCGTAATAGAGGTTCAGGTTCTCCACGTTGAACTTGCTGTGAGGTACTTCGATATTGATAGCGGGGTTCGCCATGTTCTCAGTCTCAGTCATCAATTCGGTAAAATCTGTCGGCCTGCCTGCGGAGCAGGCCACAGCTCAGCCCTTGTTGAAGCGTCGGGCCAGTAATCGGGTAACAATGTTGAGCGTCAGTACGATCAACACCAGCACAGTGGCGGTCGCGTAAGCCTGGTTCCACTCGTGCACGGAGAACAGTTCCTGGGTCAGCTTGTAGAGATGGACCGTCAGGGTTCGTCCGGAATCAAATACGGAATCGGGAATCCGGGCCACCATGCCGGCGGTCAGGAAGACCGGGGCGGATTCACCAATGATCCGGCCAATACAGAGAATCAGTGAGCTGATGATACCGGGCATCGCGCCGGGCAGGATCAAGCGCCAGATGGTGTACAGGCGGGAGGCGCCCAGGCCATAAGAGCCTTCACGATAGGCTTCCGGCACACTCATCAGGGCTTCTTCCGTGGTCCGGATAATCACCGGCAGGATAACGATGCTCAGCGTCAGCGCACCGGCCAGGATGGAAAAGCCCAGTTTGAAGGTCGAGACAAACAGCGTCAGACCAAACAGACCGTAAATAATGGAAGGAATACCGGCCAGACTTTCCGTAGCAAAGCGGATCACCTTCACCACCCGGCTGCCAGGCTGTGCATATTCAGTCAGGTAAATCGCACCCATGATGCCCACGGGGGCCGCAATACCCAGCGACAGCGCCACCATATAAACGGTGCTGACAATCATCGGCCAGATACCGGAGGTATCACCGGTACGGGTGTAATTCGAGGTCAGGAACGACCAGTTCACATGACCAATACCATTACTGACGATATGCCAGAGAATCCACAACAGGGTACCGGTGGTGGCGGCAGTGGCCAGGATAATCAGGCCCACCAGCAGCCGGTCTTTCCAGCGGCGGAAGGCAGGATTCGGCATGGGGCGTTCACGAACGGTGGATTCCGTAATCCCCTCGGTAACCGCCTGGGCAAGACTACTGGAATTCATATTATCGACCTGCCTTCTGTCTGTTCAGGTAAAGCATGGTGGCGTTAAGCAACATGATGAAGAAAAACAGCACAATACCGGTGGCGTACAGCGCGCTGCTGTGCAGGCCGCTGGCGTAAGCCATCTCCAGGGCAATGTTGGCGGTCAGGGTACGGGCCGGCTCCAGCAGGCTGGAAGCGATGATCGGCGCGTTACCCATGACCATGATGATGGCCATGGTTTCACCGATTGCCCGGGCGATACCGAGAATACTGGCTGTCATGATGCCGGAGCGTGCCGCCGGCAGCACCACGTTGAAAATGGTGAACATCCTGGACGCGCCCAGCGCCAGGGAACCTTCACGGTAGGTCTGCGGTACCGCGCGAATCGCCGTTTCAGACAGCGTGATCACTGTCGGCAGGATCATCATGGTCAGCACCACGATACCTGCCAGCATGGTGTTACCGGCAGGCACCGAAAACGCCTGCTCAATCAGCGGCACAATCACGACCAGACCAAAAAAACCATAAATGACGGACGGAATACCGGCCAGCAGTTCAATCGCCGTGCGCAGTACAGTGGCGTACCTTTCCGGGGCTATTTCTGCCAGGAAGATGGCCGTCAGCACGCCCATGGGCACACCGATCACCAACGCGCCAATGGTAGAGATCACGGAACCGCTGATCATCGGCAGAATGCCGAAGTAGACCGGTGGACTCCACTGGGTACCGGTGACAAAACTGAACACACCGGTGTCCACCAGGGCAGGCATGCCCTCGGCCACAATGAACGCGCCGATGGCGCCAATGGAAACCGTACTGACTATGGCGCAGAGGAAAAACAGGCCGTGAAAGGCCTTATCCATTCGCGCCTGTCGACTGTTTGCCGTCATATACATTACCGACAGGACTCAACGTCCATCATTGAGAAAAAACTGAAATGCCGGGGCGGCTTATCCGCACCGGCATGACGTGGAATAAATCAGATAACCGGGATGTAACCCTGTTGCGCCACAATCGCCTGACCTTCGCCGGACAATGCCCAGTCCAGGAATGCCTTGCCGTTTTCAGACAGGGTCTCAGCGTTGTAGAGCAGTACAAACGGACGGGCTACGGTGTACTCGCCAGTGGCGATGGTATCGTTGGACGCTTCAACACCGTTCACTTCCAGTGCTTTCAGGCTGCCATCGACAGTACCCAGGGAGATGTAGCCGATCGCAGACGGGTTCTGGGCCACAGTGGTCTTTACTACACCGTTACCACTGGCCACCTGGGCGCGGTTGGAAATCGCGGAGATCACATTGCCGTTCGCATCCTTGACCATCAGGTTCATGATGTCTTCGAACGCGCCGCGGGTGCCGGAAGCCGGGTCACGGGTTACGACGACGATGGGCTGGTCATTACCACCCAGGGCTTTCCAGTTGGTGATTTCACCCTTGAAGATGCCAGCGATCTGCTCGGTGGTCAGACCTGTCACCGGATTTTTGCCGTTAACAACAACAGCAATACCATCGTGCGCCAGTACCGCCTGGGTAATACCGGCTTTTTCTTCTTCCGGCTTGAGTTTGCGAGAGGTCATACCAATCTCGCTGGTGCCGTCATTGGCAGCCTTGATACCAGAGGAGGAACCGGTACCCTGCACTTCGACCACAGCGCCGGTATGTTCCTGCTGCCAGGTTTCACCGAGCACTTCCATCACTTCGGTCACGGAGGTAGAACCAGAGACACTTACAGCCCGGGCATCGGTGGAGGAGTCATTACCGCCACAACCCACCAGCACGGCGGACAACCCGATAGCGCTTACGATTGACAGAACGGTCTTCTTCACTGCTTCGACCTCTTGGGGATCAGCTTATCTAGAAATGAACTGGCCTGAGCCAGCAGGTGAGACCGTTATATTTCGCTTAGATGACAGTTTTGTTACAGGGTGAACAGGCATACGAAATCTTTACATTATGGCAACAATGCCAATGCCTATCCTGAGAAGGAACATCAGCAGTATGTGCCTCAATTTGTCATCACGTTAAGCAGGTGATTCCGTTGTCAGCCATTGCTCCAGTCTAGATCGCTCCCCCTGTCATCACTTTGATGGTTTCTTAAGTTAAATCAGGAAATACTATGTAAGCGCATGTCTCTGACCATCTAGTCAGCAGAAAACAAGCAGAATTGTCTCTTCATCGGAATCAATTTCCTCCTGAAAGCTCTAACTAGATATTACTGACAGGAAAATGATTTATGCGACGCTCAGCATCAGAACCTCTACTTACCTCTGCCCTCCCTCTATCTCATACAGTGGAAACATCAGACGCCGCTGAAAGAAGATCCATACCTGAAAAGCCCATAGTTCACTTACCCTCGGGCCTCAGTCTCTCATTAATAACAGACCTCAGCCATAGCGATAATTTCAATGAAACGATAAGAACGTATTTCCCTAAAGCCTCTGATAATGAACACCTTGCATTAATTGAACAAATAGCACTCTATGCACGATCAATCCACCAGGTAACAGGTAGCGTTAAATCAAGATTTCAAGATTTGGGAGTCTCTACACAAATAAGGCAAGAATTACAGCACTATCATCCACCTCAACCCTCTGAGAGGCTTACTGTCCCATCTCAATTAAATGTTGAGGAACATGCCTCACAAAGAACACCTCCTCAGGCACCAGTCATTACGGTTCCCGGCAGTTATATTGTGAAAGTCATCATGCAAATAAAACATAACTCCCCTGTCACGTCTGGTGAGTTAGTAATTTTATTGACCTCTTTCTTTCCTAAAGCCACAAAAATAGAGCGACAAGAACTGCTTGTATCCATTGAAGGATTCAATGAATGTCTGCACTCATATTCTGAAGCCGCAGAAAAGCTACTCAGTGATCATGTTCTTCTACCACTTACACAACACCACACACCAAGACCTACGGGTATGAGCATATCCACGCCAGAGCAGGAACAACCATTGCCGACATCGCCCGTACCCGATGAGTCCATACCAAGTACATCATTCGTACCAGAACCGAGCGTCGAACAAACTGATGCAGTAATCGATTCAAACGCTTTCCCGGAGACTTCAACAGAATCCCCCGAATTCATAATTTATGATGATGGTATTAAACGCCGAGCCACCGGCGCATGCGTGTATGTAAAGGACAGTGAGGTTCATGGTAAGGGCGCTTTTGCCCGAACCAACATTCTGAAAGGCCAAGTGTATGCTGAACATAATGGTTATTTTGTCTACAAAATTCATTTAAATCGCAGAGCAAAACAATACGTTGTCTGTAATCAACTCGACAATGATAACACACTAAAACTTCATGCCGATGATCACTTCGTTGCCTGGTTGGATTTATATTACCTTGTGGGTAAAACTAAAATTGAAATAGGCATTAATGGAACAAGAGCTATTTCCTTTATTAACCATTCTGACAAGAAAGAACGCATTAACACCAGGCTAGTCGTCAGATACCCAGAAGACCCTAATGGCAAACATATAAAAATAATAAAATCAAGAAGTGACTTTGAAAACTATCTTCACAATATTCACATCAATGTGCAGGCAACCAAAGATATAAAGGAAAACACTGAATTGCTTTGCAACTACCGGAAAGAAGGTGACACAAAAAGCGACCCTTTTGAAAAAAATGTATTACCACCATCGCAAGAAAACCTGAAAAAGGTAAAAAAAATCATCGATAGATCTTATAAAAATTACGGCCCTCCAAAACAGAAACCCAATGAGCCAGAAGACCTCACCCTAGATTACGAGACAGATATAGAAAAGTTATCCGATATGGAATTAGAAGAAAGCTTACCACCAGAACCAAGAAGACGTACGCCTAAAAAAACAGATCTTAATCTGTACAACACATCTAAACTATTAGCCAATTTTCATTACAATATACTCAGCAAGTTACATAACGCTTTTGAAGAAAGTGAAAATTGTCGATTACATCACATAATAGAAAAGAGTAATAAATCAAAGTCGACACATGCAAAGTCATACCCCGACATACTGAAACTAATTGCTCAATGGATTATTGTAAAAGATTGCCCTGGCACTGATATAAACAAAGACAGGATTATTGATGATATGTGTGAGCTCACTAAAACCTCCAAAGAAGATGCAGAAATCCTGTTACACACAGAATCTCAATTTATCCAGTCTCGGGCTTTCTACATTACTCTTGAAGAATGGAAGTATTACCATAAAACGGGTAAAGCATGGAAACTTGAATTCCCCTTCAAAAGAACGTGTACCGTTGCAACAAAAAAACCAGAGACCAAACGACAGCGTAGAGAATCGCCGTTATATCCCACTCAAATGGCTGATGGGCAGTAAACACTGCCCATTTTCATCCAGTATTTTCCGCCCCGCGTGCTGGATATAGGCAATGACGCTGCGACGTTGCATCATTGCCTGAGCTGGAAAAGTGATAAATCTCAGCTGTTTTGCAGCTCATCCAGTTCCGCCCAGCGATCCATTTTTTCCTCAATCAGGGTGCCAATTTCAGTCAGGCGTTCCAGAACGCGGGCGACTTCCGCCTGATCTTTTTGATAGAAATCGGCCTCGAGCGTCTGGTTTTCCAGGGTTTGCTGCTCTTCTTCCAGTTGTTCGATTTCTGCGGGTAACCCATCCAGTTCGCGCTGCAGTTTATAGCTGAGCTTTTTGCCAGCAGCCGGCTTTTGGGATGCAGCAGGTTTGGATGTTGATTCTTCCGCTTTTTTTACAGGCTTGTCTGCCGGTTTCTCGATTTCACCCGATTCTGCCAGTCGCTGCATGGAACCGCCCTGACGTAACCAGTCCTCAAAACCGCCGACATACTCACGAACAACGCCATTGCCCTCAAACACCAGTGAGCTGGACACCACATTATCCAGAAACGCCCGGTCGTGGCTGACCAGCAGAACCGTACCCGTGAAATCCACCAGGATGCTTTCCAGCAGTTCCAGGGTTTCCACATCCAGGTCGTTGGTCGGTTCGTCTAGCACCAGCACGTTAGCAGGCTTACTGAACAGGCGGGCCAGCAACAGACGATTACGCTCACCACCGGACAGAGCTTTCACCGGTGTCCGTGCCCGCTGTGGCGAGAACAGGAAACTTTCGAGGTAGCTGATGATATGACGGCTTTCACCGTTAATCGTGATCCGCTCACGGCCTTCAGACACGTTATCAATCACGCTTTTTTCCAGATCCAATTGCTGGCGCATCTGGTCAAAATACGCGACTTCCATTTTGGTGCCATGGCGAATCGTACCTGCACCCGGCGCCAGGTCACCCAGCAGCATTTTCAGCAGCGTGGTTTTACCCACACCGTTGGCACCGATCAAGCCCACCTTATCACCGCGCATAAGGGTAAAGTTGAAGTCATGGACCAGCGGCTTGCCTTCAAACCCTTTGGAGATATTCAGGGCTTCCACCACCATCTTGCCGGAACGTTCTGCCGACTCCAGTGAGAAGTCCGCCTTACCCTGCACTTCACGACGACTACGGCGTTCTTCCCGCAGCGCTTTCAGTGCCCGAACACGTCCTTCGTTACGGGTGCGCCGGGCCTTGATGCCCTGGCGAATCCACGCTTCTTCCTGCGCCAGCTTTTTATCGAACAATGCATTCTGTTCGGATTCCACTTCCAGCTGATGCGCCTTACGTTCGAGGTAGGTTTCGTAGTTGCAGTCCCAGCTGGTCAGCTGACCGCGATCCAGTTCCAGAATCCGGGTCGCCAGCGCCTTGAGGAATGAACGGTCGTGGGTAATGAACAGCAAGGCACCACGGAAATCTTTCAGCTGTTGTTCCAGCCAGGCAATGGTGATGATATCCAGATGGTTGGTAGGCTCGTCCAGTAACAGCAAGTCTGGCTCGCTGACCAAAGCCCGGGCCAGCTCCACCCTGCGACGCCAGCCACCTGACAGCTCACCCATGGTTTTGTCCGCCGGCAGCTGCAGTTTCTGGATGGTCTGCTCTACACGCTGCTGCAGTGCCCAGCCATCCCGCGCTTCCAGTTGTTGCTGAACACGTTCCAGCTTTTTCATATCCGCGTCAGTCTGGATATTCATGGACAGGGCATGCCAGTCTGACAGCAGTTGCCCCACCTCTTCCAGACCTGACGCGACAACATCATAGACCCGCTTGCTGTCTGCCACCGGCAGATCCTGGTTCAGCATGCCGACCTTCAGCCCGGGTTTGCGCCAGATATGGCCGTCATCCGGCTGAATGGTATCGGAGGCGGCCTTAAGCAGTGTGGACTTTCCCGCACCATTGCGGCCGATCAGACAGACCCGCTCACCGGGTTCCAGTTGCAGGCAGGCCTTGTCCAGCAGGGGGTGGTCGCCATAGGCGATGGAGACATCATCAAAACGTATCAGGGTCATCGAACTGTACACATCCGGGCAAGCATAGGAAATTGCGGGAAGGATAACGATTTGCAGCGGTAGACGCCATGTAAACGCTTTAACCGGAACAGCACGGGGCTGTCCCGGTTAGCCGGTTACTGGTCAATATCCAGGTTACCGTTGTTCAACAGGTTATTGAGAATATCGGCTTCAGATCCCAGTGAGGATAGATCAACCCCGTCAAGCACGATCTTCTGCACGGTCTGGCCGTTGGCACTGTCTTTCACTGATATCTCTGTATTCCCGTCCACAAAGGCCAGATCAAGGAAGGAGTCAATCGTTTCAGCGGATTCACCCACCAGCATATCGCTGAGATCCAGTACATCGCCGTCCGCTGTGCTGAAGTCTTCAATCGTATCCGTAGCAGGAGCCGACGAGGTGCCCTCATCACCACTGTTGAAGCGGAAGGTATCTGCACCGGCGCCACCGGTTAACAGATCGTCACCTTCACCACCGATCAGGACATCATTACCTCCCAATCCGGAGATGTGATCGGCTTGTGCGGAACCATTGAGGATCTCATTGTCACCCGTACCATAAACCGCTATGCGCTGATCACCAATGCGGACGGAGGTATCATCTATCCATGTACCATAATGTCCACCCCATCCCTCGGCATCATCGCCACCATGTTCAATGTAGATAGAGCGGACACCACTCCCGTAATTGCTGAATGTTGCACTTGCTTCAGACCAGTCCTCGGTTGCTGACAGCGTGCCACTGTCAAACGAGTCAATAACACTGCCATCAGCCGCTCTCAGTTCAACCTTCAGGAAATAGGTATCGTCACCAACATGATTTTCGACCATCAGATACCAGTCACTTACATCAATATCCGGCGCAGTATCCAGATAAGAGGCACTGAACCCCTTGTCGAGCAGATCAATGGTCTGGGATTTCGACGCAAGGAAGTATGAAGTTCTCCAGACAGCACCATCGCCATCATGACTCTGAACTCCTGATGATGTCAGCCAGCCATCTCCACCGTTTTCTATAATAGTCCAACCATTAGTGCCGTCAGTTGCACCAGAATTGGTCACAAGATTATCAGACTGCGTAATGGCATCCTGTACAGTGACACTAAAGGTCTGCTGATCGCTTGAATCAGTACCATCACTGACAGTAAATGCAAAACTGGTGCTCGTATCTGATGTTACGGATGGCCCGGTATACTGCAGCTTGGACAAGTCAGCGACAGCAATCGCCTGATTCACAAAAACAGCATTGCCGTCATATGTAAGAGAGCCGCTGGCCGGCAAGGATTTAATTGTCACTGAATGCAGACTGCCCCCATCAGTGTCACTAAAACCAAAATCATCCGCTTTGAAAACATACGTCTCTGATTCAGTGGTTACCAGTGAGACATCCGTTGCCGTCGGCGCCTCATTAACGGCTGTTACATTGAAGTTTAGAGTGGCTTCTGCACTCTCTGCCGTACCATCACTGACCTTAAACCGGATATTGGCATAGTTGTAGCCATTGGCATTGGCCACCGGTGTAAAGGCAAGATTCGGAATATCGGCGGCTGAAATTTGCTGCCCCACTGTCACTGCTGTACCACTCAGTGTCAGGCTGCCTGCTGCCGGTAACCGGGTAATTGTCACAGAATGGAGACCGTCGCCATCCTGGTCTGTGAACCCGAAATCCGATACTGAAAACGTGTGGCTGGTATCCTCATCAATTGCAAGACCAACAGGCTCACCACCTGTAATCAGGTTATCAATACTGGGGTAAAAGCTTTCACCTAAGTCACTGAATCTCAGCTCGGTGACGTTTCCAGTTTCGACAGATACGTTTTTCCAGTTACTCCAGTAATTATAAAGGCTTAAATCAAGCGTCGTACTCCAAAGCTCCGTGGCACCGTTAAACGCTTTAACCGTAAGCGATTTATTAAACGGTGCTGTGGCTCCCTCAAATGGCAATGCGTTCATGTCAAAACTTTTTACATAGGTTGGAGCGTCGAATGCCAGCGATATGCCATCAGTGTTACCACCCGTATAGTACGCATAAAGATGTCCGCCACCTTCTGTGCTATGACCGAATTTTGTCCGTGTCAACCCTTCAGTGGTGCTTGTGTCAAAGGTGTACGTGGTTTGTGGGGTAAAGGCTGCATCATAGAGTTCCCCCTCAACCGTAGGCGCATCATTCACAGCATCCACATTGAGGGTCATGGTTTCGGCAGCGCTTTCCGTCGTACCGTCACTGACAGTGAAATCAAAGCTGGCGTAACCGGCACCATTGGCATTGGCAGCCGGTGTGAATACCAGGTTCTGGATATTCGCTGCGGTAATCATCTGGTTGGCTGTCACGGCAATGCCGCTGAGCGTCAGGCTGCCAGCCGCAGGCAACTGGGTAATCTTGATGGAGTGCAAGGCATCACCATCACTATCGGTGAAGCCAAAGTCGCTGACAGAGAAAGTGTGACTATCATCTTCATCGAGTGTCACCGCGCTGTCTGCCGCTACCGGAGCGTTGTTTGACGGTGCGCCGTCAGCGTCATCGACGTTGATCGTCAGGGTAGCCGGCGCACTTTCAAGATCACCGTCACTGACGGTAAACGTCATGCTCGCATAGTTAGCCCCGTCCGTATTCGCATCCGGTGTGAACACCAGGTTCGGAATATCGGCGGCCGTAATCACCTGGTTGGCAGTGACCGCCAAACTATTCAGTGTCAGGCTGCCTGCAGCCGGCAACTGGGTGATTTTGACAGAAGCCAGTGCATCACCATCCACATCGGTAAAGCCAAAGTCAGAAACCGAAAACGTATGACTGCTGTTTTCATCAATGGTAAGACCTGTTGGCTCTCCACCCGTGACCAGGTTGTCGATACTCGGCCAAAAGCCACTACTGTTAACGCCAGAAAACTTCAGATCGGTGACGTTGGCAACGCCAACCGACACCGTTTGCCAACTACTCCAGACACGATTGTCAGTGAGATCAAGCGTAGCGCTCCACAGCTCT
Source organism: Kistimonas ophiarachnellae (assembly GCF_057552235.1). Lineage (NCBI taxonomy): Bacteria > Pseudomonadati > Pseudomonadota > Gammaproteobacteria > Oceanospirillales > Endozoicomonadaceae > Kistimonas > Kistimonas ophiarachnellae. The sequence continues at coordinate 2,181 of NZ_BAAJPA010000026.1, read as the reverse complement.
GTCGAACCATTAAATGCTTTCACCGTAAGCAATGTGGTACTCGGTGAGGAGAAGCCTTCCCACGGTAATGCATTGATATCAAAACTCTTCACATAGGTTGGGGAATCGAAAGTCAACGAGCTTTCCCCATCACCACTGCCGTCGTAAGACCAAAGGTGTCCTCCCCCATCAGTACTGTGCGAGAAGTCTGTGGTTGTCAATCCATCAGAGCTAAACGAATCAAAGGTGTACGTGGTTTCCGGAGATGGCGTCGCATAAAGATCCCCTTCAACCGTTGGCGCATTATTGACCTCATTAACGTTGAACGTCATGGTTTCTGCCGCACTTTCCAGGGAACCGTCACTGACGGTGAAATCAAAGCTGGCATAACCGGCACCATTTGCATTGGCAGCCGGTGTGAATACCAGGTTCGGAATGTCCGCTGCCACAATCACCTGGTTAGCCGTTACGGCTGAGCCATTGAGCGTCAGGCTGCCTGCTGCCGGCAACTGGGTAATCTTGATGGAATGCAGTGAATCTCCATCATCATCACTGAAACCAAACTCACTGGCTGAGAAGGTATGACTGCCACCTTCGTCCAATGACACCGTATTGTCGGCGGTTGTCGGTGCATCAGCCACTGCAGTGACAGTAATATCCAGGGTTGCTGCCTCACTCTCAGCGATACCATCACTGACCTTGAACTCGATGCTGGCATAGCCGTTACCATTGGCATTGGCTGCAGGCGAGAATACCAGGTTCGGAATATCCGCTGCTGCTATCTGCTGATCAACGGTGACCGCTGTTCCATTCAGCGTCAGACTGCCTGCGGCCGGAAGCTGGGTGATTTTGACATAGGCAAGCGAGTCGCCATCGGCATCGGTAAAGCCGAAATCAGAAACCGAAAACGTGTAGCTGTTGTCTTCATCAATAGTAAGGCCGGAGGGCTCTCCGCCAGTCACCAGATTATCAATACTGGGATAGAAGAGATGCCCGCTTCCACCAATGCCAACGAATTTCAGTTCCGTGACGTTGGCAACCCCAACCGATACACTTGCCCAACTGTTCCAGTCAGTATTGTCACTGAGATCAATCGTTTGACTCCAAAGCTCTGTCGATCCGTTAAACGCTTTTACCGTTACGACAGGATTGGTCGGTATGGAATATCCCTCCCACGGCAGTGCGTTCATATCAAAACTTTTCACATAGGTTGGAGTGCTAAAACCTAGCGAGGCTTCATTATTATTATCCCAATCATAGGCATACCAATGCCCTCCACCAGTACTAGTCCAAGAGAGATCTGTCCGCGACAACCCTGCCGTAGTTATAGTGTCAAACGTGTATGTGGTTTCTGGGCTAGATGGTCCACCCAAAAGACCACCCTCAACCGTCGGTGCAGTGTTGATTGTCATGCTTGCCGGCGCACTTTCCAGGCTGCCGTCACTGACCGTGAACTCAAAACTGGCGTTGTCGGCACCGTTGGCATTGGCATCCGACGTAAAGACCAGATTCGGAATATCGGCCGCTGCGATGACCTGGTTGGCTGTCACCGCCGAACCATTGAGCGCCAGACTACCAGCGGCAGGTAGCTGGGTAATCCTGATGGATGAAAGACTGTCACCATCGCCATCAGAGAATGAAAAATCACTGAGACTGAAGGTATAGCTGCCATTTTCATCCAATGTCACTGTATCTGCCGAGGTCGTTGGCGTATCGTCCACTGATGTGACATTGATGTTCAGAGTTTCTGCGGCACTTTCCAACAAACCATCACTGACCGTGAACTCAAAACTGGCGTAGCCGGCGCCGTTGGCATTGGCAGCCGGGGTAAAGACCAGGTTCGGGATATCTGCCGCGATAATCACCTGATTGGCGGTTACTGCCGAACCACTAAGCGTCAGGCTGCCCGCTGCTGGCAACTGGGTAATTTTGATGGAATGCAAGGCATCGCCATCAATGTCAGCGAAACCAAACTCACTGGCTGAAAAGGTATGGCTCGCATCCTCATCCATTGTCACCGCATGATCGGCGGTTGTGGGTGCATCGTTCACCGCCGTGACATTTAACGTCATGGTTTCTGCGGTGCTCTCCAGCGAGCCATCGCTGACGGTGAAATCAAAACTGGCATAACCGGCGCCATTAGCGTTGGCATCTGGCGTAAAGACCAGGTTCGGGATATCCGCCGCCGCAATCACCTGGTTT
>NZ_BAAJPA010000025.1:0-44700 GCF_057552235.1 Kistimonas ophiarachnellae | reverse complement strand
AATCGTTTTGTTGTACAGTCATTGACCTCCCATGAAATCAGAACGTTGTTAGAGCACGGCGTGAAAGTTACCATCAATTCAGATGATCCCGCTTATTTTCGAGCGTATATTAATCAAAATCTGGTTGCGCTAGCTGAGGATGGCTCTTTCACGAAAGAGGAAATTGTACGACTTGTGGCAAATGGTTTTGAGATCGCCTGGTTGTCAGAGGAGATAAAAGCCCGATATCTTCAGCAACTTGATCAATATATCGCACAATATGGTGACCATAATGCGGTGAAGGCATTTATTTAATCTTTGCAGGGCTTGCTGAAAAAAAACCGTTGGAAGATTAGCCGTTAATTCTGACTTCGTACTATATAGATCTCCTGATTTGCAAGACGTGCACCTGAGCACTGTGCTCTATCGAGTGGAGGTTATGTCATGCACTTCCAGAGCGAGTGGCTTGAGTTACCCTTGCCAGCCTACCGGGCCAAACTGAATGAGTGGGTGCGTGCTCTGGCCAGTTGGCAATACCGCAAGGAAACCCGGGTCCGGCATTTTCAGCAGGCGCTGGATAGGGTTTACACCTTTTGTGAAAAAAAATACAACAGCACCCATCCCTCGTTGCTTCTGGGAACACCGGAATATGCCGCTATTGCGGCCATCGGCTCCCGGCATTTTCGTGAAAACATGGCGATTTACCAGCCCACTGATGTGATGCCGCAGCGTATCGAAAGATTATTGATGAATGGAAGAACGGAAGCTGCCCTGCGTAACAAGCTGGATCTGCTCAAATACTGGAAGCATGGCGGAAACGAGCAGTTCGATCTTTACTCGCCCCTGGTCAGGGCACGGATGACATTATTGCAGGCCTCGGCTCAACAGGTGGCCAATGATTATTTTAACCGCGTGACGCGCCCGGTCTGGTACCACACCGTGAAGCTGGATACGAATGTTTCACGTACAGCCCCTTCGCGTGATGAGCAGACAGCCAGTTTCAGTGCAGGCCTTGAGGGGCATATCCAGAAAACGGTTGAGTATGAATACCAGGTCGACCTGAAAGGCGTGCTGACCGGTGAAGCGAAGGCCCGGCTGCAGGCGCTGGCGGGTGTCAGGCTGGGTGTAAAAGGGCGTATTGGGAATACCGGCTTCAATCCTGCGGAGTTGACTGAAAAGGCGTTCTATTCGGGAAAGGCCAGGGAGGCATTGAATGCGGTTGTGAAGGGAGACAGCGTGGGGGAGGGCATTAGGTCCGCGATCGGTAAGGCGGAAGACTATAAACCGATGCCCGGCGCAGAGCTGTCCGCTGAAGCGGAAGTGAATGTCGGGTTAAGGGTGTCGGGTACGGTCGCACTCGCTTATAAGGATATTGTCGAGAGCAATCTCGAGTTTGAGGGGCTTGCGGGGGCGTTGGCGTCAGGCAGCGGCAAACTGACGGCAAACCTGGACGGTGTGAACGTGGACTTGAATGCCAGTGCCTTTGCGGGGCTTAAGGGGAGTTTTACCCAGGAAGTGACAATCAGGCATAAGGGCGTCAGTGTTGCCAGTTGCTCTTTCACAGGAGAAGGGCAGTTGGGCGTGGGCACCAGCGCCAATCTGTGCATTGCATTCAGCCGTTACGAAGGCTTCAGGTTCCAGTCTGCGGCTTCCGGCGCCCTTGCCGTTGGTGGCGGTGTGGATTTCAGCATGGGACTGAACCCGGTTGGCCTGCACCTGGTATGTTATGACAACATCTACCGCCATGTTATCGTGCAGCTGGCGTCAGCACACCCGGGATTACTGGCTGAGGCCGATCGTCGTCATGAGTATATTGCCGCCTGGGCCAATTATGGGACCATTAAAGGGCAGATCGCTGAACTGCTGAGCCAGGTGGAAGACGATCGTGAAACATTGCAGCGGGCCGCCCTGAGACAGCCCGGCGTCCAGTATGGCCGGTATGATTTCAGCAAGGTGGAAGACCTGCATATCGCGGGTCGCAGCCAGTTCAGTCTTGATAAGCCGACACTGTCAGAAGAACAGAAACTCAAGCTGTCCGAGCAGGCGCTGGTAGCCACCAGAATGCGTGAAGCCGACCAAAACACCCGGCAACACCCGGCATTTGCCCAACGCTCCGGCGTGTTTGTCATGACGACACCGCTGTAATTCAGCCGCCGATCAGCACCGTTGGCATCCCTATCACAATGGTGCCACCGTGGGCAGTAGTATCTCCCATACGGGCGGCGGGCTTGCTATTGATCAGGACGGTGGCGCTGCCCAGGATGACCGAATCCGGTGGGCCTACACAGGTACACAGTTGTCCCAGCGTCGCTGCAGGCACGTTGCCAATCAACACGGTACAGGGCATCGGAAGCAATGGGCCGCCGACATGGGGAACCGGTGGAACAGCCGGGGTCTGCATGGGGCAAACATGCATATCACCGGCACGGGCAGCAGGTTTCATAAGGTTATCTCCTTTGTCAGGCGGCCATCGCCACCAGAAGCAATATCCAGCCCAATACGAAGATACTCCGGATAGCGGTGTTCTGCCTCATCACCATCGGGTAAAACGGCACAGAGGTTAATAGCGCCGGCAACAGCATGGGCATAAAGACCGGCGGGAGGCTGAACGACCGGTTGGTCTTCCGGGGTGATACTGCCGCTGCTCCAGAAAACAGCCTGGGCAATCCAGCCGGGCGCCGTTTCAAGACCGGCTGCTCGGGCCATTTTTTCCGCATGGCGCCGACTGGTCTCATCCGGTACTTTCACCCAGGCGAAAGCAGCCTGGATGGCCAGTTGTTCAGCATCGTGCCAGTCAGATCGATGTTGCGTACAGCAACAGGCCCACCAGACGGCTTCCCGAACCGGCAGGGCATGGGCCAGGAAAATGACAAGGTCCGGGTAATGGCCAGCCTTTTCCAACGCTTCGATAAAGGCGGCTGGTGTCAGCCCATCTTCGAAGCATGCAAGCGCGTTGTCCGAGGGTTGGTAGCGCGCGAGAATATCATTCGCCAGCGGGTAGGGAATTTTCAGGTAAGCAGCCATGGTCAATTGATTTTGGCAATGGCGCCCTGAACCTGCACCATGGCGCCGGCGCTGATTTTGGCCATGGCGTCCCCCTTGACGTTGACGATGGGACCTTTCAGGTCGGCTTTTGCCTGGCCCTGAACCGTTGTTGTCGTACCCTTCAGTGTGGCGGAACCCGTTGCCTTGATGTCAATGGTTGGCGCTGACAGCGATATACTGGAGGGTGAGATGACAATTTTGCTGGCACCGACTTTCAGTTCAATAGATGATTTGCCTGTCACTGTTATTGTATTGCCTTCAACCGTGATGGCCGAAGGGGCTTCAAGCGCCATATCCACGCCAGCCTTGGCATAAATCGTCTGTTTGCTGGACAGTGTCATATTATCCGTACTATTGAAGTCGGCGGTTTTATCAGCATTAACGTTTAAGGCGTCTTCTGTCTTGACCGTCATGCACTTGCGTGACGACCAGTCAGCGGTTTTTTCGACATGGGTGGTTTGTTTACCGTTTATGGTCTGATGCCAGTCATTTTTGATCAGGCTGTTCCAGTCCCGTTCTGCCTGAATCCAGAGTTCTTCCTTGCCGGTGTGGTCGTTGAAACGCAGCTCATTGCAGTTGGCCGTGTTACCGTTGGGTGTTGAATGGGTGCGAATGCCAAACTGCGTTGTCACCGGGTAGGGTGGCACATGACGCCCGTTGTAAACCGAGGTCAACACCACGGGGCGGTCTGGATCGCCATCAATGAAACTGACCAGTACTTCATCACCGACGCGGGGAATGAACTGCGTACCAAATTCATTGCCTGCAAGGGACTGGGCAACCCGCAGCCAGCAGCTGCTGGTATCATCATTTTTGCCTGCCCGGTCCCAATGGAAAAGCACTTTGATGCGCCCCTGTTTGTCATGATGAATACGGGTGTTGGCAGGGCCGGTGACAGTGGCGCTTTGCAGTCCGTGAATGATGGGTTTGGCATGGGCCGGGCTGCGGTAAGGCATACTGGCCGGAATGCAGGTAAAACAACAGTGGTATTCTTTTTCCCGCAGTGCCTCGGTGGCGCGTAACTGCTGTTCAGTACCGACAATCAGGTATTCATCATTCATACGGCTTTCCGGGTGTTCAGCGAGTTTGAAGCGCTGTCCAACAGCCAGCGTTGTGACATGTGAGGCACCCAGGTAATGGCGGAACTGGCCATCCAGTCTTTCCGTGAGCTGACGGCCCGTACTTCGCATCCTGGAACGCTCAGCCCTGCCGGCGGGGTAGCGGTACCATTCCAGCTGTGATCGCATACCTTTTCCGCGACAGAAACGGGTGTCATGGTGGCCGCCGTCAATCGGTTGTGCCAGGGCGTCGTTGTAATCCCTGAGGTAGACGCGTGTGCTATTGAGCTGGTTGACTTCCCGCCACTCGGTAATGGCGAACTGCTTTTGACCGGTTTCCCGGACATAAGGGAATTCATAGTCAGGCGATTGGGGGAATGCCTGGTTGGTGTCACCGATCAGCAGTTTGGCCTGGTCGCCCTGTACCACCGGGTGGTAGTGCCAGCCCTCATCAGCGATCAGGCGACGGATGAAATCGGCATCGGATTCGTTGAACTGTACGCAGTACTCTCTCTTGCAGGGCTGGCCACTGAGATTGAACCGATAGGCGCCCCGGAATCCCGCGTCATCAAGCACCCTGGAAATAATGACCCGACTGTTGCTGTTTTGGAAAACACGGCACTGGACGCGGTAACGCAGCAGGTCAAGCCAGTGTTCACCGGTGAGCCGATAGATCCAGGTGTTCCTGTGACTGTGGTAATCCAGTTCTTCCAGTCCGGCAATGGTGGTGACATAACGCCAGGCTTCTTTGCGCTGCGTACCAGAGCCCGGGCGATAGACAATCGTGATGTGCTGTCCGAGCAGGTCAAATGACAGGCGGGAAGGGCTTTCCAGTGTTGCCTCAAGGCGGCAGGCGCCGCAGACCGAATCATGGACGGTCAACGTGGATAGCACCATATCCCTGCCGTCAATCCGTGCAGAGACAGGACGAACGTCACTGTGAACACCCGGCATGGCCAATCTTGACTCCTGTGGCGCCTCATTCAGAACGTAACTTCGCGATCAAGACACAACTATAGAGCAAGCGGTGAAAGTCGGCGGTGTTAAACACGTGACATTTATCGACTCAATCCGTCGTTTGAGTGAAAAGCAGCTATAACTCATAAATCTTGGGATCGGGTGACGGAAGCATTTGTGTCTGGAACAGAAGTACTTGATGAGGTATCCGTTGAGCCGTTATTGCAGGCCATCACGGAAGGGGCTCCCTGTGGCGCCTCACTCAAGGCTGATCGTCGTTTATTTCGGCCATTGAGAAACAGTTTCAATCTCGCACAGACAGACCTTCGACAGTTGAGCCAGGAGCCTGATCCTGCCCACCTTGAAACGATACAGGACGACTGTCGGCAACACTGGCGACAGCTGGCCGGGCTGATCAGGCAAACGCTCGGCACGCAATCCAAAGATATTGAAATCACCGGTTGGCTGGTAGCGGCGCAGGTGATGCTCGATTCCTCACTGTCTGGCATGGCGAATGCCTTCAGGTTGCTGTCTGGTTTGTTTGAACGTTTCAGCGAACAGCTTTTTCCCCGGCTAACAGAAGAAAAACTGGCTGGGATGGCTGAGCATGAGGCAGAAAAAGCGCAGATCACTTGTCGCCTGGATGCCCTGATTCCGTTACTGGGTGAGACAGAAGGCAGCGGCTTGCTTTATATGCCGCTGTGCCTGGCGCCATTAATTGGCGATATCACCTATGCACAGTACATGAGTGATGAGCGTACGGGTCAATTGCCGGCACTAAAACAACAGGCGTCTTCCTGTCAGGCGTCAGAGCAGGACATCGCCCGGTTGAGGCTGGCAAACATTCGGTCGTCGCTCGATGTATTGACCTCGCTGGACGCCCTGTTGATGCCACAGGTGCATGGAATGGGCATACGGTTCCCCGGGTTTCGCTTTTTGACCGACTTGCTGAACGGTTTTTCCCAGGCTGTTTCGGTGTTAACGGGGATGACCTTGCCTGCGGCGTCCGCACCCGCACCTGAAAAGCCTGGGGTTGCTGACAAAGCCGATATACCCGGGGCGGAAGCGCGGGAGCCGTTGCCTGAATCGCAGGCGGATGACAAGACGACGGCCGTCAAACAGAATCCGCCTGGTGAAGGGGAAATGTATACGCGTGATCATGCATTCCGCCAGCTAAGGGCGCTGGCGGATTATTTCCGTCGTACAGAACCTCACAGCGTTGTGCCTTACTTGCTGGAAAAAGCGATTCGTTGGGGCTATACCCCTTTGCCAGAGTTATTGGATGAATTGCTGCTCGGGCATCAGGCTTTGAAACAGCAGATCTTTGTTCAGACGGGACTTGATCTTGATGCTTTGGCGCCGTTGCCAGAACCGGAAGTTGTCGCGCCGGTGACCCCCCGGGTTGACGCGAGTGCTGTGCAGGCCGGGGAGGATGTCAGTGGTTCAAAAACCGTACAGGACGATGTGCGGCAGGCAACCGGTGATGCGGGGAGTGGTCATGTGTCGCCTGAATCCGCGCCTGAAAAGCATACAGAAGAAACGACCGGGCCAAGCGATGGAGGCAGCGGTTTGAGCTGGTAGCACCGGGGCAGGTTTGAATGAGATGTTTCTGACAGGTATTCGATATGGCAAGTATTTATATGCGAGTGGATGGTCTGGATGTGCAGGGTGTTGCCACCATTGAAGGACTGGAAAACCTGGGCAAGGGATGGTTTGCGATCAAGTCTTTCAACTGGGGTGGTGTGCGGTCAGTGACCATGGATATCGGCAACGCGAATAATGCCGATTCCGGCATGGTGGCGATGAGTGAGGTGAATGCGACCAAGCAGGTCGACGGGGCGTCCGAGGGACTGCTCTCTTTCCTGTATATGCCGGGTGATGAAGGCAAGGTGGTAGAAGTGGTTTTTACCAAGCCGCATCGATCGGGCCAGGGGGCGGAAGTCTATTTCCAGATAAAGATGGATAAGGCCCGGCTGGTGACCTATAACGTCAGTGGCACGGATGGTGGCGAGCCCTATGAAAGCCTGGCCTTTTCCTACATTACGCTGCACCAGAAACACTGGCACGAATCGGCGGGCGGCAAGCTGGAGGCCGGTGGCCTTGTGTCGTATGACCTGGCCACGGGTAAAGTCATTTCCGGGAAGAAATGAGTGGTAATGGTTTCAGGGATGATCGTTAGTCAGGCGTATTCGCCTTTGCGCGAACGCTGAAGCGAGGTGAGTTGTCATGGCACTGCACTCCCAGCACAAAAGGGTCAGTAAAAACCGGGTCAGTATTACCTATGATGTCGAGACCAACGGCGCGATGGAAACACGGGAGCTGCCGTTTGTCGTGGGTGTGATCGGTGATTTTTCCGGTCACAAACCTGACAGTGAGAAAACGGATCTTGAAGAACGGGAATTTGTCCAGATTGACAAGGATAACTTCGACAGTGTGCTGAAACAGGTAGGGCCAAGGTTATCGTTCAAAGTGGACAATCGCCTGAGTCCCGGTGACGACTCCCAGTTCGAGGTCAACCTTCGGTTTAATGCGATCAAAGATTTTCACCCTGAAAGCCTGGTCGAACAGATTGAACCCCTGAAAAAACTGGTGGAAGCGCGTAATCAGCTCAAAGTGCTGCTCAGCAAGGCGGACCGTTCCCGTGACCTGGAGCGGTTGTTGAAAGAGATTTTACAGAATACGGAGTCCATTCAATCGCTGGCCAGTGAGCTGGGCGTTGATGTTTCAGGCGACGATGCGGGCAGCGGAGATGAGACCTCATGAGTACTGAAGCAGATGTCCAGGAAGAGGGCGCACAAGCCGCAACAGAAGCCGTCAGTATCCTGGATCGCGCCATTGGCGCAACCAGCCAGACATCGCCGGATACGACCAGGGAGTTGATGGCGGAACTGACCCGGCAGGCACTGGAAGGCACAGTGACCTGGGACAAGAACCTGACCCTGACCATGGAAAAGGCCATCACGGCCATTGATGCAAAAATCTCGGAGCAGCTGGCGGCAGTGCTGCATGACGAGGCCTTCCAGAAACTGGAAGGGAGCTGGCGGGGATTGCTGAAGCTGGTCAGGAACAGTGAGCTGGGGCCTGACCTGAAAATCCGCATCAGTGACTATACCCGGGATGAGCTGCTGGAACAGTTTGAGAATGCGCCAGCCATAGACCGGAGCCGTTTTTTCAACATGGTCTACCAGGAAGAGTTCGGTACGGCCGGTGGTGAGCCGTTTGGCGCGCTGTTAGGTGACTATGCCTTTTCGTACCAGGATGAAGATGTTGCGTTGCTCCGTTACATGGGCGAGGTGGCGGCCGCGTCCCATGCGCCCTTTATCGCCGCCATCAATCCCGCCATGTTCGATTTCGCCGGCTTTGAAACCTTCTACGAGGGAAAGCCGGTCGCCGCCGGGTTTGATTCACCCGCCTATGGCGCCTGGAATGCCTTCCGGGACAGTGATGATGCCCGTTACGTGGCCTTGACCCTGCCGAGAACCATGGCCCGCTTACCCTACGGGGCCGAAACCCTGCCCGTGAAGGCGTTTGCTTTTGAGGAGTTTGCCAAAGATGACACGGGACATCGTTATCCGGACAGCGGCAAGCGTTTTGTCTGGAGCAATGCCTGTTATGAATACGGGTTGTTGCTGACCCAGGCTTTTACCAAGTTTGGCTGGTGCACGGCTGTTCGAGGCATGGAAAACGGGGGCAAGGTAGAAAACCTGCCACTGTACAGCTACACCACGCCTGCGGGTGAACGGGTGGTCTGGAGTCCGACCGAGGTTAACTTTACGGATGAGCGGGAGAAAGAGCTGAGCGATCTCGGCTTCCTGCCGTTAGTGCATTACAAGAATACGAATTTTGCCGTTTTCATGGGTGGGCAGACGTCTCAGCGACCCAAAACGTACACTGACCCGGATGCGACCTCCAATGCCGCTATTTCTGCGCGTTTGCCCTATATCATGGCCAGCAGCCGTATTGCCCATTATCTGAAAATGATCGGGCGGGATCGTATCGGCTCCCACATGGAGCCAGAAGATGTAGAGAAGCAGTTAAATGAGTGGATTGGGCAATATGTGAATCCCAATGCGATTGGCAATGAGGCCAAGGCGCGGCATCCCCTGCGCGAAGCGTCCATCACGGTGCAGGAGCAACGGGGACGTCCCGGTTGTTATTCCGCTGTCGCTTATATGCGCCCGTGGCTGCAAATGGAAGAGCTGACCACGTCACTGCGGATGGTGGCGAGAATTCCCGGTTAATATAATGGCCTGAAGTTGTCCTGTTTATGGTATCTGGCCCTGTTGTTGATAAAGCGTTTGTCTGTGAGTTTTGCCAGGACTATCACGGTCCTGAAGACCATGCGCGGGCCATTATTGCCTGCCTGATTGCGGAACTGGATGTCGTGCTCAGTGATCAGTTGACGCAGGTGATACGCCATGAAGCGTTCCGGGTGCTGGAAGCCTCCTGGCGAAGCCTTGAAGGGGTGGTGTTGACCCAGGGAAGCAGCGGCTGCCAGCACCTGAAATTACTCGATTGTACCTGGGCCGAGTTATCGGCTGATCTCAACCTTGCCGCTGATATACAGCGCAGCGCCATGTTTCGTAAGGTCTACTCCCGTGAGCTTGACACCGCCGGTGGCGAACCCTTTGGTTTGCTGCTGGTGGATCATCCGGTATCGTCGGGCGCCTCGTCAGCGGCAGGATTTGATGATCTTTATACCCTGCAGTTGCTCGCCGAACTGGGCGCCAGGGCGCTGTGTCCGGTCATCAGCGGCGTTGACCGGTATTTCCTGGGTGATGACCCGTTGCGGATCATGCATGATCGGTCACGCGTTAGCCGAATCCTGGATAGCGAGGATATGACGTCCTGGCAATTGCTTCGCACGATTGAGTCAGCCCGCTTTCTAGGGCTGGTATTGCCTGCCATACGGCTCCGGCCCCGCTGGCAGGATTGCTTTCCCGGGTTTGTTTTCAGTGAACCGGCGGATAATGAGGGTGATTTGTGGGGAAGTGCGTCCTGGGCCTTTGTTGCCAACGTGATGGGTGAGTTCAACCGTATCAGCTGGTTTGGTTTTCTCCGGAGCTGTGATGAAAGTGGTGTCTCGGGGGCAATTGTTCACCATGTCCGTGAAGCAGGCCGAAGCGACCGCCGGGAGCCACACAACTATCTATATGCGCCCGTTGCCGATGTCGATATTCCGGCTGAGCAGGATGCATTCTGGGCCGAGCAGGGCTTTATTTCCCTGTCCAGTATTTACCTGAGTGGTCAGCTGGGTTTTTTCAGTAACCCATCGGTTTACCGGGCAGACAGCGTTCACAATGAACAGGTCAAGACCATGATACAGACGACATTGATGGCTTGCCGGTTTGCACATTACGTCAAGGTGCTGGCCCGTGATCTCGTGGGCACCTGGGACAGTGCCGATGAATGCCGCCAGCTGCTTCAGAACTGGATACAGAATTATGTCAGTGAGGTGGATTACGGCGAAGATGCGGTGATGGCGCGATACCCCCTGCGGGCGGCCAAAGTCATTCTGACGACGGATTCGGAGGATTCAACCCGTTACCGGTGCGAGATCAGTCTTTTACCGCAATATCAGTACGATTACCTTGACAGCTATATCCAGCTGACTACCGATGTTGTGTCCGGCAGGTCGACCTGATCGGAATGTATTTCCAGTGAATGCCAGTTCACCAGGAGCGGGTTATGGGGTTTGTAAGGCGTTTTAGGCAGAGTCGGGAAACCAGTGATGAAGGTCTCCGTGCGGATATTATCCAGCACCTGGTCACGCTGCTGTCGAGTCGCTGTCCTGTCTGGGGCGGGGCGTTAGAGAATGAAGTACTCAGGACGTCTATTGCGGGCCTGGGTTTGATGGATCCTCTGCGACGTGTGTCAGACTGGCAAGGGCGTCAACTGGCGGAGGATGCCAGCGACCTTCTTCAACGTTTTGAGCATCGCCTGGACCAAATCCATGTTGACGTCATTGAGTCCAGCCAGACCACCAACCGGGTTCAACTCCATATTCAAGCCAGCCTGGGTATCCCGTCCATGAAACGTCAGTCAGGGTTCTCCGGGGAAATATTTGATACCCGGCTTGAGGTGAAGGGACTTTAACGATGAGGCGCTGCCCGGGAGGACGTTAGTTGCCTGAATCACTGTTGAGCTATTTTGAACGTGAACTGGTTTTTCTCAGGCGGCAGGCGACTGATTTTGCGCGGATGCATCCAAAGGCTGCACGGAACCTGGATATCAGTGTCGGCAGTATTGAAGACCCGGACCTGATTCGCCTGACGGAAAGTGTGGCGTTATTAAACGCCCGGCTGCAACAGCGTCTTGATGACCGTTACCCGGAGCTGGTGCATCAGCTGCTGCAATTGTTGTTTCCGCATTTTCTTCGTCCGGTGCCCGCGTGGGTCATTCTGGTCTGTGAGCCGGATGAGGATCTCGGCGCGCCCCAGAAAATTCCCCGGCATTCAACCTTTGAAGCGATAACGCGGAACAATGATCGCTGTCTCTTTCGAACCTGCCGTGAACAGACGGTGTATCCTTTTCGGTTAACCCGTGTTGAAGCACAGCTCGCGCCTTTTGATTGTCAGCGACCAGCGGGCGCAGAAGACGCCCGTGCAGTGATTATCCTCAGTATTGAAGCCAATGATCCGGACATGAACCTTGACGAACTGGGGCTCGATGGCCTTGATCTGCATCTGTGTGGTGAGGGCAAGTTTGTATTGCAGCTGTATGATGCGCTCATCCATGGTCTGCAGCAAATAACGGTGGCGCAGGGGGATGTCGTGAACCGGTTGCCGCCAGACTGCCTTTACGGGGCAGGTTTCGAGGGGGAGTGTGACCTGTTGCCCTACAATGCCAAAACCTTTGCCGGCTTTCGTTTACTGAGTGAACTTTTTCTCTACCCGGAGAAATTCAATACCATCACGCTGGATTGCTCAGACATCTCGGGTACCGGGCCACGAATGGACATCGTGTTGTTCCTGGATGATTTGCCGGCCAACATTGTCAGGCTGTTGTCAGAAGACAATTTCCGACTGTTCTGTGTCCCGGCGGTCAACCTGTTTCCCCTGACATCGGAACCGATAAGAATTGACCATAAACGGCAGAGCTACCCGGTGATGATGGCCCCTGCACCGGATGATCAGGCGTCAGACGCCGGTGGTGGAGCCGTTTCCGGAAGCGATGGGCTGGACGTGTTTTCTATCGAGCGAATAGTGGATGTGACCGGTGGCGAAAGCCGGTTGGTCCCACCGCTGTTTGGAGAAAATTACCGTTCCCCGGAATCCTCGGTGCGCTGGTGCCTGCACCAGGCGCAACAGGATGACGGCACCTTGTTAAGTACAGTGTCCGTGGCGGATATGGGGAGCGAACCGATACAGAAGGAAGCCGTCTGGATTGCAGAGACAATGTGCAGTAACGGACGGCGGGTCAACCAGTTGGCTCCCGCGACCTCGATGACCAGTCTCGATACGTTGTCACTGTCGGGTACTGTTCGAATATTGCAGCGTCCCCATGTGCCGGTAAGAAATTTTGATCGCAAAGATGCGCCGTGGCAATTACTGGCCCATTTGCATTTTAATTTCAACGCCCTGTTTGAAGCGGAGGACCCGCCGGCGGCGCTGCGGTCATTGCTGTCGCTTTATAATTTTGGCGCCAGCCGGAAAAACCAGTTTTACATCGATGCGATTATCGGGCTGGAAGCGTCGCAGGTGGTCGAACCTTTTCGTATTAACCGGAGAAGTTGCCTGGTGACAGGCACCCGAATCCTGGTCACGTTGAACATTCGTCCCGTCGAGGGCGGGATTTGTCTGCTTACCGGTTTCCTGGATCGTTTTTTTGCCGGATTTGCCGGTTTCAACAGTTTCACGCAGGTTGTGATTCAACTGGAAGGGATGGAAGCGTTTTACCAGGTATTTCCGAAGAGGGCGGGATGCAAGGTCATGATCTGATCCAGTCACTGCTTAAGAACCCGACCGGTTTTTCACCGGACCAGGTTGTCAGGTTATTGCTGGGGAACGGACTGGCGACAGAATCCGGAATACATTACAAAACCGACCTGCTGGCAGGCTGTAAAGCGATGGCGGTTGTCAGCCTGCAAGCTACCAGCCCTTCCAGCTGGCAGGTGACGCTACACCAGGAGGCCCTGGGGGGCGCGTTGGGCGTGATGCCGCGTTATCTCTGGGAAGATGTGCTGCGACTCTGGCTGGAGCAGGGGCAGGCTGCGGGTATTGCGTTCCTGGAGATATTCAACCAGCGGTATCACCAGCTGAGTTACCGGGTGGGGTACAAGTACAATTTTGCGCAGCTGGCTGAGCATGCACAGGCCAGGACACGCCGCTCGACAGGTTCGATTTATGAGTATCTTTCCGCCCTGACCGGCACCAGGGCTATTCGCAGCCAGAAACCCACCCGGTTCTTCCAGTATGGCGCCCTGCTGGGCATGCACATGACCAACCCGGAAGCACTGTCCGGTATGCTTGAGGATTACTTCGGCTGGCAATTCCACGTGATACCCTCTGACCAGGGATACGAACCCCTTTCCAGCGATAGCCTGACATCGTTGGGTCTCGCCGGACAGAATAAGCAACTGGGAAGGGATGCCCTTCTTGGTCGAAGTGCGACGGTGCCTTTTGCCCACCTGGAGATCAGGATGGTGGCGGATAAACCCTGCGTGCTGCGTCACATTCGGGATCAGCAGTTGTTCGACGCTATTTTTGAACTGGCAAAGCGATTTGTCGGGCAGCAGGTGAAGATTCACCTGCAACTCGACATTGATAACCATTATCTGCCGCCGTTACAGCTGACAGAAGGCTTCCAGCTTGGGCTCAATACCTATATGCCGTTACAGGGAAAGGTCGACAGGAAAGTGATCCTGCCACTGAAGCAGCAGATGAAGGCAGAAATCTGAAACAACTTTATCCAGGTCAACTATTCTCTCATTGGCTGAAAGCAGAGTCTGATGCAACCGGATGAACCGGTTATGTCGTGTCAGTCCCTGCGTTTCCCTGGATATCCGGTAATGGCGCGATGTATGGGACTGGTTATCAGAATTATCTCATCACCGGAAGGTGAACCTGTGACTGACTGGAGCGTGACGTTTCCCGAAGGCGGCGGAAGTATCGGAAGGGTTCCCGGGGTTACCCTGCAGTTGTCAGACAGTAGACGTGTTGTTTCCGGGACTCATGCGATTATCAGCAGGGATCAGCAGGGCTACCGCATTACCGATGTGAGCACGAATGGTCTTTACATCAATGGCAGTACACGCCCGGTGGGGCGTGACTGTCACAGGCCTTTGAGTGATGGAGATATCCTCGATATGGGTGAATACCGCCTGCAGGTGAGCTGTTTCAACCCCGGTCAGTCTACGCTTCAGGATTTGCAACACACTGGGCAAATAGCGCCTGACGATGTTATCGACGATCCCCTGGCAAAAACGATGGGCATTCGCCAGTCATTGACGTCCGGGCATCGTGCAACAACAGGCGAGCAAAACAGGCCTGGTGCGCAGTCCGGGAGGTATACGGGAAACCGGAATGATGATTCCGGTTTCTCACTGGAGCCCGATCCTTTCTCCGAATTTGATACTCGCCAGTCGCCGTCAACAGGGATAAACCTGAACGATGAGGTCGACACAATCGCAGAACCTGACATGTCGTTCCGCCAGGCAGACAGCCAGCGTTCGCTGACCGAGTTCAGTGATCCCGCCCCGTTGTTGTTTGACGGGGGTAAGGCCGGTTCAACGTCCCGCTCAGACGCTGAGGGTCAGGAGTTGGCCTTTGTCCTTGGGCAGATGCAATGGTTTGAACAACGAAACCGGGCAAGGGAAATGGATCTTTATGATTGCCTGGAAACGGCCTTCAGCCAGGTGATTGAAGAGCTTGATCCTGTCCAGCTGGCGGCAATGTTTGATGAGTATGCACCACGCAGCCGGTGGTGGCCGGGAAGAAAGGCATTCTATTGGCGAATGTATTGTCGGCATTTTCACAAATCAGTCAGCAACCGGGATCTCTTGCTGAAGTTCCGGGGCTGTTTTGATCAGCTGTATCAGCACCAGGGCTGGCAGGGCAAAGGGTAATGCGCATACACCCTGCTGTCATGCGGATGGAACTGGGGCTGGTTATCCTGTTAGCGGGTTGCAGCTTTTTCAGTGGCGGGTTCGGGCGTCATCAACCGACCGTCACTATTGATGTGCGTGTCTCGCCGCAGATCAATCCAGACGCCCAGGGACTGGCGACACCGGTTGAATGGCGCATCTATCAACTATCACGGCGGGATTTTTTTGATCAGTCGGACTTCCTGTTGTTGTTTGATGACGACCTCGCTGTATTGAAGGGCAGTCTGTTGAACCGCCGGTTGCCCGGCAGTGCACTACCGGGCAGCCAGGATGCCATAACCCTGCCCCTGGCCCAGGGAGCGCTTTACCTGGCCGTCATGGTGGCCTTTGCCAACTATCCGGATGCGACTAACAAAGGCGTTGTTGCGCTCCAGCCAGGCCATGATAACCGGGTTCGCCTTGATATTGAGAATATCTCGGCCAGACTCACGACAGTGAAATGAACCCTTGCGGGCAGGGTTCTGCGTATGGGTTCGGCACGTTATAGGGCGTAGGGTATGGACAGGAAAAAAGTGGTCTGGAGTGAAGGGATGTTCCTCTGTCCGCAACATTTCCAGCAGCAGGAACGGTATCTCGAAGATTATGCCCGCCGCTATCTCGAACAGTTGCAGCCAGGGCGATACGGGTTGACGGACCTGGCGTTGGACGAACATCTGCTGGCCATCGGCAAGGTGGGTGTCAGGCAGGCCAGTGGCCTGTTCCCGGATGGCACACCGTTTAACCTGAGAACGGCGGTGGCGACCGAGGTGCCGGAGGAAACCCGTGACAAAATGGTTTACCTGGCGTTGCCTGTCTATAAGACGGGCAGTGTCGAAGTGGGGGATAGCACGTCGGATAACCGGCGTTACCACCTGATCAGTTACCAGGCGTTTGATGCCTGCCGCGAAGACAGTGACAGCATTCAGCTGGATGTGGCGGAACTGAATATCCGGCTCAAGCTGGAAGGCGAGGATATCCAGGACCTGACCGTGATTCCTGTTGCCCGTGTCCATGAGCGTAAGCCTGACGGCGTCGTTGAGTTAAACAAGGCGTTCATCCCCATGTGCCTGCACTTCGGTGTCTCGGAGTACCTGGTGAATCATGTCGGCGATCTTTATACCCAGATGCTGTCCCGGGCCCGGGATATTTCCCACCGAATCCGCGCAGACAAAAGCAACAAGAGCCCACAGGCGTTAATGGAGGACCATTTATGGCTGCAAACGCTCAGCCGGTGGTTACCGTTATTGCAGTCATGGCTGAATGACCGGCGAGTGCATCCCGAAGAACTCTACCGTTGGTTGTTAGTGATACAGGGGGATTTTTGCGCGTTGGAAGGCAGGTTGCAGGATGAACCGGAAAACTTCCAGGTGAACAGGTTGTATGTTTTGTTTTCAGGGCTTTTTGCAACGTTACGCACCCGGTTGCAACAGGTGCGTGTTGATGCCGTCGTACAACTGGCGTGGGATGATTCATTGCTGGTCCGGCGACGTTTGCTGCGTACCAGTATCCAGGATCGTTCCCTGTATTCTGCCAGCCGGTTTGTTCTGTCTGTGACCGCCGCCATGGGAACTCAGGAGATCAGCCGTCAGTTCCCTTTGTTGTGCAAGCTCGGTGGCAACAGCCGTATTGCAGAGCTGGTGCGTAACGCCCTGTCCGGTATTCCGCTTCAGGTATTGCCGGTACCGCCTGTCGAGTTGAAGGTCAAAACCGATGCCGCTTATTTTGAACTGGATACCCGTTCACCCCTGTGGCTGGACATGCTGAAGAAGGACGAGTCGCTTGCCCTGCATATGGATGAACAACTGGGTGATGTGACGGTGGAGCTTTTTGCCATTCGCTGATGCGGTGCTGTTATCAAGGGGGGTAGGAGATGATGAGTGACTTCGCTGTTTGTTGATGAAGAGACTGTCGATATACGGGCCGTTGATAAAGAGACGTCATCGGCTCATGACCAGGAACCCGGCCCGGGGACTTCTGAAGGTGCCGATCTCTGGGAATTGTCCAGCCTGCCTGAACGTTTTGATCTTCACTCCAATCCCCTGGTGAATATTTCCCATGAGGTGATAGCGGTACTGGTTGCCTTGCCACGACTTGGGTACCCGCAGGACATCCGGCAGTTCCGTTTGCTGTTGCTTGACCTGGTTGCTGAGGTTCGTAACCGGGGGCTGTTCCTGGATTATCACGCCAGTGTTATTGATAAAACCTGTTTTATCCTCTGTGCGGCCCTGGATGAAATGATCATGAACACCGACTGGGGGGAGGCTGCAAACTGGGGTAATAACACGTTGGTCAGCAGCGTGTTTAACCAGCGCAATGGCGGAGAAGTTTTTTTTGACTTGCTTGAACAGGCATTGCGGCAGCAAATGCGCCTGGTTGATTTTCTTGAGGTCCAGTACTGCCTGTTGCAGCTGGGTTTCAGGGGGCGGTACAGGGATGTGCCTGATAGCCCGGTCAGTGAATTCAGCGCCACAATCCTGAAGCTGCTGTTCCGTCATCATAAGGACACGAAACCACCTGAACAATCCCGTAAAAAACCAGTCAGGTATGGCAAGCCATTCCGTTTTATCCCGTTTTCGTGGCTGTTGCTGGGCGCTGGCATGCTGGTGGCAATCACGGTTCTTATTTCTGAACTCTGGTATGGCAGTCAGTCGGCCGTCCTGTTGTCGCAGTATGAGCGGCTGGCCATGGAAGTTTTCTACACGGATACAGGGCAGGATGAGGCCGCCAGCAGGGTGAGTGATGATGAGACGCCACGTTTGCTGAACTCTGCCGGTGTCCTGAGCGGGCAGCAGTTTGAGCGCGTATGGTCAGTCACATTGACCCCGTTTGAGCGAGAGAGTCGCGCCCGGGCCATCAGTAATGAACTGACCCATGCCGGTTACCTGGCAACGGTCACGCAGGCCAGGGATAAATGGGTCGTTAAAATTCCGGCGACGAGTCGCCAGAAAGCAGAGCTGCTCAAGAATGAGCTGGGCATTCGCTATAACCTGGCAGGAACGGTAGAGCTGGATCTTTTACCGGAATCCGGCACTGGGCAGGTACCGGGCGAATGAAACGCATGTTGCTGACGGCATTGAGGCCATTGTTGCTGGTAACCGGGATCAGCATGGTATCGGTTGTCAGTGTCGTCTGGCTCCTGAGCGGCTTTATGACGCCGGGATTGGGCATGATACTGCGTTTACTGTTGATTCCATTGCTGTTGACGTGTATCGCCGGTGTGGCCTGGTGGTATCACCGTCGCAAGACCAGCCGACGTACGCTTCAGGAAGAAAAGACAACACTCACGGATCTTGAACGGGATAAGACCGCGTTGGCCAGCCTGTTTGGGGACGCCATCAAACAGTTAAAAAACCGTCAGCGTCTTGCGACACGCAACCTGTATGAGCAGGCATGGTACGTGGCGCTGGGCGATGGCCGCAGTGGCAAAAGCACGCTGTTGTCGAGCAATAACCTTGAACCGTTGTTTCTTTATTCAGAGGACGAGGAAACTTCCGCCAACTGGTTGTGCCGGTTCTGGGTAGGGAAGCGGGTCGTCGTCATTGAAACCGGACCGGGACTGGTGGGCGCCGGTGTTGATGAGGCGCTGTGGCGCTATTTTTCTGACCTGTTAATGAAATACCGGCCACGCCAGGCATTGAATGGCCTGGTCATGGTGATCAGTTGCGCTGACCTGTTGCATGGGGGGCGCGATGCCCGTCGCGGCACCGTCAGCCGTATACGTGAGGCGATTCTTACGCTGAATAATCGTATCGGCATACAGCTGCCGGTTTACGCTGCATTCAGTTGTGTGGACGCCATTCGTGATTTTCTGCCGGCTTTCAGCAGCCGGCGAGAGGGCGGGGCAGACTCACCGTTTGGCGACCTGGTTGACCAGTACGACAACCGGCACTTTGATGTGCAATGGTTTCGGCATTCCCTGCAAAACCTGTTGCTGGGCCTGGTCGACAAACAGTTACGATCCATGCAGCAGGGACGGCGTCCGGAGAGCTGGCAATCCCTGTTTGCCTTGCCCTTCCAGCTGCAACTGTTTGGTCGGGTCATGGAGAATTTCTGCAAGGAACTCTGTGCCGAGTCTATGTTGCGTGAGTATGTCTGGCTGCGGGGCTATTTCCTGTTTACCTCGGAACAACAGGGCGCCCAGTATGATTTATTAACGCAGGCGGTCTCCAATTTTGGCGGCTGTACCAGTACGACGGTTAACGACCAGGTACCCGGCCGGATGACACTGTTTGCCAGCCGGCTGCTGCGGCAAATCATCTTGCCGGAGTCAGGTATTGCCGGGCGGAACCGGCAACAGGAGAGCCGTTACCTGTTTGCCCACCTGCTGGTGATACTGGTACTCGTGTTGTCGCTGGGTGTCTTTGTTTACCAGATACGTGCTAACTGGATCAGGGAGGAATCCTACTTTCATAGTATGCAATCACGCCTGGCGCTTTACCACACGGAAATATTTCGCCTGGAGCGTCAGGGACAAACCGCAGATCTTGGTTACGTGCTCCCCGTTCTGACTGACTTGAGACAGCTTTACCTGGAAGGGAACCGCAAGAAACCCTGGTATCTACGCAGTAGCCTGTTTGAGGGAGAGTTGTCGAAGGCGGTGACCCAGGCGTACCACAATCATCTTCAGCAACTGTTGTTGCCACGGCTGGTGGATCTGACGGAAACCGACTTACAGCACAGTCTTGATAATGATGATACCGGGCAGATATTCGAATACCTTCGTTTTTACCAGATGCTGTTTAACAAACGCCTCCTGAATACCAATGATCTGGAGCGTTTTCTGCTTGGGCGTCTGGCTGTCGCTGTCCCGCAGCTGAATGGGCAACAGACCGGGCAACTGGTCAGCGACCTGCTGGCGTCTGAGTATGCCGCTGTTTACAGACCCAGGGAGCAACTGGTTGAAATGGCGCGTCAGAGTCTTGCCGGTGTCCCTGTCGATCAGCTCATTTATGGCCGGCTGAAGGCGTTGCCGGATAACCGTGAAACACTGGATGTCCGCCATTTCATGGGCAAATATTTTCCCCTGATGGGCCGTTTCCGGCCTGGTTTCAACGCATTCACCTTGCCAGTGATATATACCGCCATGGGGTATGCCAACCTGGATCTCTCTGTGAAGTCACCGCTTCTTCGACAATTGTTGACGGAATACCGGCTGATCATGGGCGATTTACAGGGGCCATTTAATATTGACCTGCTGGCACTCAGCACCAATATCCAGAACCTGTATTTTTCAGATTACATTTTTCGCTGGAAAAACCTGTATGACAATATTGAAGTTGCCCACTATGACACGCTCATTGCGCTGGGTGCCTCGCTGGAAGTCTTGAGAGCGCCGTCCATCAATCCTCTTCTGGATGCGTTGAATTTTCTCGTGGCAAATACCCGGCTGGTGCAAGCCAGTGAGCCGCTGGATATATCCGCCGTCGAAAAAGCGGCAGGCAAGGCGGGAGGGCAAGGGAAGAAGTGGCTGGCATCGGAGCAGTATCGCCTGAACCCGGCCTATGTGGTGGATGAGCAGTTCCAGCAGTACGCCGATTTCGTGGAAGCCCGCCACGAGCAGGGTTCAGCGTTTGAACGGCTGGAACAGTGCGTGTCGAACCTTGATGTTTACCTGCAGGATGCACTGACAGCCCCTGATCCGGGTGAAGTCTTTTTTGCGTATGCACTGGCCCATGCTGCAGGGAACAATGACCCTGTCCGTTGCATTGATACGGTATCCACACTGGCGCCGCCGGTTGTGGCCAATATGGGGCAGGCCCTGTCCCAGCAGATCTGGAAACTGGTCCTCATGGAGGCGTATCGGCATATCGACAAAAGGTGGCGTCAGGATGTATTGCCTGTCTACAAGGCGACCCTGGCAGGACGCTTTCCCTTTGCCGTCAGTGAAGGGTGGGAATCCTCGCTCTCGGCATTTGTGACTTTCTTCCGGCCAGAGGGCGTATGGGACGGGTTCATGACCACCTATGTGGCTCCCTTTGTCGACTGGCAGGGGGTGAAGCCCGTGGTCAAATCCATTGATGGCTTTCGGTTGCCGATTAAAGCACAGGTACTGGATTTGATGGTCAAGGCAAAACGGATTCGCCATGTTTACCTGGATGCCAATGGCCAGCAATTATCCCTGGATCTGACCGTGCGTGCGTTGGGGATGAGTCCGGATGTGACGGAGTTTGTCCTGTTCGCCGCGCGGCCGGTATTCAGGTATCAGCATGGCCCCCGGGTCTGGAGCCCTCTGCACTGGCCAACCGATGATACACCCGATACGGGGGTGACGGCACAATTCTTCAGGAGTGGTGTGTTGCTGGCAGAAAAGCAATATAACGGCTTCTGGGCGCTGCTGCGCTTCTTTTGGGATGCGAGGATGAAAGCTGACACGATGGGGGTTGTCTTTGATTACCAGTTGGGTGAGCGATCGATTAAATTGCATAGCGCAGCGGTGGATGAGTATCCGGGTCCAAGAGCACAGGAACTGTTTCTGACATTCAACCTGCCGGAAACCCTGCTATGACGTTCAGGGATGCGTTTCTGGAACGGCAGGTGTTGTCACGACTGGCCGGACGTTTCACGCTAGACCGTCTCTATACTGAACAGCAACGGGTCGTAAAGGCCTACGATCATTGGTGTGGATCCCTGGTTGCCCTGAAACGGGGATGTCCAGAGCCATTGCACAGGGAGTGGAGAAGAGTAAGACAGGCGGCGGGCAGGGGGATATTGCAACCGAAAGCACTGCTTCCCTCTGTTGGGGTATTGGTTTTCCCCTGGTTGCCGTCGGGAAACCTGGCCAGTTTGATTGCCGCGGACGGCATTAGACTGCCTCAAGGGTTGGCCCTTTTGAGGCAGGTCGGAGAGGCCGTAGCGCGGTGTCATCGGCAAGGCTTTATCCATGGCGATATCAAGCCGGCGAATATCATGTGTTCTGGCGGTGGTATGTTAATCGACTTTACTTACGCTACGGATATAGGGATAGCCATTGCAAAGGTTATCCCTTGTTATGCATCTCCGGCGTTTGCGTCGCCTGCAATTTTGCGTAATCAGGGGATGATGCGCGAATCCTGTGATTGGTTCTCTTTAGCGGTATCTCTGGAATTGCTGGTACGCAGGCAGCATCCTTTTTCAGGGAAAACCATCCTCGATATGCCAGCTTGTGGCCGGATAACAGGCGGTCACTGCTTTAATTGGCAAGCCTGTTCCCGGGGGCACGAAATCACGCAGGCAGAATTCACGGATGTGCTTGATTACCTGTGTCGTGAGGCTGGGATGCATTGTGTTGAGACGCGCCAAACTGAAGATGGCTCATCACCCAGTGCTGGTGTGGGCCGGGAATAGTCCAGAGACCGAACAGCATGACCAGTATGCCGGCACTGGCCCTGACGCCACGGTGTTGCAGTACACTTTTCATCTGGTCTGCCAGCAGACCGGTTGCCAATAATACCGGGATGGTGCCAATACCGAAGCAGAGCATCAGCATCGCTGCGTTCCAGCTACTGGCGCTGGACGCTGCCCAGATCAGCGTACTGTATACAAGCCCACAGGGGAGCCAGCCCCAGAGCATGCCGACTAACAACGCTCGGGAGGGCGATGTGATCGGCAACATTGCCGCAGCCCGTGGTTGAATATGACGCCAGAGTCGATGGCCGGCCTGTTCCAGTCTAGTGAGACCAAACCACCACCCGGAAAGATAGAGTCCCATGGCGATCAGCATCAGACCCGCCAGCCAGCGAATGGCCAGGCTGGTTTCACGGCTGAACCCGCCCAGAAACCAACCCAGTGTTCCCATCAGTAAGCCGGCGATGGCGTAACTGAGAATTCGACCGGAATTATACGCCAGAAGCAAAGACAGGCGGCGTGGGAGTGTATTGCCGGCAGGCGTTGACAGTGTCAGGGCAGACATAATGCCACCGCACATCCCGATACAATGGGCGCCGCCTAGCAGGCCGAGAATGATAGCGGTCGTATACTGCAGTGTTTCAGGCATAAAAAAGCGTAGCGTTAATGAGGTCGACGGTATGTATACCGCCAGACCGCGTTAATTGTTCTGATAGAGATCACTGACTATTCGTTTTTGTCCTGTTTATCCGTGATCGTTGGTTTTTTTCGGTGCTCGTCATCAAACAGTATGCTGTGTGCAGGCCCTTCCATGTCGTCAAACTGCCCATTATCAACGGCCCAGAAAAACAGCGCCACGGCTATGATCACAAAGATCACGGCCAGGGGAATCAGCAAATATAAACTGGCCATGGCATCAGGCTCCCTGGAAAGCGGTCGCAGACAGTTTACCCTTATCTATCATAGCTGTCTCAGGTGCCAGTCGGGTGAGACGCATGGCGTTTCCAACGACGATTAATGAGCTCAGCGACATGCCGATCGCAGCCATCCAGGGGGCTATCAGGCCCGTTGCCGCCAGCGGGAGGGCGGTAATGTTGTAACCCAGTGACCACGTGAGATTCTGCCAGATAATGCGCCGTGTCTGCCGGGCAAGATCAAATGCAGTGAGCAGACGCTGCAGGTCGCCCGTTAACAGGACGGCATCGGCGGTGGTCCTTGCCAGGTCTGTGGCGTTGTTCAAGGCCAGTGAAAGGTCGGCCTGTGCCAGTACCGGGACGTCATTGATTCCATCACCCACCATGAGCACTTTGGCGCCTTGTGCCTGTCGGGCGCGTACATGGTTGAGTTTATCGTCAGGTACAGCGGCGGCCTGCCATTCATCGATACCCAGTTCGCCAGCCACCCTTGACACAACACCGGGTGTATCACCGCTGAGTAGCTCTACGGTCATTCCCCTTTGTTTCAATGACTGAACGACAGTGGCAGCCTCTGGGCGCAGTTCATCATCCAGCTCGAACCAGGCCATGGGCTGGCCGTTACAACTCAGCAATAACCATTGTCCAGACATATCGGGCGGTGACAGGTGACTGTCCGGAACACTGAATGCCGGTGTCCCTATACGGTACAGATCATTGTCTATGTAGCCACTGAGGCCTTTGCCTGTAGTATTGGTGACATCACTGGCTGTGTAGGGCGATGAGCCAGAGAAAGCCTGTGCAATGGGATGCTCGGAGTGGCTTTCGAGGGCGCTCGCCAGATTGACGACATCATCCTTTTCTCGTTTAACGTCTTCTACAAGGATAACCTGTCGCAAGATCAGCCGACCTTTGGTGAGGGTGCCCGTTTTGTCAAAAATAACATGGGTCACCTGGTTCAAACCTTCCAGCACATGACCACGGCTGATAAGAATGCCCAACTTTTGCAAAGTGCCGGTAGACGCGGTCAAGGCAGCAGGCGTGGCGAGTGACAGGGCGCAGGGGCAGGTGACAACCAGAACGGAAAGCGTGACCCAGAATGCATGCCCAGGATCGATCTGGTACCACAGTGTATATACGACGATAGAAGTCAGTAGTACGGCAGCAACAAAAAAACCAGCGACTCGATCAGCAATCCGGGCGATAGCCGGTTTATCGCTCTGTGCCCGTTCCAGCAGACGGACAATCGCAGAAAGGCGGGTGTCGTCGCCAATACGGGTGACTTCTATGTCCAATGCGTTCTCTGTATTGAGGCTGCCTGCGATAACCCGATCGCCGGTGCGGCGTGCGACTGGCATATACTCACCGGTAAGAGCAGATTCATTCAGACTGGAATGTCCGCTGATAATTAAGCCGTCTGTCGGTACGCTGTCGCCCGGTAACACCCGGACCCGGTCTCCGGGCTGGAGATCCGTAACAGGAACTCGTTCTGTCTGATTACCTTTGAGTTTCAGACAGCTGGCTGGTAACAGGTTCCGCAATGCACGACCAGCTTTGGCAGTTCGGTGTCTGGCCCGTAATTCCAGGTAGCGGCCCAACAAGAGGAAAAAGGTAAACATGCTGACGGAGTCAAAATAGACTTCACCATGGCCGTGCCAGGTTGCCCAGAGGCTGGCAATATAAGCCCCGCCAATGGCAATGGAGACGGGCACATCCATGCCCAGATGCCGGGTTTTCAGATCTCGCCACGCTGCAGTGAAGAAAGGGCGGGCGGCATAGAAAACGACAGGGGTTGCCACAAAGGCGCTGATCCATCGGATAAAATCCCGGTATTCCGCTTCCATATCCTGCATAGCACCGGCATAGAGCGCGACGGCATACATCATCACCTGCATGGCGCCAATGCCGGCAACGGCGAGCCTGCGAATGAACGTTCGGTGTTCCTGTTGCATCAGCGCTTCCTGACGCTCCGCGCGCCAGGGGTGACCCTTGTAACCAATATGGTGCAGTTCCAGCAGAATATCGCTGAGTTTGATGCTGTCAGGATCCCAGCTGACGGTTGCGCTGTGTTGGCTCAGGTTAACGGTGACGCCAGTAATGCCTGTGAGATGTGAAAGGTGTTTTTCAATCAGCCAGACACAGGCTGAACAGGTAATTCCTTCAATAAGCAGGCGAGCTTCACGGTTTCCTTCCGGTGTTGTCCGAACGAAATCTGCCTGCATGTCATCACGGTCATAAAGTGCCAATTCTGCCTGCAGCACCTGGTTGGCAGATTCAGCCCGTTCCGCGGGTTCAGTACGAAAACGGTAATAATTATCCAGGCCACCGGCCACGATGGCTTCAGCGACAGCCTTGCAGCCCGGGCAGCACATAGGCTGCTCCACGGCTTCAATGACGGCGAAATAACGCGGTGTTCCGGTAATCGGCAAATGACAGTGAAAACAGCTTACACTCATGAAAATCTCTATTACTCGCTACCGGGAACGGGCTTGTCAGCTGACAACATAACGGGAGCATCTGGCGCCATGACGACTTCATGATTGAGGCGCCAGCCTGTCTGGTAGGCCATTTCAGGGATTTGTTCGTCCAGCGTTTCCAGCTGTACGTAATAGCGTCCTTCGACACTGCTGGTCAGATTACCAATGTAGTCACCGGAAGGGGTGAGGCGTAGCATGATATCCCGGTCATTACTCTTGAAAACCGGTGAGGAAAAGCGGAGTCGCAATACCTCAGGGCGCTCGGGCAGGTTGCCGGATACCTTGGCGCGGACTTCACCCGTCAGGTCATCCACGCTGATCAGGGCGCTGACGCCCAATTCGGCGGCGCGGTTTTCCCGTGACAGGTCTTCATTGATGACCTTGCCCACCTTGTAATAATCATCCACGAC
This sequence comes from Kistimonas ophiarachnellae, assembly GCF_057552235.1. NCBI lineage: Bacteria > Pseudomonadati > Pseudomonadota > Gammaproteobacteria > Oceanospirillales > Endozoicomonadaceae > Kistimonas > Kistimonas ophiarachnellae. Next base: position 18,453 of record NZ_BAAJPA010000025.1, on the reverse strand, counting down.
CACGGTATCACGATTATTCAGCGCAACCGTGAGTGTAATGGCGCCCCAGGTAAAGGTCACCAGCAGGATGGAAATGATAAACCACACCCATGGCTCCCTGTACCATGGGGTGAAAGTGTCAGTCTGGTTGGGTTGATGATGCATTACAGAATGGCCTCTGTTGGTATTACCGGGGAGCCGGAGCCAGGAAACGGCTTTCCGTTGATACGGGTGGCATCGTATCAACATCCGCTTTGACGGTGAAGATGACCGTTGCGTTCCGCTTGCCCTTCAGTGCCGCCGGCGGAGCAATCAGCCGTACCGGTATGTTGAGCAGTTCGCCGGAGGCAACTTCGACGGTTTTGTCACCTTCATAGCGCAGGCCGTCAAGGCCAGCGATAGTGATGTGGTAACGGTGGGTTTTCTGATCCTTATTGACCAGTTTGAGGGTGTAAACGTTCTCAATCAGGCCATCAACGGTTTCGGTGTACAGGCTCTGTCGATCCCTTAGAATTTCCAGTTCAATCATGGAACGGCTGCTGGCCGCCACCAGGAACATGACTGTTATGATGATCAGCGCCACGAAATAACCGACCAGACGAGGCCGGATGATCTTGCCGGGTTTTCCTTCGACGATCTCGTTTTCGGTGCTGTAGCGGATCAGTCCTTTGTCGTAACCCATTTTATCCATGATGCTGTCGCAGGCGTCGATACAGGCAGCACAGCCAATACACTCGTATTGCAGGCCATCCCGAATATCGATACCGGTCGGGCAAACATGAACACACATCTTGCAGTCAATACAGTCACCGAGCCCTTGGGCTTTGTGATCGGCGCTTTTCTTTCTTGGGCCCCGCGACTCACCCCGTGATGGATCGTACCAGACTGTGGCGGTGTTCTCGTCATACATGACGCTCTGGAAACGGGCATAGGGGCACATGTAGATACAAACCTGTTCACGCAGCCAGCCCGCGTTGCCGTAAGTCGCCAGTGTGAAAAAACCGATCCAGAACAGGGCCCAGGGGTGTACGTCCAGGGTCAAAAGATTGGGTACAAGCTCTCGGATCGGTGTGAAATAGCCAACAAACGTGATACCCGTCGCCAGTGCTATAGCCAGCCAGAGTAGATGCTTGAGTGCTTTCCGAAGAAACTTGGTGGAACTCATTTCAGCCTTATCAAGCTTCATGCGCTGGTTGCGGTCACCTTCCGTAATATGTTCAGCCCACATGAAGACCCAGGTAAAGACACTCTGGGGGCAGGTGTAACCACACCAGACACGTCCCGCCAGAACGGTGATAAAGAAAAGCCCAAACGCACAGATGATCAGCAGGCAGGAGAGCAGGATGAAATCCTGTGGGTAGAACGTTGCGCCAAAGATATGGAATTGTCGCGCCGGAAGGTCAAACAAAACGGCCTGACGTCCCGTGATAGAAATCCAGGCGACACCAAAATAGAGAATGAAAAGCAATGCGCCGCCACTGATTCGCAGGCTGCGAAAGAAACCCTGAAACGAGCGCGTGTAGATTTTTTCCCGCTTTTTGTAGAGGTTGACGACTTCAATGATTTCGGGTTCCTGGTCGGAACCATTGTTAGGTGTGTTGGGCTCACTCATCCGGTCATGTCCCTGGCTGTTCACGGTGGCGCTTCGGCGTCGGATGTTATTGTTGAAATAGTGCAGGAAGCGTTGCGGTTTTTCTGAGTACAGTTTGGCAGCCTGTACTCAGAAAAACCGACTGCATAGCGCAGTCGGTCAGGTTGTTTTACTGGCTGTCTTTCTTGTATGACAGGCTATAGACGTAGGCGGAGACCAGGTGCACCTTTTCTTCACCGAGGATATCCTTCCAGGGAGGCATGACACCGTTCCGACCTTTACGGATGGTATACATCACCTGGGCCTGTGATGAACCGTAAAGCCATTTGCCGTTAGTCAGGTCTGGCGCACCAAGCAGCTTGTTACCTTTACCTTCGGCCCCATGACATGCGGAACAGGTGGTTTCAAACACTTTCTTGCCCTTGGCGAGATCGGCATCACTGAAGCCGGTGTCAATGCCACTCAGGCTGCGTGCATAGGCAGAAACATTACGTACACCTGTCTCACCAATGACGGCGCCCCAGGCCGGCATTTGACCACGACGGCCTTCCAGCAGGGTATGCTTGATGTCTGCCGGTGTACCACCCCACAGCCAGTCATCATCAGCCAGGTTCGGGAAACCGAAGGCGCCGCGCGCGTCACTGCCATGGCAAAGCGCGCAGTTGTTCAGAAATATCCGCTGTCCCATTTTGAGAGCCTTGGGATTGTTCTGAAGTTCCTCAATGGATTTGGCGGCATACTGTTGAAACAGCGGCGCATACTGGCGGGTATGTTTGGCGGTTTCTGCTTCCAGCTGGTTAATCTGGGTCCAGCCCAGCACCCCTTTCCAGACCCCGGGAAACAGGATCAGGTAGCCAGCGGCAAACACCAGTGTCGCTACGAACAGCCCCAGCCACCACTGGGGCATGGGGTTGTCGTATTCCTCGATGCCATCGTAGACGTGGCCCGTGGTTTCCGAGGTGGTCTGTTTGCGCTGGGCCTTGGTGGTGGCGGCCAGCACGATAACCACCACCGCAAGACAGGCAAATGTCAGGACGAAAATCCACCCGCTCCAGAAACTAGACATTCTGTTCCTCCCCCATGTTCTTTTTCTTGTCGCCGCTGTCGAGCGTACTCATCACGGCAGAACGGTGCGCGGTATCGTCAGCAAAGGGCAGGTTGGCCGCTTCATCAAAGCTGCCTTTGCGTTTGCTGCTGTAGGCCCAGAACACGATGCCGAGAAAGGCAATCATGCAAAAGACGGTGGCCAGTCCGCGCAGAGTATTGATATCCATAAGCCCGTTACCGTTTTGTCGTCAGCGCAGTGCCCAGGCCCTGAAGGTAGGCAACCAGGGCGTCCATCTCGGTTTTGCCCTTGACTTCTGCGGCGGCATTTTTGATCTGCTCATCCGTGTAAGGCACGCCAACAAGGCGAAGTGCTTCCATCTTTTGGGCGGTGTCCCTGCCATCCAGCACGTTGTCCATCAGGTGAGGGTAGGCCGGCATGATAGACGCGGGCACAACGTCACGGGGGTTGTACAGGTGGGCGCGGTGCCACTCATCGGAGTAACGCTGACCCACCCGGGCAAGGTCCGGACCTGTCCGCTTGGAACCCCAGAGGAAGGGATGGTCATAGACGGATTCACCGGCCACGGAGTAGTGCCCGTAACGCTCCACCTCCGCACGCAGCGGACGGATCATCTGGGAATGGCAGCCCACACAGCCTTCCTTGATGTAGACGTCACGGCCTTCGAGTTCCAGCGCGGGGTAGGGTTTGACGCCTGCCACCGGCTGGGTGGTCTCCTTCTGGAAAAACAGCGGCACGATCTCGACCAGGCCGCCGAAGCTGATGGCGACGACGGTCAGGATCACCATCAAGCCAAGGTTTTTTTCTACAATTTCGTGTTTATTCATGGCTCTTAACTTCCCCCTGTCACGCCATTTGAGCAGCCAGCTTCGCCTGGTCAGGCTCGGCGGCGCGGATGGTGCGGTAGACGTTGTACAGCATCACTACCATACCGGCGAGGAAGAAAGCTCCACCGATGGCGCGGACAATATAGCCGGTCTCACTCTGGATAACGGATTCGATAAAGCTGTAGGTCAGGGTGCCGTCGGCGTTGACCGCCCGCCACATCAGGCCCTGGGTGATACCGTTAACCCACATGGCGGCGATGTACAGTACGGTGCCGATCGTGGCCAGCCAGAAGTGCGCGTTGACCATCGCAATGCTGTACATGCTGTCACGTCCCCACAGGCGCGGGATCATGTGGTACAGGGCGCCGATGGACACCATGGCCACCCAGCCCAGTGCGCCGGAGTGTACGTGTCCGATGGTCCAGTCGGTGTAGTGGGAGAGCGCGTTGACGGTCTTGATCGCCATCATCGGGCCTTCGAAGGTGGACATGCCGTAGAACGACAGGGAGACCACCAGGAAGCGCAGTACCGGGTCAGTACGCAGCTTGTGCCAGGCGCCGGACAACGTCATGACACCGTTGATCATGCCGCCCCAGGAAGGTGCCAGCAGCACCAGCGACATCACCATACCCAGGCTCTGTGCCCAGTCAGGCAGCGCGGTGTAGTGCAGGTGGTGCGGGCCGGCCCAGATGTAAATGGCAATCAGTGCCCAGAAGTGAACGATGGACAGACGGTAGGAGTAAACCGGACGTTCAGCCTGCTTGGGTACGTAGTAGTACATCATGCCCAGGAAGCCGGCGGTCAGGAAGAAGCCGACGGCGTTGTGGCCGTACCACCACTGGATCATGGCATCCATGGCGCCGGAATAGGCAGAGTAGGACTTCCAGGCGGTCACCGGCACCGACATGCTGTTGACCACATGCAGCAGGGCAACGGTAATGATGAAGGCCCCGTAGAACCAGTTGGCTACATAGATGTGCTGGGCCTTACGCTTCATGACAGTGCCAAAGAAAACGTAGGCATAGACCAGCCAGACAACGGTGATCAGAATGTCGATCGGCCACTCCAGCTCGGCATACTCTTTGGAAGAGGTAATACCGAGTGGCAGGGTAATCGCTGCCAGCAGGATGACCAGGTTCCAGCCCCAGAAAGTAAAGGCCGCCAGGCCGTCAGAGATGAGCCGGGCCTGACAGGTCCGCTGCACCACATAGTATGACGTGGCGAACAGGGCAGAACCACCGAACGCGAAGATCACCGCATTGGTATGCAGTGGTCTCAGTCGACCGAAGGTCAGGTAAGGTTCAAAGTTGAGATCAGGAAACACCAGCTGGATTGCGATCAGCAAACCAACAGCCATGCCGACGATGCCCCATACCACCGTCATCACGGCAAACTGGCGAACCACTTTATAGTTGTAGTGTGTGTTCGTTGTTGCGCTACTCATGTATGGATCCACATAACCTTCGCTTAAGTACGTACATATCCCTACTTAAGTATCAGTAAGCCGAAAAGGCAAAACAATGACCTGTGTCAATATCTGGTCAGTGCCTGCGCAGTTGCTCCTCATACCCCCGCAAGGTGCTTGACGCGTCAAAACCATACCGTCAGCCGTAAGGCCGGGACCAGTCGATAGTCTGTTGTATAAAAGCTGGGTGCTAATGGGTATCTGGTTTCTACGCTGTCTGTTGTTGGTTTTGTTATCAGACAGGGCCTGCGAATGTGCCGAATCAGTCCACATCTGCAGGCCGATCCGCGAGGCGGTGACAATCATATCAGAAAGCGTGCGAATATGCGCAACCGGATACCGATAATTCCTTATTTTTATTGTTGTTTTTTCTTGTTTTTGGGTTGTTTTTTGCGCGAATGCCTGTGTCTGTCGGTGCTGTTATCCCTGAAAATGCTGTGATGTTTGCCTTGCTGGCGCTATTTCAAAAGAAAGGCAGGGCGGAAGTGTTAACAGGTTGGCTACACCGATGGACGATTGATGGGAGAGGTTCGCTCTGGTGATACCAACCATGGTCGTTTAATTGCACTGGCGCAAATGGCGATGGTCAGTGCAGATCCCGGGTGTGGCGGTGAGCCTGCCACACCCGGGATGTATGGCTTATTTCTTCGGGGCGGCTGCATTAAAGGTTGGTGCGATGTTTTGCCAGCAATCGGTATAGTTTTCCTGACGTAATCCGCCATTGATAGCAAAGGCTGTAGGTTTATAGAGGAAGGATGACTCGAACATAAAGGCCAGTGTGTTTTCCTGCTTTTGTGGCGTCAGCTTGGCTTTTGTCGCTTTTTCGACGGCGGCGCCATCTGGCCCGTGGGGCGACATGCAGTTGTGCAGGCTGCCTCCACCGGGCTTAAATCCGCCGTCTGGTTTGGCATCGTATAGCCCTTCGATAAGGCCCATGTATTCACTCATGATGTTGCGATGAAACCAGGGGGGTCTAAACGTATCCTCTGCAACCATCCAGCGTGGCGGAAAAATCACAAAGTCCACATTGGCCAGTCCCTCATGATCGAGAGGAGACGTCAGAACCGTGAATATTGATGGGTCAGGATGGTCGAAACTTACGGTATTGATGGTGTTGAAGGTTTTCAGGTCGTATTTGTAGGGCGCGTAATTCCCATGCCAGGCAACAACATCAAAGGGGGAATGATCCAGGTTGCAGGTAAAAAAATGCCCACCGAACTTGGTCAATAGTTGCGTTGGTTCATTGTTGTCTTCAAACCAGGCAACAGGTGTCTTGAAATCGCGAGGGTTTGCCAACCCATTGGCGCCAATGGGGCCAAGGTCAGGTAAACGAAAAGGGTTGCCATAATTTTCCAGCAAATAACCGCTGGCCTGGTCTTCTAATAGACTCACACGAAATTTAATACCCCGTTGAATCACGGCAATTTCGGTTGGCTTTATGTGGAGGCGTCCGAATTCAGTGTCGATGGATAGGCCGCCTTGCTGGGGAACAATCAGCAGATCACCGTCGGCATTACAGAAACAGCGCTTTTCCATGCTCTGTGATGCAGAATAAAGATGAATCGCGCTGCCTTGCCGTATTGAGGCGTCACCATTACCCGCCAAGGTGCGGATGCCCGCAATAAAATCGTATTTGTGATCAGCAGGTGGTTGGGGGCTCCAGCGCAAACGTTCGGGTGTTAGCCATGTATCGCAGAAAGGTGCTGTCTGCCAGGTTTCTGAAAGCACAGGTTCGTAGGGTGACTGTTTGGCAGATGGGTGAATCCTGTAAAGCCAGGATCGCTGGCTTTCGTGACGCCTGGCAGTGAAGCCTGTGCCGCTGAGTTGTTCGGCAATGAGTCCATAAGGCAGTTTTTGGGGGGAATTTTGTCCAACAGGCAGGGCGTTAGGGAGTGCCTCGGTGCTGAAATGATTGCCAAAACCGGACATATAGTGAAATGAATCAGTAACCTCTTTTTTACTAGCCGGTCGTTGCTTTGTCTTTTTCATCCGTCACCCCTTCAGCAGATATCAGCTCATAGAAAACGTCGAGCTGATTATTTTCTGTGAGTAGCCAGTAATTTCCCTGTTTCTTGAATCTAACATGTGTTTCTGGATGAGCAAATGTAATCCTTAAAAAGTGTCTCAGTGTTTGAGGCTGGCTTTATTGATGTTCGTCTGTAGTAGCGACAGGGCAGGATGGCCTGTCACATCGTTACTACTTTCTCAGTGTCGGGCATATCCTTTCCAGTCTCTGTTAACGGTTGTGAATCATCACCTTCTTCAAGAGTTGATGGCTGGGTTTCTGTCATGTCGTCGTCAGTTGCTGACTTTTCCAGTGTCAATTTAATGGGGCTCACCTCTTCAGAATCTGAAAGGGCATGTGTTGCCCAAAATATTACAGCTTGCTGATAAACGCCAAGGTCGTCTCTCATCAAGTTGGGCGCAGGTTCAGGTGGCGCTAACTTTGCTGTTTCCGTTAGGGGAGTTGGAAATGCGGTCGTGACTTTATATTCCATTTCTATGTTACCAGCATCATGAGCCACCTGATGAATTTGACCTACTACCGCGATATGATCAACCTTTCTCAAGGGGAGGCTAATTATTCGGCTAGCGATTTGTCGTTTTCCTCTCTTCAAAAGACGTACTTCATTATCTGTTATAGGATTATCTCCATGGGATGGGCCATATAATGGGCAGGTGAGATCAATTTGAAGGTCCTGTGATACATTTCTCAATATGATTTTGAAATCTGCCTTGGTTACAGAATGTTTTTTATTTGAGCACTCATCATCGATTTGTTTTTTGAAAGAACCAGCGTTTGGTCTCGTTATATTTTTACTTATATTTTCCGCTGATAGATTGTTGATGATGTATTCCATGAGTTTTTTATCATATGTATTTAACTTTTCTTTTGCATGTTCTCCAAGGAATAACTGGATTCCATGTTCATTTTCCATTTTTGTGAAATATGGTTTTTTTCCACCTTTTTGACCATTGCTACTCCCAGCTTGGTATGAAGCATGTGTTGTGGTTGACGTGCTTGGTAAAGGGGTTTGGTAGTGCTTTTGATTCGAGGTTAATGATGCTTCCATAATAAAATCCTATTAATAATTAACATGAAGTCAAGACAAAGGCCGGAGCCTGTTTAATAAGCTGTTTATTTGACAATTTTCTTTCTTTTTTATCACTAACCGGCTGGTTAGTGATAATCGTCCTGATTTTGCTGGTTAATGGTAATACCTATGCGTGTATAGTCGGTTAAATATCGATAGGTCTCCTTGATAGCAAAAAATGATAGCTAAATTTATAGATTGGTTAATGATGTTTGATTGCATTTGGTTGGCTAATTATCTTTCAGATACCAAACAAGAGCCAACAAATTATTGGAAATAGGAGTGATCTAAGAAATCAGCGGGAGGAAGAAACAGATAGCAGCGATCAGACCACTTAAATAGCGGTCTGATCGTAAGAGAACTATCAGAAATTATACTTCAGGGTATAAATCATAGCGTTCTGGTAGGCGTCGGCAGTTGCCAATTTGTCCTGGGAATAGCGGTACTGAACACCTGCGGTGATTTTTTCGATCGGGTGCCACCACAGAGCAAGTGCGCCGTTTTGGCCAACCTTACCGGCAGTGCCATTTACATACTTGTCAGACAAATACTCGTCATCACGATCGAAAGTCATTTCATGCCAGTTGCTGACGCTGAACTTTTCACCGCCCAGGCTGAAGTTATAGCCAGCTACCCAGCCCAGCATGTAACCATTTCTACCGTTGTACTTGTCACTCTTAACCCAGGCTGGACCGATGAAAGGCTTGACCCAGAAACCGGAGTCGTTGGCAAAGCGGTAACCAAGACCTACGATACGGTCCTGCTCACGGCTACTGTGGCCGTCGTCACGGAAGTCATAGACGTGACCGTACAGGGTAAAGTTGGTGTCGCCCAGGTAGATGTGCGTGGTGCCCTTGGCGGCAGTACGCAGGTTCTTGGAACCGTCATTTTCCTTGGTGTCGTTGGTCGGGTTCTCTACATCGAAGAAACCGTACACTTCACCCCAGTTGAAACCCGCGCCACCTTCAACTTCCAGGAAGAAGAAGTCTTTTTTTGCAGCATTGTCAGCGGTACGGTTCTGGGTGCCCTTGGACCAGTCCAGATAGTTGATGCTGACATTACCGAAACCATACACCATTTCAGCATTGGCGGCTGTGGCAGACATTGCCCCCAGAACTACCGCGGCAGCGGCAACTACGTTCTTGCGAATACCCATTAACTCTCAATCCTAATGTGTTGTTACAAACTCAAACAGCAAATCAAGTCCGCCAGGGCAACGGCTGTTTTGTTGCTCTGATTGCCATGACGTTCATTGGTTTGGCAACTCCGGCCAGTGGGGGCGACATAAACTGTCGTCTTGTCGGCCTGCCATCCTGGCAGGCCGGCTAGTCGGGTGATGATCAGGCGATCACGGAATCCAGCGTGATTTCGATCATCTCATTGAATGAATTCTGACGGTCATCAGAGGACATCTTTTCACCGGTGGGAATAACATCACTCACGGTGCATATGGTCAGTGCCTTGGCGCCGAACTCGGCGGCGACGCCGTAGAGGCCTGCGGCTTCCATATCAACACCCAGTACGCCGTGCCTGGCCATGACCTCGAACATTTCCGGCTCCGGCGTGTAGAACAGGTCTGCGGAGAACAAATTGCCGACACGTACCGGCAGCTTATGGGCGCGGGCTGCGTTGACGGCTTTTTCCAGCAGGCCGAAATCGGCAATGGCGGCAAAGTCATAGCCGCGGAAACGAATACGGTTGACGTTGGAGTCAGTGCATGCGCCCTGTGCGATGACGATATCGCGCAGTTTGACATCCGTGCTCACGGCGCCACAGCTGCCGACACGGATGATGTTCTTCACACCGTAATCGGTGATCAGTTCCTTGTAATAAATGGAGGCCGAAGGAATGCCCATGCCGGAACCCATGGTTGAGATTCGCATACCTTTATAGGTGCCGGTGTAACCCAGCATGTTGCGTACATTGGTCACTTCTTCTGCATTTTCGAAGAAGTTCTCGGCAATGTATTTTGCACGCAGTGGGTCGCCGGGCATCAGAATCGTTTCAGCAAAAGCCCCGTCAGCTGCATTGATATGTGGCGTAGCCAATTGGTTATCTCCCTGATCGCCCGACGTCAGTCCGGGCGTTGTTCATGTCGTTGATCAGGCCGTTTCGGGCATGATGTCGGGTAAAAAGCTGATGCCATGATCCATGGCTGGCAGATCAAAGTAAGCTGCCAGTGTCTGGCCGATATCTGCAAATGTTTCACGCACACCCAGTGAGCCGGGTTTTACATCAGGACCGTAAACCAGTACTGGCACATGTTCACGGGTATGGTCGGAACCGTGCCAGGTCGGGTCACAACCGTGGTCGGCTGTTAGAATCAGGATGTCGTCTTTCTCAAGCAGAGCCAAAAGTTCAGGCAAACGACGATCAAAGTATTCCAGCGCTTCGGCATAACCTGTGACATCACGACGATGGCCATAATGCATGTCAAAGTCGACGAAGTTGGTCATAACGATGGTATGGTCACCCGCCTGACGAACTTCTTCCAGTGTTGCATCGAACAGTGCTTCAAGACCCGTGGCCTTAATCTTTTTGGTGATGCCCTGGTGTGCATAGATGTCAGCGATTTTGCCGATGCTGACCACCTCGCCACTGTCGTTAGCCAGTTTTTCAAGCACGGTGGGGGAGGGCGGTGCCAGCGAATAATCACGACGGTTACCGGTACGCTCGAAGTCGCTGCTGTTGGTGCCAATGAAGGGGCGGGCGATGACCCGACCGATGTTGTAGCCTTCCAACAGTTCGCGGGAAACTTCACATAATTTCAGCAGGCGATCCAGGCCGAAGGATTCTTCGTGACAGGCGATCTGCAGGACACTGTCAGCCGAGGTGTAGAGAATCGGCTTGCCGGTGCGCATGTGCTCTTCACCCAGGCGGGCGATAATTTCAGTGCCTGAAGCGTGGCAGTCGCCCAGAATACCCGGCAGATCCATGGCAGCAGTGATTTTTTCCAGCAGTTCGGGTGGGAAGGTGTTTTCTTTTTCGGTGAAGTAGCCCCAGTCAAAAAGTACCGGAACACCTGCCATTTCCCAGTGACCGCTGGGTGTATCCTTGCCACTGGAGATTTCACAGGCCGGTGCATAGGCGCCGGTGATGGTCACATCCGTGGCCATGCCTTCAGGGAAACGACCGGTACATGCCTTGGCAGCATGCAGCAGGCCAAGACTGGCCAGATTCGGCAGATGAAGAGGACCCTGTCGACCATTCTCAGCCTTGCCGGCAGCGCAGAGCTCGGCAATATGGCCGAGGGTATCGGAACCGGTATCACCAAATTTGTCCGCATCCGGGGCGGCACCGATTCCGAAGGAATCCAGTACCAGCACAATGGCTCGTTTCTTTGCTGTCATATTCAGGCTCCGTTTACGTCCTGTCTGCTGCATGGTTTACCCCGAAAGATCATTCTTCACAATCCGCCGGGGTAATGCGGCGATACACTTCAGGCGTTGTCTCAGGGGCGGTGTCGCCTATTTTCACTGAGGCCTGAACCATGGCCGCTGCCTGCTGCCAGGACTGTTCGTCCCTGGCGTGAATCATGGCCAATGGGGTCTCTTTATTAATGACCTGGCCCAGTGTGCAGATATCGCTCAGGCCTACGCTGTAATCAATGGCGTCTGTGGCTGCTTTGCGGCCACCGCCCAGTTGTACCACGGCCAGTCCCATGCCGCGGGTATCCATGCTGTTAGCGTAGCCTTCGGTTTGCGCAAATACCGGTTTGATAATGCTGGCTTTGGGCAGGTATTTGTCGTGATTCTCAATAAAGTCTGCAGGGCCTCCCAGGCCGGCCACCATGCGATTAAAAATCTCTGCAGCCTTGCCGTCATCCAGAACGACTTGCAGCTTATCTCTTGCTTCGCACTGGTCAGCCGCCAAACCACCGGAAACCAGCAATTCCGCAGATTGTGCCATGGTGATTTCGTGCAGTCGCGGGTTGCGGTAGGCGCCCGTCAGGTATTGAACAGCTTCACGGACTTCGACGGCATTTCCCGCGGTCGACGCCAGACACTGGTTCATGTCGGTCAGCAGTGCGGTTGTTTTTACGCCTGCGCCATTGGCGACGCTGACAATGCTTTTCGCCAGCCCTTCCGAGAGTTCGTAGGTTGGCATGAATGCACCGCTGCCGACTTTCACATCCATCACCAGTGCATCAAGACTTTCCGCCAGCTTCTTGGCGAGAATGGACGCAGTAATGAGGTCAATGGATTCAACGGTGGCGGTGATATCGCGAATAGCGTAGAAACGTTTGTCAGCCGGGGCCAGTTCACCGGTCTGGCCAATAATAGCGACACCGGTTTCAAGAACGACTTGCCGAAACCGTTTTTCTGAGGCGGACGTTGTATAACCGGGAATGCTGTCCAGTTTGTCGAGCGTGCCACCGGTATGACCCAGCCCTCGGCCTGAAATCATGGGCACGTAACCACCACAGGCTGCAACCATGGGCCCCAGCATCAGGCTGACGACATCGCCGACGCCACCGGTGGAATGTTTGTCCAGGATCGGACCATTAAGATTTTCACCAGACCAGTCCAGCACTTCACCGGAGTCACGCATGGCACAGGTCAGGGCAATTCGCTCAGGCATGGATAAGCCACGGAAGAAAATGGCCATCGCCAGCGCGGCAATCTGACCTTCAGTGACACTGTCGTCGGTAATCCCGTTGACGAAACTTCGGATTTCGTTATCCGACAGTGTTTTTCCTTCACGCTTGTTGCGAATGACTTCCTGCGGTAGAAACATGGCATGATCTCCTGTGCCAGACTGGCGGTTATGCTCAGTAGCTCTGCTTGTCGATATTGCCTTCACGCAGACCCAGGGCAATCAGCAGGTTGCCCAGCAGGCTGCTGGCGCCAAAGCGGTAGTGATCCGGAGTGATCCAGTCGGCGCCCATGATCTCTTCCGCCAGCTGCAGGTGTTCTGCGGCTTCTTCAGCAGTACGGATGCCGCCGGCGGGCTTGAAGGCAACATCACGTCCACTGTCGTGTATCGCTTCCAGCATGATGCGGGCAGATTCCAGCGTGGCATTGACCGGGACTTTGCCGGTTGAAGTCTTGATGAAATCTGCACCCGCTTCAATAGCAATCTCGCTGGCGCGACGAATCAGTGCAGGATCTTTCAGTTCACCGGACTCGATAATGACTTTCAGCTTAACAGTGTCACCACAAGTGGCCTTGCACTGCTTCACCAGTTCAAAACCGATGTCTGCGTTTCCAGCGATCAGCGCGCGGTAAGGAAAGACGACATCGACTTCATCCGCACCATAGGCGATGGCGGCGCGTGTTTCTGCAACAGCAATGCTGATGTCGTCGCCACCGGCCGGGAAGTTGGTCACGGTCGCCACTTTCATGTGGTCCAGACCCAGTTCACGCAGGGTTTTCCTGGCGATGGGGACAAAACGGGGGTAAACACAGACCGCTGCAGGGGTGCCTGCGTCGGTTTTTGCTGAACGACACAGGTCAATCACTTTCTGATCAGTGTCATCGTCGTTCAGGGTGGTCAGGTCCATCAGGGTCAGCGCAAGTTGGCTGTACTTGGAAGTATCGGTCATCGGTCAGTTTCCTGATAAAGGTCAGGCCCCGCAGAGAACTGTCCGCGGGGCATTCCAATTATAGTGCGAGGAACAGGCCGGCAAGGGCGGCGCTCATCAGGTTGGACAGGCTACCTGCGGCAACCGCTTTCAGACCCATGCGGGCAATGTCCTTACGACGATCGGGCGCCATGACACCCAGACCGCCCAGCAGAATTGCAATAGACGACAGGTTTGCAAAACCGCACAGTGCAAAGGTCACGATGGCCTGGGAATGGGGAGTCAGGCTGTCCTTGATGGCAACGAAGTCGACATAGGCGACGAATTCGTTCAGTACCAGCTTCTGACCGATCAGGCTGCCGACTTGCAGTGCTTCAGAAGAGGGGATACCCAGTACCCAGGCGATCGGGGCGAATACATACCCCAGGATCTGTTGCAGAGACAGGGCTTCCAGGCCAAAGATGCCGCCGATTCCACCGATCAGGCCATTCAGCAAGGCGATCAGCGAGATGAAGGCCAGCAGCATGGCGCCTACGTTGGCAGCCAGTTTCATACCGCTGGCGGCACCGCTGGCTGCAGCGTCAATCACGTTGGCAGGCTTGTTCTCTTCGTCTTCATCAAGGTGTGCGTCTTGATTGACCTTGTCGAACTCGGTTTCCGGCTTGATGATCTTGGCCATCAGCAGACCGCCGGGAGCAGCCATGAAGCTGGCGGCGATCAGGTACTTGAGCTCAACACCCATGCTGGCATAACCGACCATTACCGCACCGGCAACCGAAGCCAGGCCGCCAACCATAACGGCAAACAGCTCAGACTGGGTCATTTTGGCGATATAGGGGCGAACCAGCAGGGGCGCTTCTGTCTGACCGACAAAGATGTTGGCTGTCGCGGAAAGCGATTCTGTACGGCTGGTGCCCAATACTTTCTGCAGCAGGCCGCCGATGACCTTGATAATCAGCTGCATAATGCCGAGGTAGTACAGAACAGCCATCAGGGAGGAGAAGAAGATGATGATGGTCAGAACGTTGATGACGAAGATGAAGCCGAGCTTGAACTTGGCCAGATCGCCAAAGAGGAAGCCAATACCTTCATTTCCGAAGTTAATGACATGCTGAACACCTTCGGCAGCACTGGCAAGCGCGGTCTGGCCTATTGGAATATAAAGAACAAAAGCACCCAGAATAGCCTGAAGAATGAAGGCGCCGCCGACAGTGCGAAGGCGAATGGCCTTGCGGTTATCCGACAGCAGAAAAGCGATTCCCAGCAGACATGCAATGCCCAGCATGCTGAATAGAATTTGCACGGTTTGTCCCCCTGACCAACATGGCCGGTTTAATCACAGTAAATGGTTGCGCCGATCTGGGAGGAAATGAGAAAACTCTTCCCCCACAAACAGCCGGTCATATCGCCAGCACATCAGCCTGTCGATGAATGCCACTCCGAGAAGCCCGATGACGTTTTGTCTCAGGCAACGCTTGTCATTTATTGCGGTTTTTTGTTGGGGTTGTGTTGCAATTGCGGCGAATGGTAAGTGGGGGATTTTGCTGAGTAAATAAATAAAAATCGCAAGACAATTCAAAAAAATTGAAAGCCGTTGATCATTAGTGATCATAATTCAACAAATGTTGATTTTTTGCTTGGAATTGCGGACTCTGACTGTTCAAAAGTGCTCAAAAATGAACATTCCGTAGAGTGGGGTTTGCCTGATAGTGCTGCATGATTTGAGGTGGTGAGGTTACCATCACCACCCGCTTTATGATGTTGAGCTATTCGGTTCTTGCCAGGGGACGTCCCGCCTTCTGCGCGGTAGCGAGTTCTCTGATGGATTGCCCGTCAACCGTAAGCCGCTTGGCTTCGCCCTCTGCTATAACGCGGACGGTGGCAGGGCGATCGTCGGGAATATTGACGGCCAGTACGATGCCGTTGAGGCTGAGCTCCTGATCCGCCAGCCGAATAACATGGTTATCCATACGGATGCTGCCTTCCTCACCGGTAAAGCCACATTCGCCGTCGAGCCTGTTGCCTTCTGTGCGTGTTGATCGGGAAAATGTCTGCCCCCTGTCGGAGGATACTGAGCAGAAACCTGAGGAGGAGTGTGAGCCGCTGAATGTAGTATCACAGCCAGTGAGCAGTAGTGTCAGGGAAGTGGTCAGTAACGTTATTTTTTTCATGGGTTCAGGCCTGTCTGTTCTGCTGTACATGCACCGGTGAAAATGTGGTTCACGGGCTTGGTGCGTGGACAGTCGTCATATATTTGTTTTTGTGATAACGGACGCCTGCGATATGTGCTTTTTACAGCTGTCGCACGAACGGGTGCAATTATAACTCTATTAAAGGACGAATAGATATGTTGTCTGGGTCTTAGGGGTGACTGCTTTGTGTAGGTGGTAAAGCTACACTTTAAGATAAGCGCATGCTATCCAGGGAGCAGTTTATGAAGGATACGCAGAAACAGCGTCTTATGGACGGAATTGAAGCCTTATATCCAGCCGATGCAGATTGCCCTCGCACCGCTTTTATTGGACAGATCATGCTGCATAATGCCCTTGAGAATGCAGTCTATAACTGGCGGGATTTACCTGCGCCGGTTCTGGCTCGCTATCTTGCCATCTGTGAGGATTACGAGCTTCAGCTTAGTCGAAATCCTGAAGAGGCGGAAAGTTTCCTGCCTGACTATCTCAATAGAAACGGTAATCTTTAAATGCTATTCGATGGGTGAATATGTCATGCCTTTCTGGTCAAGACTGTAGCCCATCCATTTATAGAGGCTGTCGTTGAAAATCGTTGCAGCTTCGCCGCTTGAGATCAAAGCCTGAATGGTGCTGGAGATCTCTTTCAGCGGGATATCGCAGTCCAGCGCGTTGGAAATGCCGGCATACAAATTGAATGTTGCGATATCTATGGGCGTTTTTTCAAATTTACCTTCCAGATCCAATAGTGAGACGAATAGATCGCCTTGGATGTCTGGGTAGATCGCGTAGTCCACGCGTCCAACTTCAAGCATTTTGAGCCCCTGGCGAGGCCGGGTTGTACGCATAACTTGCAGGTTGTTATTGGCAAACTGATTAAAGTCATCACCAAATGTCAGCCCCCTGGGAGCTACGCCACGCAGCATTGTCAGATCATCCCAGGTTTGAGGATGGTTTTCCTTGTCGCGTCTGACTACGACGGCATAGGTTTGCTGGTAAATAGCGGGTTCTATAAATGTTGTATGTTCCGCCAGTTCGCTGTTTCGCGTCATGGCTGGAATGACATGAATTAAACCTTTTTTGAAATGGCTGAGTACCCGGTTGTAGCCACCGAGATGATCGGTTGTCACATTGATGTTATGTCTTTTGAATGCTTTCTCTAGTAGCTCCTTGGCCGCGCCATGTATTTCCAGATAATCACTCCATACCACCGGTGGGAAGTCTGGAGGGCCGGACATTGTCACGCTATGGCACATTCGTGCACCTACTTTAGAAGAAGCAAGAATTAGAGCCATTACAAGTAAGGCGGTTCGGATAGTCACAGAGCACATGGTGGGTGGTTTTGTTATTGTTCTTATTTCTAGGAGCCAGATGTTTAACATGATTGTTTTGTTCTGGCAATTTTGTGAGCGTATTGCAGTCATCATGTTGTCCGTTGTCAAAAAGAAAAATGGCTTAAAGTTGGAGTGCTCTCAGCTGGGCGTATCGGTGCGTCTGGATGAACTTGGCTATTGGTGCAGTTATCGCAATGCGGAGGCGTTTTATCGACGATGTGTTGATGGCTGTGTAGTGAGGGGGCGTGATGTGCCTGTCGCCTTATCGCCTCAACATGCTGAGACGGTGACATTGCAGGTGCTGTCTCTATTGGTGCGGATTGTAGAAACATTGAACACCAATAGTGAGATTGAAAATGCTATAGATCAGCAAGCTTCAGAGTTACTGCTTTGTGCGTCTCGTCTTGATTTAAAAGATTATTGTCAGAGATCTTGCTTGGCAGATTCAGCTTATCCAGAAGTCATTCCCATTCTTCCACCTGATCGTTATGGCGATATCGTTATTCAGCCGGCGACAGGTTGTCCCAATAGTCAGTGTTCGTTTTGTGCTTTCTATCAAGGTAAACGCTTCCGTGTTTTGGGTGAGGAGGTGTTGAAACAACATGTCAGTCAGGTAAAAGCGCTATTGGATCCAGGTTGGGGTGGGCGTGATGGTGTATTTTTAGGCTCTGCCAATGCAATGGCGCTTTCAACCCGTCGTTTGTTGCCGGTATTGCAGCTGATCCGTGATGAGGTTGGTGTGATTCGGCGTGGTGTTGCTGCTTTTGGTGATGCGGATTTTGCGCCTGCGCGCCAATCGGGTGATTGGGCTTCACTCGCAGAGCTTGGTCTGCGTCAGGTGGTCATTGGTTTGGAAACCGGTTATGGTGTATTACGTGAGCAGCTCGGCAAATCAGGTGATTTGCTACCGACTCGACGAATGATAGAAGAGCTAAAAATAGCAGGTATACGGGTTGGGATAACGATTCTTGCTGGTGTTGGTCGGCATTCTCATGTTGAAAAAACACTGTCGTACGTAAAGCATTTACCCTTAGAGGCAAAGGATATTGTTTATTTGTCTCCTCTTGAGGGAGAGGGGGTGCATGTCAGTGCACCCATCGCTGATCAGTATGATGAATTATTGTTAGGGCTCCGTTCTATTACCAATGCGCAGGTTGCCCCGTATCAAATGAAGCGCTTCTTCTATTATGCATAACATTCTTTGAGGTGCATGTTGACACAGGGCCGAAACGCTGTAGAATGCGCCGCCTGTCAACGAGCTTCGCTCTCCGGTTTCACCGGGTGAAACAAGCGCTTGACACTGAAGTCCGCCGGAGTAGAATGGCGGCCTCGCTGAAACGGACAAGGTTCTCGAAACGCAGTCTGAATCACTTTCAGCGATAC
>NZ_BAAJPA010000024.1:0-47463 GCF_057552235.1 Kistimonas ophiarachnellae | reverse complement strand
AGGCAGCTGGTCAGGGTTTTTGCTTTTGGCTATTGAAAATAGTAATTACTGGGCTGGATACATCAGTGCTGAGAAATAGCCACCAGTATCGCCTCCGGCCCAACACTCCACATCGTTATCTTGGCAGGATGGTATATAGGTTTTACACAGCAGGCTGGGTTCAGAATTCTGTATGCTGATATCTTTGTGTAAATAGCCATCCGGATGGAAAATACGACCCAGATATTGGCCTTGCATAGCGATAAATCCCTTTACGTGAATATTGCCGCCTACAGGATAAGATGGGGCATCGTTATTGTGCGAGTAACAGGCAATAAAACCATTATCCTGATGGGTAAGAGAAATGACAGGCATGAATTGATGACGAATATAACTGTAATGTATTTGGTTATTTTCCAGGCCATGGCTGAGAGTGCTTGATATTAATGAAAAAAAGGCAATGAATACTCTTTTTGAGACTGTAGATTTCATTCAATATGCTCCTGCTGTTTTAAATAAAAAGTATTTTCTAATTGATGCGTAAATCATTATTCATAGATATAGATTGTTAGAATCACTGATAGTTGCATTGCACTATCAATTGTTATTGATTCTGACCCCCTATTTGTGGGGGCGTTCTCTAATTAATGGATAATAGGAACTGTCTTGGTTTTAGCAAGAAAGCAATGTGTGTCTACTTTTATATGGCCCGATGGGTAATGCCATCAATACAGGCTGCATAAGTAAGAGAATGCTTTCATGACATTTCCTGCCTCACAGAGTTCCTGGTTTGTAGTGACCGTGTTTATTTTTGCGACACTTTATGTCGCAGCACGGCACGCTAAGCGTAGTTGCTCATTTGATGAGTTTGCCCTGTCAAAAGGGTTTTTTGGTGCATTTCCATTGATGACCAGTATTGCAGCAACGGCCATAGGAAGCGGTTTTATTCTGGGTATTGGTGAGAAGGTCTATGCACATGGGCTGATTTATGCAATGTGCCTGCTTGCAGGCCAACCTTTGCAGTTCATTCTATTGGCCGCAATTGCCCCAAGATTAAGACACTTTCATCACTGTTTCAGTATTGGCGATATTCTCGAGAGCAGCTACGACAAGCGGGTTCGTTATGCCTGCGGTATTTTTTGGGTCTTATTCTGTGCCGGGATAATTATTGTCCAGATGGCAGCCATTGGACGCGTTGCGGCATTGATTTTGCCTATACCAATCTGGGTCGGCAGCCTTGTTGGTGGCGCTATCATCGTTGGTTATTGCTCGCTCTGTGGTATTCGAGGGGTGGTTTCAACGGATGTTATCCAATTGAGCTTGATTGTGCTGGGAATATTTTCCGTTATTAGCGCCGGTATGCAGTATCTCGGAGGCTATGAATCATTTGTTCATCAATTAAATACCGAACAGGTGATGGGGTTGGCGGATCTGGGTGCCATAGGGGCATTGTCACTCTTCCTCAGCTTCGTCCTTGGCGATTTTATGATTCCTCCAATGGTGCAAAGGGTCATGATGGCGCGGAGTCATTATCAGGCCGCTTTAGCTTTGTCATCTGCCTGTGTTGTTGTGGTGCTTATTGCTGCTGGGGCAGGTTTTCTGGGGCTTCTCGCATCGGTTGTGAATCCTGATGCTTCAGTACAGTCAGCCATTAATGAACTGTTGCTGATGATTCTCCCCGGAGGTCTTGTCAGTGTGGCGATCTGTGCCATTTTGGCAGCTATTATGTCGTCTGCAGACAGTTATCTGAATACAGCAGCAATAGCGGCTACCAGGGATGCGTTGCCACTATTTATTAAGCAAGAACTGAGTGAGTCGCAGCAGCTGTTGATTATGCGCGTAGCGGTGATTGCGATTGGCGGGCTCGCCATGGTGTTCAGTCTGTATAAAGGTGATCTGTTGAGTATCTTGCTATATGCATTCAATTTCTGGGGGCCAACGGTGGTTGTTCCGTTGTTTGGTGCACTGTTTTATCAAAAGTTGCCACCCAGACTCTTTTTCGTGCCAGCAGGTATTGGCTTATCAACAGCGCTGCTGTGGGATTATTTGGCCTTGCAGCATCAGTTTTACCTAAGTGGTTTGATTGCCGGTATGCTGGCCTGTGGTGTGATTTATAGCGTCATACTGGTCATTATTAAGCGATGTTCCCCCTGCCTGATAACACCTATGCAGGGGGAGTCATACGATTAGAATTGCGGCAACCAAGGCTTCTGGGCTTCCAGTAATTCTTCAAACAGGTTGTCGATCTGTTCCAGAGTACACAGGGCAGCAGTCAGCGGATCCAGTGCCAGGGCATACTTGGCAGCCTGCTTATCGCCTTTGAGAGCGGCTTCTACGATCAGCTCCTGAACATTGATATTTGTTTTGTTCAGGGCGGCACATTGCGTGGGGAGGGTGCCAATCGTTTCCGGATGCAAACCTTCACTGTCGACATGTATCGGCACTTCAACGACGCAGTTAGCTGGCAGGTTATCAATCAGCAGACCATTATCCTGCTGGTTCGCAACATTACCGTTAATGCGTGTTGGTGTATTGGTCAGAATGGCGTGAATCAGTTTGGCGCCATTGAGCATGTTTTCTTCAATTCTGAATGATTGCTCGCCTGCCAGCTGTCGGTTGATTTCTTCGTTAGCCAGGGCATGTACTTCCTGCTCCAATGCCAGCAGGTTCCAGCGCCTTGGCAGGAACTGGTTGATCATGGCCTCATTCTTACGGAAGTAGGGCACATAATCGGTCATATGCCAGTGATTTTCCGTACTCCAGTAGCCGAAGTGTTTGAGTATTTCACAACGAGGAGCGTCGTTTTTATAGACGGCAGGGTTATCAGGTAGCTTGTGAATCAGTGGATAGAGATCTTCGCCTCTGTGACGGAACTCCAGCATCCAGGTCATATGGTTGACGCCACCGAATCGATACTCAATATCTTCGGGGACATCCTGATACATTAATGCCTGCCATAACTCGGGCGTATGTGGATGATCTACCCAGGGGCCGACGCCAAGATACCCAGCCAGCTGGGAAGCGGTATAGCGAACACCGTAACAGAGGCCGATGCTGCGAATAGACGACGCCTGACTGGCTGCCCAGGTCAGTGGTGCCAGCGGATTGGAATAATTAATGAAGAGCGCCTGCGGACAGACCTCTTCCATATCGCGGAGGATGGACAGCACGGGCGGTATTTGACGAAGACCCCGGAAAATCCCGCCAGCACCCAGTGTGTCGCCCACTTCCTGGCTGATGCCATAGCGCTGGGGGATTTCCATATCCAGTTTCCATGGCTCGAGGCCGCCCACCTGGATGGCATTGATCACGAAATCAGCATTACGCAGTGCTTCTTTCTGATTCACCGTCATACTCAATGTGACGGGGACACCGGCCTGCTCAATCATCAACCCAACCAGCCGGAAACTGCGTTCCAGCACCTGTTCGTTGATATCTTCCAGCACCACTTCTGTCGGTGGCAGATCTTTATACGCAAACAGAGCAGACAACAACTGACGTGCAAACATGGTGCTGCCGGCACCGATGACCGTGATCTTTTTCATAGCCTCCCCGCTGATAACGATTTAGCGACGGTGGGTCTTCATCAGGAAGGCATAGACTGAGACCGAAACAACAATAATCAGACCGTAAACCATGCGCGTCCAGAACCCGGAAAGTCCGACGGCTATGATACCGGATTCGATCATGCCGATGACTATGGCACCGATCAATGTTCCGAACAATGTGCCGGTTCCGCCGAACACAGACGTGCCGCCGATAAAGATCGAGGCAAAGACCAGCAACAGGTAACCTTCGCCCTGAGTTGGCCACCAGTTGGCCATTTCCAGGCATACCATGACGCCAACCAGAGCGCTGGTCAGTCCCATCAGGGTAAACAGCAGGATCCGGGTGCGATCGGTCGGAATACCCATCATTTTGGCCGTATTGATGTCGTCTCCAATAAAACGGACATTGTCGCCAAAGGTGTGTCGTTGCAGCATGAGCCAGGCGACCACGGCCAGCACCACGCACCAGATCGCCTGCATGGGCAGCCAGCCGAACAGGCGGCCGACCAGCAGATCATGCAGCCAGGTGGAGCGGACATCAATCAGGCTGATGGCGATACCGTCGGCAAGCACTGTCGTAAATCCATACCAGAAAAACTGGGTGCCAATCGTGGCGATAATAGAGGGAACGCCGAGCCGGACAATCAGTAAGCCGTTAATCAGTCCTGCGATACTGCCACCCAGCAGTGCTGCAACCAGAGCTGTGAGACCGCTGCCCGTAGCGGTAAACACGACAGCAAAGAGATAACCGGAAAAGGCCATGATGGCCGGGAACGACATGTCCATTTCCCCGGACACAATCAGGAAGGTCAGCATCAGCGCCAGTATGGCCGGGAACGGAATACTGGTCATGAAGGAGGTATAAATGCGCAGGGAGCCAAAGGTGGCCGGGCTTAACACCAGGAATGTTGCCCAGAGCACCAGCAACAGGCCAAAGGTGCCCATCTGGAAACGGTATTGGCGCAGAAACAGGGTCATGACGGGGCTCCATTCCGTTGCAGGGTGTTTTCCCGGGCAATATTGATCAAAGTGGTGCTGAGTTCTTCGAGACTGATGGCATTACGGGCGTGTTCAGCCACAATCCTGCCGCGGTCGACAAAGACAAACCGGTCCGCCACGTCGTAGACATGGGCCATGTTATGGCAGATCAGGATGCAGGAGCGGCCAGTGGCCCGTATACGACGGATGAAGTCCAGCACTTTGCCCACTTCGTGCAGGGAGAGGGCGTTGGTGGGTTCATCCAGAATGATGATTTCGGCATCAAAATGCATGGCGCGACCGATGGCGAGGCCTTGTCGTTCACCGCCAGAAAGGATGCTGACATCAGAATCCGGCGTGATACCTATGCCGCGCAGGCCAATGTCCTGCAACAGTCGCTGGGTGATCAGTTTTTCTTCCTGAACACGGATAAAACCAAACTTGTTGCGCAGATGTCGTCCGACAAACAGGTTCCGCCAGAGGGGCTGTTTTTCACCGAGCGAGCGCTCCTGGTACACAGTTTCGACACCAAGTTTTCGGGCGGTGGCGACGTTATAACGGGAAAAATCAATTGCCTGGCCACTGATCTTGAGCGTACCGCTGTCAGGCTGATGCAGGCCCGCCAGTATCTTGATCAGGGTCGATTTACCTGCGCCATTGTCGCCAACAATGGCGACGACTTCACCGGCATTCAGGTCGAAATCGATATCTTGCAGTGCATGCACGCCATTGAACCACTTGTTCATGCCGCGCATTTCCAGGCGTTTGGTCATCCGGGGAACGTCTCTTTATCCAGGGAGTCAGGCCAGGCGCGCAG
This sequence comes from Kistimonas ophiarachnellae, assembly GCF_057552235.1. Taxonomy (NCBI): domain Bacteria; kingdom Pseudomonadati; phylum Pseudomonadota; class Gammaproteobacteria; order Oceanospirillales; family Endozoicomonadaceae; genus Kistimonas; species Kistimonas ophiarachnellae. The sequence continues at coordinate 42,141 of NZ_BAAJPA010000024.1, read as the reverse complement.
AGAGTCTGCGCGCCGGTGAGTATTAACGGAGGCCTTGCTTGGCCAGTGGTGCGATCAGGTCGATATTCTCACGGCTGATAAAACCACCGCCGGTATTGATGTTCAGACCGGAGAAACCATAGCGTTTGGTCAGGACAATCTGCAGAACGGGCAGGTAGCCCTGCAGGAAAGGCTGTCCGTCACCCACCAGGTCAACGTAGCCGCTCTGGATGGCTGCCGCTGTGGCGGGAGACAGGCTGAAGCCTGCTGCGAAAATCTCATCCGGGCCGACGCCTGCAGCACGCAGCAGGTTTTCCAGCTGGCCGGTCAGGGCGCCATGATCGATCAGGATCATCTTGGTATCAGGGTGACGAGAGAGGTAGGCGGTCATCAGCGGCATACCCAGCGTAGGATCTTTATCCAGCTCGGCGCTGATTTCCATGTAATCCACCTGCAGACCGGCGTCTTCCAGTGCTTCAATCATACCAACGGTAGACAGTCCGCGGTTGGGCTTGCTCTTCAGTCCCCAAACCAGGGCGCGTTCACCGGCTTTCATGGGGTGGCGACGCAGGGCTTCCTGGGCCAGCAAGGTGCCGCGGCTTTTGTTATCCACACCGGCGTAACCAAAGCCTTGTGACTGGTGCTCAGCCATCAGGCGTGGCAGCTCGGTATCGCTGCTGGTGACGATGATGCCGCTGTCTTGCGCTTCATCAATCAGTGCTTCATAGGCGTCATCGCCGGGGTGACCCATCACCACCAGGCCGTCTGGTTTGGATGCAATAGCACGGTTGGCGTTTTCGATCATCTTCTGTGGACTCCAGTCGGAGTACAGGAACCGGATATCACAGCCGAGATCCTCACAGGCCTGCTGGGCGCCATTTTGCACAATCGTATTGTAAGCGCCACCTACGGGACCGCCGGTATCAAACCAGATGCTGACGTTTTCCCCACTGCGGGTTGCCGCCAGAGAAACACTGGTGTTGAAGGATGCAAGTGTGACGAGAGACAGGGCCAGAAGTGTTCGAATTCGCATTGTTTGCCTCTGAATCGGTAGTGGTGTGGAGTGTCTGGCGTTTATAAACGCCTTATAGGAGTAGAGGCCGGTATCCTACTGTTCAGGTATTGTGTGGGGTATTAGCAGTATCCGTAGTGCTGATTGGTGTTAATGGAGGCAGTCTTTAAATGTTTGTTATTTATAGAGTTGTTTAGTATTTAGCATTTGTATTTGAAAAGCAGGTATAGGCTGTTTTCAAAACGATAAATGAAAGATCAACACTTTTTTATGAAGGCTGATCTTCCACTCATAATGCCAGGCAGACTATCTGGCAATGGAGTTTAAACTGACTCGGTTGTCTGCTGCGCGTGTATTTCTTCTAGCCGAGTCGCCGTATCTTCCATGAGTTGTCGGGTGGGTAATTGCCCCGCTGATGCTCCATCCTCATTACCCGGTGCAGGTAGCTGATGGGAGGCAGTCTGGTCTGAAAGGTTGGGGAATGGTCCGTTTGTTGATTCTTGCTGTTCTTTATTCCAAATGAGGGTGTCAAACATTGCCCGAACTTGATCATCTGCATATTTGAGAGGTTGAGTATCCAGTCTTGCGGTTGCTGCGGAAAAAATAACGGCACCGCAAATGACGCCAACTGCAGAGCCTATGAGACCGCAGACAAGACCGGCAAACGCGATAAAAGGAAAAACGAATATGACAAGAAGCCAACTGTCAGTGCGCTCAAATAACCTTTTGATACTGGCAAGCATTGGTACGCCTACGCCTAAGACCAAACCGCAATACATACCTATCCCTGTACCCACAAAAAACATGATGGGTGTGAAAATAATTCTTATGGTCCATTTGCCAAATGTTTTGCCGCCTGATTTTGTGACAGGTTGTGGATCAGCGGGATTAGGCTCACTGTTGGCGGGTGTTGGTGCTCCAGAGCCTTGTGGTCCTGGTGTTTCGGCCCCTTCCGGCGAGGCTTGGTGCCCCGCAGGCTGTCCATTATTTGCAGCAGGCAATGTATCACCGGATCCCTGATCTGTGGGCTGGCCAGATGTTGAAGTTACAGTCCGCCCACCCGCAGTCACAGTAGTGGGGGGAGTAGTTGTTATCGGAGCTGGGCCAGTCACCACCACGGGTGAGGCAGTCGTTACTGTTGATCCACCGCTTTCCTGCATGCTTGTTTCTCCTTCATAATCAGAGTCAGTACAAATGATTGCGGTTTAAGGATTAATATCAAACGTGGCGAGTACTGTCCCTTGCTTTAATAATTTGAATGGAAATGAGTTGGAAAGTTCAATGGGTGTGTTATTTCTGAAGTGGTTATGGGTAACCATTCTTAATATAACGTTTAGATTTTAATATTTTTGCTAAAAAACAATTACTCGTCAGTTATTCTGATTTTATGACATCAAATTAAATTGTTTTGATTAGCGTAACAGCAGGCGTGCCATATGGATTTTTCTGGAGGGACAGGTTTTGAGACACGCTCAACCGATGGATAATAGTTATTCCTGCTAACCCGCTAGTTAGGAGCGCTAGTTGTCGTATTCCGGGAGTTAACGAAAAAAATACGTGAAACGTATTTTTTAGCCATCATTTTTGACAGAATAGATCCGCAGAATAAGTAATAAAGAAGAGTGAAACATGCCAAAACTGCTGATGCGATGTCTGACCGTTCTGTTGCTGGTACCGCTGCTCGCCCAGGCGAGTGATAAGTTTGAGGAGGGTAAGCACTATATACGCCTCAGCCAGCCTATCCCTACTGCTGACCCGGCCAAGGTAGAAGTCATGGAGGCTTTCTGGTACGGCTGTCCTCACTGTTATCAGCTGGAACCTTATATTGAGCCCTGGGCCAGAACACTGGACACCGATGTTAAATTCCGCAAAGTACCCGCCCTTTTTGGCAGGGAATGGAAGGTACACGGGCAATTATATTATACCGTTAAGGCTCTGGGGCTGGATGCTAACAAGGTCGATGCTGCAATTTTCCACAGCATCCACCAGGAAAACCGTCGGCTGAACAACCCGGAAACCATGGCAAAGTTCCTCAAGCTGTATGACGTATCCGAGGAGCAGTTCACCAAGGCCTACAACTCCTTTGGGGTGCGGAACCAGTTGAGGCAGGCGGATGCATTGATTCGTGGAGCGCAGCTTACCGGCGTACCGGCATTGGTGGTCAACGGCAAATACCGTATTTCTGCCAGGGAGGCCGGTAGTGCCAAGGCTATGTTGGAAGTGGCTGATTTCCTGATCAAGAAAGAACGTGAGGCGCTGAAGCCCAAAGGGTAATTCAGCACCTTCTGGTGAGTCTGGCGCTGCTGGCTGGACTCATCCCTCAATCAGTTGCTCTACGGCTGATTTGACATCCTTGGGGATGGCTCGCATACGAGGCCAGGAAAGTTTCTGGTTCCCTGCATCATCTACATCCATATGGGCTATTTTGGCGCCACCCGTCTGCCGGTCGAGTACCCGTATACTGAATTCCGGGGTTTGGCCCTCTGGCGTATTTTCATCCAGTTTGAGGTATATCGCCCAGGACTTGTCCTCGGACTCCCACTGGGGTTGCTCAAGCACCTGCAGATGCTGAACGCTTTCATTCAGTTCTTCAAGCGCCTGGCGCAGGGCTGCGGTTTCTTCCTGCTCGCGTCGTAACTTGCTTTTTAGCTGGGTAATCTCATTCTGCTTGCTACGGCTATCCTCCTGAAGGCGTTTAACCTGGCTTTTCAGGCGCTTGGGGTTATCCGCCTGGAGGGTTTTGAATTCGCGAGTCAGCTGGCGATTTTCTTCTCTGAGTCTGATGAGTTCGCCGGCATCGGCCTGTTGTCCGGGGGCTGACGGTTCGCTCTGGCTAATCGATGTCATGGTTCTCTCCCGAAAAAAGCCCGGAATTTTACCAAGATGTCTGGGAAATGCGTGTCCGGAAAAGACACAGTGGCTTTTTGCTGGTACGTCATTTACAGGCTCATGAATGTTCAGCCGTGGACTGGCGTAGTATTATGCCTGCCAGAGGGCTGCGATCATTGTGTATCATCGAGTGTCATTGAGTATAGATCGTTGGCGGATTGTGTCTCAGGCGCTGAGATGGATCGTAGACCCTGAACGAATAATAACAAGATGGTTGTACTGGCATGAATTTGTACCTGCGTTTTTTGTTGTTGATCCTGCGGATTATTGCTTGCCGTCGCTCGCATACCAGAAAGCCCCTGGAAACCAGTATCCAGTCGTTTACCGTTTGTCCGCATGACTGTGACATCAACCTGCATTTGACCAATGCCCGCTATTTCAGCTTTATGGATCTTGGCAGAACCTTGCATATGGCGGAATCCGGATTATTGAGATTGACATTGAAGAATCGGTGGAAGCTGATTGCCAGCGCCCAGGAAATTGCTTATTTCAAAGAGCTGCCGCCCTTTCAGCGATTTCAGCTACATACCACGTTACTCGGCTGGGACAACAAGTATTGTTATTTCGAACAGCGTTTTGAACGAAAAGGACGACTGTATTCCCTTGGGCACTCCCGAGTCGCGATTGTTGGGTCCGGTAAGGTTCTTGACCCGGGACAGGTCATGCATGCGCTGGATCTGGATTGCCAGGAACGTGAATTGCCTGACCAGATCAAGGCCTGGAAACAAATGTTATCTGTAAAGCGTCAGGCATTATCCAGGGATTAATCAGGACACATTGAAGGCGTCTTTCCTGGCGTGAAGCGTCAATAGTTGCATGGGAAGAGTGATACTCTTCCCATGATTGTCAGTGCTGTCAGGCGACGTCGTTTTCCAGCATCTGGGACTGCCCGATCTTGATCTTGCGAGGCTTCATGGCCTCAGGGATTTCCCGCACGAGCTCAATGTGCAATAAACCATTTTCCAGGTTCGCGCCGGTTACCCGAACATGGTCGGCCAGCTGGAAGCGGCGTTCAAAATTACGCTCGGCGATACCTTGGTAAAGGTACTTGCTGTCCCTTTTTTCACTTTCTTTTTTGCCTTTGACCAGAAGAACATTTTCCCGGCTTTCGATATCCAGTTCATCGTCTGTGAACCCGGCGACTGCCATGGTAATGCGATAGTCATTCTCACCCAGCAGTTCAATGTTGTAGGGAGGGTAACCGTTCTGGTTGCCGGAGGTGTTCAGGTTTTCCAGCAGGCTGGCAATGCGGTCGAAACCAATGGCGGAGCGATACAGTGGGGACAGGTCGAAATCCAGAGTAGGCATGATGATATCCTCATAATGAGCAATATTAGACAAATGTCGCCTTCCTTTCAGGACAGGCTGTCAGTAGCGGTTCTCTGTTGAGCAACCGCTGTAACTCTATATGAGGGCGCACCAGACACTTTCAAGTCGGTGGAATAAAAAATCATCCGTTCTTTGAGCCGTCGCCATGAAGTACCAGTTTCATGTCCACCATCTGGTCGCCGTCAAAAATATACCGGCCAGTGAACGACTGGTTTGAGAGCATTACAGGTATCCAGTACTGGTCGTCTTCCCACATTTCGTCGTAGGGAATAGCATCCAGGTTTGCCCATACCGGTACCGCTTCGTCAGTTTCCGTGACAACCCCGTCATAATCGGTCGCCGTGAAAACATGCACATGAATGGAGTAGCCATCGGTAAACTGGAAACAGTTATCGCCGTGGTAGCGAATATGTTTCGGCGTGATGCACAGTTCCTCCTGTACTTCCCGAATAGCGCAGGCTTCTATGGTTTCTCCGGCTTCCAGCTTGCCGCCTGGGCCATTGATTTTGCCAGCGCCAAGCCCCCGTTTTTTGCGAATCAGCAGGATCTGGCCGTCCTTAATGACAAACAGGAGGGTGGCCGGATCGGCTGCCTGCCAATTCTGCCAGTCGATGTCACAGATCTTGTGGGGGATTGTGGTGGTGTCCATGGAGCCGTGCCCGCCAGTTAAAAGTCGCAACTATAGCGGGCAAGGTCGAAGAATCATAATTGATTTGACGTACTTCTTTTCGGGTAAGGATGCAGCTCGGCCAAACTGATGGATTTGTCATTTGTGGTCACCTGTCGCGCATGGTGCCTTTTAAGCTGGCGGGGCTCCCTGACGCCACAGGCATTGGCAATCAGTTCGACATCATGTACCAGGTTGTTGTGATAGTGCGCGACGCGTGTTGCCTTGTCGGCAGGGACCAGCCCGCGCTGCAATTTACTGTCATGGGTGGTAATGCCGGTCGGACAGGTATTGTTGTTACATTGCATGGCCTGTATGCACCCAAGCGCCATCATGAACCCCCGGGCGGATACCACGAAGTCTGCCCCCATGCACAACGCCCAGGCGACATCGGATGGATTGATCAGTTTGCCGGAAGCGATGACCCTGATACGCTCCCGTAAACCGTGCCGGATCAGTGTATTGGTGACTTCAGGCAGGCTTTCACGAAGGGGCAGACCCACATCATCCATCAAGGCCATGGGGGCTGCACCGGAGCCACCGTCCGCACTGTCGATGGTCATGAAGTCAGGGGCCGATTCAATGCCGCGTTGATGAATGACAGTGCATAATGTGTCAAGCCATTGAGTATCGCCGAGTACAAATTTGATACCGACAGGCTTACCTGTGATGGAGCGGACATGATGAACCATGTCCAGCAGCTCTGTACACGAATGGATTTCCGGATGGCGATTGGGGCTGATGGAATCCTGGCCCACAGGAATCAGTCGAATCGCGGCAATCTCTTCCGATACCTTGTTTCCCGGGAGAATGCCGCCTTTTCCCGGTTTGGCGCCCTGGCTGAGTTTGATTTCAAACATTCTGACCCGGGCGTGGGAAGCTATCTCACTTAATCGCTCATCATCCAGTTTACCCTGCTCATCACGGACCCCGTATTTGGCGGTACCGATTTGAAAGACCAGGTCACAGTTGCCTTTCAGGTGATAAGGCGAGAGTCCGCCTTCTCCCGTATTTAACCAGCAATGGGACTGTTTGGCGCCGAGTGACAATGCAGTAACGGCAGGTGCGGAAATCGCGCCAAAGCTCATGCCTGAAATGTTGAACAGGGATTTGGGACGATACGGCTTACGGCAGTTTGGGCCAATCAATACGATGGAGGCTTCATGGGCTTCCTGTGTCAGGGGGGGGAAGGGGTTGTTCAGGAATAAGACACTACCCGGTTCCCGTATGGTTTTGGTGGAGCCGAAAGCAACCGTTCTGTCGATATTTTTGGCCGCACGGTACACCCAGGCGCGCTGGGCGCGATTAAAGGGCATCTCTTCCCGATCACCGGCAAAGAAATATTGGCGGAAAAATTCGCCCAGGTGTTCAAATATATAGCGAAAGCGGCCCAGAACCGGATAGTTTCTCCGGATAGTGTGTTCTGTCTGGTTCTTGTCGATGAAATAAGCAATCGCGATGGCAATGATCCCGGCGCCCAACGTCAAAATAAGCAGTGAAGCAATGACCTGCAAAATAGTTGATAACGCAGCGGCATACTCATGATTCAGCAATTCCATGCTTTTGGGCTCCACTATCCTGTGAATGATTATGTGAACAGTATAGAAGTATAAGGGGGAGGTTGCGGTGCTCTTATTTGGCTCACGCCAGATATAAAACGGTCGGTAGATACGTCGGTGTTTTGGGTGGGTTACCGGTAAGTTTAGGCCGCTGACTATAAGCCTCGTGGAGGTTCCCAGGTAGGTATGGCGATCCCCAGGCAGCGCTTTGGGACGAAACCAGCGGACAGAACATCAAACGCTGCGCTATCCAGAACGGGGGAATCGTCGTTTTTCCCATTGTGGTTTTGTGAAAGGCTGATAGCTGACTGTCCCAGCCTCTAGGCGGATGGCTGATCAAGAAAGGAGCAAACGGCAGGAAATGATTGATGGAATTGCTGGTGGCTGTTCCAGTCATGACGAATGCCAATAATCTGGGTGATACCCGCACGAATAGCAGCCGTAATACCGGCATCCGTATCTTCGAAGACCAGTACATCATCGGGTGATTGCTGGATACGCTGGCAGGCCAGGCGGTAGCTGTCGGGTGCGGGTTTGGGGTTGATGATGTCGTCGCCACAGACCAGTGCCTGAAAGCAATCGGCCAGCTTCAGGCGATTCACTATGGCTTCGACAATGAGGCGTGATTCACTGGTGACCAGTGCCAGCGGGTAGCCCCGGGTGTGCAGGTCATGCACAAAGCTGTCTGCGCCCGGGGTCATTTCCAGTTGGGATTGAAGGAGCTCCACGTAATGGTGATGGAAGTGTTCCGCGAACTCCTCCTGGCGAGCCTGGATACCGGTACGAACCATTAACCGCTCTTCAATCGTCCGCCATGGACTCCCCAAGAGATCTGCATACCAACGGGAACGCCAGGTGCCTCCAGCCTGTTCAACCGCATAACCCAGGGCTTCGGCTTTCAGGGGTTCACTGTTGATCAGGGTCCCGTCAAGATCGAACAGGACGGCTGAGAAATCCTTTTCTATATACCGCATTATCTGTCTTGTGTTAGTAGCAGCCAGGAAACACCTGCAGGATTTGCTGTCAGGTCATTGACCGCTCGTTAATCATTGGTACAGGTGCGTGTAGACCTGTTCACTTTCCTGACCGTCAGGGGTTTTGACTGAAATATTCAGCGTATGACCTGAATTGATGTTCAGCCGGGCGATGCCATCACGGGTGGTTTCCCCTTCAGCGATCGTCAGACCGTTCTCGCTCCTGACGGTGATATGTGCCTGATGAATTTTCCGTCCCTGATAGGCGACGGAAACGATGAGTTGATCAAAGGTGCTGGCCGGTTTGACGATCAACTCATCGGCTATGGCGCTTCCGGCGAGAGCCGTCATCAGCAGCATGGACACAACCTGGCGCATTGACGAACCTCCCTGTACTGCAATGCGTTTACTACCAGTTTAGGCGCTGGTGTCATGGGGTTTGTTGCTGAGGGGCGGTGTGAAGGGAGAAAAATGCAGATACCCAGGGGGAAAAACACCAGATCGTCGTATTTCCGTCGATCTGGTGTTCAGGCTGTTATTAATAGAGAGAAGGTTCACCGGGCGGACGTGTCTTGAAACGCCGGTGCTGCCAGAGATACTGCTCCGGATGCTGACGGATACGCTCTTCAATCAGCTGGTTGATACGGGTGGTATCGGCCACATTGTCCTCAGTGGGGAAATGTTCCAGTGGCTGTGAGAAGGTCAGAACATACTGGTTGTTTTCATCCAGGTAATAATTAGCCATGAGCACCCGGGCGTTGCTCAGGCGGGCAAAGTCAGACACGCTGGGTATCGTGGCTGCGTTCTGTCCAAAGAAAGGCACGAACAGGCTGCGTTTCTTGCCCATGTCCTGGTCTGGCAGAATGATGCCCATTTCCCCTTTACCCATGAAGTGAATCAGATCCTTGACCTGCTTACGGGGGATATAGCGCCCTTTATAGGGATAGCTCTGCCGACGCACGCTGCTGATGTATTCGTAGAGCGGGTTATCGTGCACCCGGTACAGCAGGTTGAAGGGCAGGTATTCCGCGGCGATCCTGCAGACCATCTCGACACAGCTCATGTGCATGCAGCAGAACAGGATACCCTGCCCCTTGTCGATATGGCGGCGGATATTCTCCAGGCCTTCCACCCGGCTGATCCGGCGGATTCGCCGGCTGCCGGCAAACCAGGCCACACCGGGCTCCAGCAGGGCAACGCCGATAGCCTCGAAGTTGCGTACCAGCAGGGCTTCTCTTTCAGACTCGGAGAGTTCCGGGAAGCAGAGTTCCAGATTCCGGCGGGTCACCTTGACCCGGCTGCCGCCAATTTTCAGGAACAGGTGGCCGATTTTCCGGCCGATTTTCACAATCCAGGCCATGGGCAGGCGACCGATGAGCCACAGGGTGCCTATCAACAGCCAGAGTCCCCAGTAGCGGGGGTGCAGGAACGCGCCCTGGAAACGGTAAGCCTTGGTGTACATCCGCTCTTCGTAGGGGATGTCGTCAGGAGTGGTGGGGTTCAATGTTCGCCTCAAAGAGCATCATGACATTCTGGGGCGCGAGTATACCGTAATGTGATGACGTCTTCCTTGCCTGATGCTTATCCGTTTGTTAACAGATGTAAGAAAGCGCCCCAGGCGGCTGACATTGATTTTCATTGGATAGCGGGCGCTGCTCCGTCATGCCTGTTGTGAGGTTCCGGGCGTCAGGTTAATAAAAAATCCAATCATTTCGGGCGTTGACCTTGCGGCCCGCTTGCTATGATACTGTATATATGAACAGTATCGTTTCTGATGAAAAACCCTGGCCAAGGATGATTGCGCTGGTGGATATGAATGCCTTCTTTGCATCCATTGAACAACTGGACCGGCCCGAATGGCGCGGGCGTCCGGTGGGCGTGACCAACGGGCGCACGGGCACCTGCATTATTACCGCTTCCTATGAAGCGCGGGCCTGTGGGGTCCGGACCGGGATGCGGGTTCGGGAAGCACGGGCGCTGGCGCCGGATTTTATCCAGGCGCCGTCGCGGCCGCATCGCTATGCCCAGGTGTCATCAAGCATCATGGCGGCGCTGGAAACGGTTACGCCTGATATCGAGATTTTCTCTGTCGATGAAGCGTTTCTTGACCTGACCGCCTGTCAGAAGCTGTATCGCTGCCCGGTTGATGCGATTGGCAGAAACATTAAGCGCTGCGTATTCGAAGCCTCAGGACTGCTTTGCTCGGTTGGGATTAGTGGGGATAAAACCACTGCCAAATGGGCCGCCAAGCAGCAGAAACCCAATGGTTTGACGATCGTAGAGCCCTGGCGGGCAGCTGAGCGGCTGGCGGCTGTACCGGTGACAGAATTATGTGGCATCAGCACGGGGATTGGCCGGTTCCTGGCACAGCATGGTGTTTATTGTTGCGGAGATATGAAGCAGGTTCCCATCAGTGTGCTGGCCGGGCGTTTCGGTAACCTGGGACGAAGGATCTGGCTGATGGCCCAGGGGCTGGATCCTGAGCCGCTGCACCGGGAGGTCAAACCGCCAAAGACCATCGGTCATGGCAAGGTCATGCCGCCGGATACCCGGGATCGCCGGGAAGTGGATCGTTACCTTATGCATATGTGCGAGAAGGTGGCGACCCGGCTTCGCCGTCATCAGCTACAGGCCGGCGTGTTCAGTATTGGCCTGAATACCCGGCGTGGGTGGGTGTCGCGGAAACTGAAAACCGTGCATCCCACCGCTGACAGTGGCCCACTGATCGCCCTGGCCCGCTTTTTCCTGGATCACTGGTGGGATGGCGCCGGTGCTCACCAGGTGCATGTGGCGGCGCTGGACCCTCATCCGCAGGCCAGCCAGGGGGAACTGTTTGCTCCGGATCATGCCCGGCGGGACCGGGTGCTGGCGGTGATGGATGCCGTGAACCAGCGTTACGGTGAATTTGCGCTCTGCCGGGCGCCGCTGGTGAAACGGTCCGAGATGCCCAATGTGATTGCCCCGTCCTGGAAGCCCGCAGGACACCGAAATACCCTGGAACCCTGAGGAGCCGGCTGTCATGCCGATTGGTGTGATTTATCGTTTTGACCAGAAAGAATGTGCCTGCCGCTTCTGCAGACCGGGAGCGCGGCTGCCGGTATTGACCCGGGATGGCGAGATGCGATTGTTACTCTGGGGACGCCGGCGGTTGGATGCCTGCCATGGTGACTTTCCGTTCGGCGGCTGGGCACGGTTGCACAATATTCAGGGAGGGCGGTGGAACCGCTTTAATCCTGTACCGGTCAAGATTCCGGCGCAGGCTTTTATTGAGCAGGATGTCAGCGGGCACGAGCATCGGTTTCCTGTCACGGAGGGACAGTATCTGCAGGGGTTGGTCAGTCGTATTGGCGGCGAACAGCGGGTATATATTGTTACGTTGGAAACCAGTCTGGATGATATCTGTTTTGAACGCTGGCCCCGGCTGGTTGCGGCAGTGACCTGAGTTATCCGGGCATCAGGTCTGGGCTGATTCTTAATGCGTCCATGGTATTTCGGGTGGTCTGGCTGGCAATGACTTCCGCTGACTCCGGGCGCAGTTGGCAGAGTTCTTCCAGGATCAGTGGCAGGTATTCCGGGGAGTTTCGTTGGCCTTTGATGGAGGCCGGGGGCATGTCCGGAGCATCCGTTTCCAGCACCAGGCTGGTCAGCGGCAGATTGGCGGCCAGATGGCGAAGTTTGGTCGCACGAGGGTAAGTCATCGCCCCGCCAAAGCCCAGTTTGAAGCCCATCTCGATAAACCGGTTGGCCTGCTGTTCACTGCCAGACCAGGCATGAACGATTCCCCCTTCCTGGAAGTCGAGCTCCCGGAGTATCTTCAGTATCTGGTCATGGGATTTCCGGGCATGCAGGATCACCGGGAGTTTATGGGTTTTGGCCACTTTGACCTGGGCTCTGAACAGTGATTCCTGTCGATTTCTGTCCAGATGGTCAAGATAGAAATCCAGACCAATTTCGCCAATGCCGATCAGACGAGTAGGCTGTTGCAACAGTAGTTGTTCAAGTGTTGTCAGGTGGTCCGTATGGTGTTCATCGATAAAGTAGGGATGCATACCCAGGGCGTATAACAGGCTGACTGATGAATCTGACAGTTGCTTAGACAGCGCCATGATGATTGGCCAGCGTGCTTTCGTTGTTCCTGGCAGCGTAATGGCACAGATAGCCTGCTGAATGCACCTGTCGAGGATTGGCTGGCGATCAGCATCAAAGTCGTTGAAGTCCAGATGGCAATGCGAATCAAAAAGCATCATTGTTCACGGGTGAAGATAATTTAAATAATGGTTAATTGTATTATTGATTATCTGTTAATTGCAAAATGATATTCCTGTTTTTTTTATTATTCTGATAATTAATTAATTGTTGGGGTTTTGTTTTTCTGGGAAGGTTTTTAAAAAGAGTTTGGTTTTGTATGCGCTAATCTAATGGTTATTGAGGTAGGAATAGTCTATTTATGGAGAAGTGTTATGCCCGGCATTAGGAGTGGGGGGAGAAAAGGTAGTGGTGTTGCTAATCAACAAGCTACCAGAAAGAAGAGAAAGTCTGATGCCGTAGATGTTAATCTTGGCGCTAAAAAGTTAAAAGTTGCTGTTGTAGATGTAGAGCCCAAAAAATCTAAAGGTTTTCTATCCAGTCTGAGAAACGCATTGGGTATGAAGCCTAAAGAAATAAAAGGGTTAAAGGAAAGATGCGCTGCGGTTGTTGACACTGTTGATCCTGATAAGAAAACGAAAGAGGGAGTGGATTTATACGGTAAAAAAACCACGGAGCAGTTGAAGTCATATAATGAGCATGCACAAGTTGTTGTCCAATCAAGAGAGGCTATGGGTAAGGTATTAGAAGACTTACATGACCCGAATGCCAGAATGAGTTCAGAAGGGGTAACTACATCTATTGATACCCTATATCATACGTGCGAGGCGCTGAATTTCGGGCCGGATGTTCTTGAATCACTTAGAAACGCAGCCCGTGGCGTTGAAGCGCAATTAAAAACGGATAAGGAATTTGTTGCTGGTTTCCAAGAAACGCTAGAAACTAAGAAGACAGTTCTGCAAACAGCAGAGGATAAATTGTCGGACTTTAGGCAAAAGATTGAGCAGGCTGTTGGAGATGACCAAAAAGATGAAATGAAAGATGCAATATCGGAGATCCTCAAGAATAGATTTGCTGAAAAGTTTACTCGGATAGATGTCAGGGAAGGTAAAAAGCAAAAGATTAAGAACAAAAAAGAAGCAGAGGAAGCTGTGATTAAGCAGTTAGAGATTGACTTGTCTACGTATGCTGGTACAAGGAATGCGAAGCTTAAAGAATTAGAGGATCAAAAAAAGGCTCAAAGAAAAGCGAAGGGGCTTTTGTCTCAACTTGACGCGTTGAGTGCGGCGACAGGAAATAAGAAAACTCTCTCTGCAGTGGAAAAGAAAAAAGTAGAAAGCTCGATGGAGAAAATTTTAGACGGAGTTGTACAACTTGGAGGAATGGTTCCTAATGCCCAAAAGGAAATCGATGATTACAGGAGGGGACTGGATAAGCTAAGAGAAAGCGCCCAGAGATCTCTTAATGAAGCTAAAAAGAAGAAAGCTGAAACACAGCAAGCAATTGTAAAATTGAAGATGAATATGCTTAAACATAAGCTCAGTTGGTTAGGCGATACAGTAGCAGCGAAGAAAGCACTTGCTGAGTTTGAAAAAGATGTGTGGGCAAAGAGCAAAGAGCTGGAGAAGAAAGCAGAGCTTCAGGAGAAAGCGTTACGTCCAGTGGTTAAAGTGAAAGTACCCAAGCGAATACCATTTAAGAAGCTGTGGCAGCAAGAAAAAGAGTTATACAAGGCAGATTTGAAGCAACGAGATGTTTCCAGCATACAGCCGAATACTGTGAATACAGCCGAAGAAGCTAAAGAGATGGCACCGCCACTGGTACCGCCACGTCGGGCTCTCCCGATACCATCAGCTCGGGGGAAGAAACGCAGCGCCCCTGACGAGGTGCATGAAATGGAGCCGTCGTTAAAACGTGGACGTCATGACGAATCCGTTGCGCCTTCAATCCCGGATGTTGCCGCAGATGCGGGCAATAGAACGATTAAGCGAGCACGTCGTACTGTTCGGCCCACGAAACCAACTACTTCACCGCCGCCACCGCCTGATGTTGTGCCATCCAGTGATCCGGTACAGACACAGCAGGCCAGTCCAAGAAGGCCAAATCGTCGTGCCCCTCCGCCGCCTGGTGTTGTGCCAGCAAACGATCCGGCACGCAATCAGGAAGCGAGCATGGATATTGACGCAGTAAGTCAGGCCGTCTTTAGATTTTTTGAGGAAGCAAGGGAAAACGGATATCTGAAAGATGTATTTCATGGTGACAGATATACTAAAGAAGGCCAAGATGCTTACGCTAAAGATCTGATCAATGAATTAAAGACTGATTTGCTAAAAGCAGGCTTCCCGAAAAATATTCCAGATGAACTGGAGCAGGTTGCAACAGAATTTGTTAATACAGAGATTGTTGCTATCGAAGGTGAGGATCTTGGTTCAATTAAAAACATTCTGACCCGTTGGGCTGAAAAACAGCGCTAGGGGAAAGGAGCTCAGGGGAATGGTGAAGGCCCTGTATATGTTGATGGTCTTGAGCTTGATTAGTATCCATTGATCTGCATTAGGTGCAAAGCCAAACGATTTGAATATGTTGTAGTAGAGTAGCCGTGTAAATACAGGATTGGTTGTATTTGCACGGCTGGTTTTTTTTAAGTCCCATTCCCTGTCGCTATCCCTCATCGAACCGCCTGAAAAAGCTAGAGACGGACTTGGCCGTCATAATGTTTCACCTATAATCAACGACCACCAAACTAGGCGCTAGGCGAGTGATAAAGAAAGGCTATGGTGGGCAAAAAACTCTTAGTGGCAGGCTGTATCTTCGTGGGAATCGGATTGATTCTTTACCTTCCACGCCTGTTCAACCCGATAGACAGCAGCCCCCCGATTGGCCGATACGACTGCCTGAACCGTGACGCACCCTGTCAGGCTGATATGGATACTGTTGGTCAGGTATCCCTGCAGATTGAGCCAGCCAGTTTGCCCTCCATGCAGCCTCTTTCGTTGACAGTCACGCTGCCAACGGAAAACGTTGATGCCGTCAGTGTACAATTCGTGGGACGGGACATGGATATGGGACTTCAGCCCGTCATGCTGGCGCGGGGCTCTGATGACGACACTCGCTGGCGAGGCGAGGGGGTTATCAGTTTATGTACCGTCAATTCAGAGATGGTATGGCTGGCTCGGCTGAATATGGTGGTGTCAGGGAAAGCGCAAGCAATTGAGTTTGTGCTGGGGCCGGCAACACATTAAATGATCTTTTGGGGGGACAGCAGCGATCATACCTCCTAAAATATCAGACGTTTTTATAATTCATAATCTAGGGTGATGCGGATTCAGCCAGCATCATCAGGTGGTAGTGAGAAAGGATGTCAGACGTATGAAAGGTATGGCGCAGTCTCTGTCAGCCGTTACACGACGCACGGGAATACTGTCGCATGGCCGGCAGTATGGTTTTTGGCATTGCTTCATGGGATTGATGGGGCTGTTGGTGGCGGGCACGAGCCTGGCTGTCGATGTTACCGTGTCTGATGCCCGTATCCGGGCGATGCCACCGATCTCCAAGAATACGGCAGCGTATGTGGAGATCAAGAACAATAGCCCGCAGGCCATTGACCTGGTGGCTGCCGATGTTCTGGATACCAGCGGCCGACCCGTTGCGGACAAGGTGGAGCTTCACACCACGCGCATGGAGAACGGGTTGATGAAGATGGAGCATCTGGCCGGCATACGCATTGAGTCTGGCAAGGTTGCACGGCTTACCCCGGGTGGTAATCACATCATGATCATGGGGCTGCATCAGCCGTTGAAAATCGGTGAAGAGCTGATGCTCAACCTGTCGTTCTCAGATGGTGAGCGGGTGAAGGTGAAAGCATCGGTTGTGAAAGTGCTGACTGATGTCAAACCCCAGCCTGTGATGGATCATCATCAGACCCTGATGGTCACCGAACCCCGAGTCCGTGCCATGCCGCCGGGCAGCAAGAATACCGCGGCTTATTTGACCATCAAAAACGTTGGCCAGAAGGATGTGGAACTGATTCGGGTGGATACACCGGTGGCGGATGTTGCTGAATTCCATCTGAGCAAGATGGAAGATGGCGTCATGAAGATGGAGCATATGGGCGAACCCCGCATTCCGGCCGGTAAAAAGCTGAAGCTCCAGCCGGGTGGTCGCCATATTATGTTAATGGGGTTGAAAAAAGACCTGGTGACGGGGGAAAAAGTTCCACTTGAACTGCATTTCAGTAATGGCACGGTGTTAAATGTGCTGGCGCCTGTGAAAAAAATGGTATCCGAGAAAGGCAACCTTTCCTCCTGAGCCCATGATTTACCTGGCTGCCATTTTCTCGTAAACAAGTGGTAGTCAGGCGCGTGGTGTCCTGTCGTCGGTAAATATCCTTATATCAGCCTGGATAATGGCTGTGTAGGGTGGCATCGTGAGCGGACGTCACCTTATTCTCCGAATAACAAACTGTCAGTACGTCGCAAGAAATCGCTTTTTCCTGCCATGTGATGACGGGACACGACAGTCTCGCCTTCCCTTTATTGTTTGTTGATAACATCAAAACCACTGTTCCGGGCTGACAGGTACACCGGGGGTGTCGAACTGTCAGCCGTCAGGTTATGGATAATTCAGAATGACGGAAACACTGACCACCGCAAATCCAACATTTTCCCGCAGAAAACCCGGTGTTCTGGGCGGCGCACTGATCGTGGCCGGCAGCACCGTGGGCGCAGGCATGTTTTCACTGCCTGTTGTCACCAGCGGTATGTGGTTTGGTTGGTCGTTGTTGCTGTTGCTGGGCGTCTGGTTCTGTATGTACAGCGGCGGGATGTACCTGCTGGAAACCAACCTTTGCTACCGGCCATCCGACAGTTTCGATACGCTGGCCGGTGATACCCTGGGGCGCCCCGGGCGGATTCTGAATGGTTTATCCGTGGCGTTTGTGTTGTACATCCTGACCTATGCCTATGTCTCCGGCGGTAGCTCCGTGGTCAGCCATAGCCTCGGTATGCTGACGGGCATTGAGTTGAATGCCAGTTTCTCGGCCTTATTGTTTGCAACGGTGCTGGGTGTGTTTGTTGTCGCTGGCGCCGGAGCCGTTGATCGTATTACCACGGTCATGCTGGGCGGTATGGTGCTGACTTTCCTGGGGTTCTGTCATGGATTGTTGAGTTCTGCAGACCGCCAGACACTTTTCCCCGGTTTGCCGATGACAGAAACAATGCCCTACATTGCGGGAGCGATTCCGTTTCTGATGGTCAGTTTCGGCTTTCAGAACTGTATCCCCAGCCTGGTGAAATATTTTGGTAAGGAACCGGTTGCGCTGCGCCGTGCTGCGATTATCGGCACCCTCATTACCCTGATGTTCTACCTGGTATGGCAGGTCAGTGTCCTGGGTAACCTGGAACGTAATGCGTTTCCTGCGGTGCTGGCTGCTGGTGGCAATATTGGGCATTTGATCGGTGCACTGGAGCAAAGTGGTGTCAGCCTGGGCTTATCCCTGCTGTTGCAGTTGTTCTCCCATTTGGCCGTAGCGACTTCTTTCATTGGTGTAGCACTGGGTCTGTTTGACTATATTGCTGATCTGTTCGGTTTTGCCAATGATTTGCAGGGACGCCTGATTACCGGACTTATGACCCTGGCGCCACCTACAGTGCTTGCGATCGTGGCACCCAATGGTTTTCTTGCCGCGATCGGGTATGCGGGTATTTGTGCAACGGTCTTTGCCTTGATTGTTCCGGTGTTGATGGCAGCTGTGTGCCGCTCCCGGGGCATGAATGGGGGATACAGGGTACCGGGCGGAACCCCGCGGATGGTATTGGTTCTGCTCTTTGCGCTGGTTGTACTGATTTGTCAGTTGATGAATATGGCTGGATGGTTGCCTGCATTTGGCAGTTAAGTCTGCAGGATGCGGTATTGCCTGAATGACAGGTAAACGACATTCGTGACATTAAAAGAAAAACGGCTTTCTTCCGGTGTGGAAGAAAGCCGTTTTTTTATGGTGCGATTCAACCGAAGATGGCCTGGATAATATAGAAAAACAGAATTGCCAGCAGTGCACCGGCTGGCAGGGTGACAATCCAGGACATGAAGATGGTGCTGATAACCCGAAGGTTCAACGCACCAATCCCCCTGGCGAGCCCAACGCCGAGAACCGCACCGACCAGGGTATGGGTAGTGGAAATAGGCAGGCCGGTACCCGACGCAAGTACGACGGTACTGGCTGCGGATAACTCTGCGGCAAAGCCACGGCTGGGCGTCAACTCGGTGATATGTTTGCCGATGGTGGCCATGACCCGGTAACCATAGGTTGCCAGCCCCGTGATGATGCCGATACCGCCCAGTAGCAGTATCCAGCCCGGCATGGCTGATTTGGCAACGATTTCACCACCCGACATAACGACACTGGCCACGGCAGCCAGCGGACCAACCGCGTTAGCCACGTCATTGGAACCATGGGCAAAGGCCATGGAACACGCGGTGAAAATCATCATGACGCCAAAGACTTTTTCCACGCTGGAAAAGTGGAATGCCTTGTCAGCTTTATGGTCTTCCTTAATCCGGCTGATGGCCAGCTTACCGACGATCATGACCACCAGGCCGATGATGACCGAAATCAGGAAGCTTTCCATATCCGTCAGTTCCAGGCCGATATGTTTCAGGCCCTTGGTGAAGGTCACCATGGCCATCATGAAGCCAACAAGGAACATATATACCGGCACGTAACGCTTGGCGTTTCGGAACGGATTATCAGTATCCAGAATCAGCTTCTGGATACTGCTGAACACCATAAAGGCCAGCACACCTGACAACACCGGTGAGACGACCCAGCTGGCAACAATAGAGCTGACCTTACCCCAGTTGACTGCATCCACTGAAATGCCGACAGCCGCAAAGCCGACAATGGCACCGACAATCGAGTGCGTGGTTGAGACCGGCCAGCCAAAATGCGTGGCGACCAGTAGCCATGTGCCAGCGGCCAACAGCGCTGCCAGCATGCCGTAAACCAATAGCTCCGGGTTGGACACCAGCTCCGGCATGGTGGGGTCAAGAATCCCCTTCCGGATGGTTGCGGTGACCGAACCGCCGGCCAGGTAGGCGCCGGCAAATTCCAGTACGATAGCGATAAAGATTGCCTGCTTGACCGTCAGCGCCTTGGAGCCAACGGAGGTGCCCATGGCATTGGCGACGTCATTGGCGCCGACGCCCCAGGCCATGAAAAAGCCAAATACACAGGCCATGATCAGCAGGATCGTGCCGTATTCTGCAATGATTGACATACTGCGTTTCCAGAAAGTAACTGAGCAGGGAAGTTATTTGGCCAGTAGCAGCTGCAGGTAGCTGCCCACCCGTGAGGCGCGATCCGCCAGATCGCCCACCCAGTCGATGATCTTGTACATGAACATGACATCTACCGGCGGCAGTGATTTTTCCAGCGCGAACAGTACGCGGCGAATCTGAACCTGCAGATCATCGGTCTCGCTTTCCAGGTTGTCCAGTTCCTCAATCATCTCCTCGACCATATCGGCTTCTCGTCCACGGAAGCCGGTTTCAAGCAACTCGTCGAGTTCGTTCATGGCTTTGAGGGCCTGGGCGGAGGTCTGGATTGAGCGGTTCAGGTAATGGCCCAGGGCTTCATGGAGTTCTTCCGGAAAACGCATCTGGCGACCCAGCACCAGGCCGGCGATATCCTTGGCGCGGTTGGCAACCTTATCCTGTACCGTCACGATTTCCAGCAGGTCGGTTCTGGGAACCGGGAGAAACAGGCTCTTGGGCAGTGACAGGCGCACCTGTTTCTTGATCTGATCCGCTTGTTCTTCCAGATCCACGATGCGCTGCTGGTAATGTTCCGCCTGCTCCCAATTCCCACTCAGTACTGCTTCGAAAAAGGGCTGCAGTTCTGAGGCACATTCATGCACCAGGCTGATATGTTTTTGAATAGGGCCGATAGGCGAACGGCCAAATACGCTGGATAACAGGTTGCTTGGGGGCATGCGCCGGTTACCTGGGTCGATGTGAAAAGGGCGTTAGTATAACGATCTTCAGGGTAGGTGGAAATCCGTATCCGGTTGGCCTGTCTGACAATCTGCATGATTTTATCTATGGAGTGAGCGCGCTAGAATAGACGGTTCCTATTTCGGGAATAGCTTGTCAGAAACGCCTATGTCCAAAGAAACCGAACTCAAGCTGCTGATAGCCCCTGAAGCACACAGTCAGCTGTTATCTGACTCCCTGCTGAACGGTACCCATGGTGCAGATCAACGTACCTTTCAGCTGCAAAACACCTATTTCGATACGCCCGACCAACGGCTGCACCAGGCCCGGGTGGCGCTTCGCATCCGCGAAAAGCAGGGGCGATTTATCCAAACCCTGAAAACCCGGGGTCAAAGCCGGAACGGGCTGAGCCAACGAGGGGAATGGGAGTGGCTCCTGGAGGCTGATCAGCTGGATACGGCAGTGCTCAACGGGGTCTGGCCTGACAGCTTGTCGGATGTTGATCAGTCTGCACTGCAGCCAGTCTTCACGACAGACTTTCAGCGGACGGCCTTCACGCTGAACTGGGCGGGTGAGCACCGGGCCTGTGTCGAACTGGCGCTGGACCTGGGAGAAATCCGGGCCGGACGACAGCGTGAAGTGATCTCGGAGGTTGAGATTGAACTGATTTCTGGTGCTGAAGATGCACTGCATGAAATTGCGGAGCAGCTGCGTTTGTCTGTTTCACTAACACCGTGTGACGTCAGCAAGGCTGAGCGTGGCTACCAGCTTCTCAATCACCAGGCAGCTGTCTAATAGTTGGCCGATGTTGTGTATTTCGGCGAGTAACACTCAGGTAGTACCGGTTGAAGATTGACTGCTAGTATGAACGGTATGGCACAACGGATTACGTGCTGATCGATACCGGATACTAATGTCAGGGAACAGGCGCAGGGATGATGCACGGACTTAATATTGGCAGACAGGCAGTGCTGGGAGCTTTAGTGATTTTATCTGCCGCAGTGTCAGCGACAGGACGCCCGATGAACAGCCATGAAGCTTATACTGCGGACTGGGAGTGTCGGGCGTTCAGTGATGGAGACTGGTTATGTCGTACAAGTTCGGATAGTGATTTCACTGTGCCGCTGGATGCCATTGCTTCAAAACGATCATCAATCCCGAATACCCTTAGTGCACTGCAAAAACGGGTAAGCCGTTCAGCTCAAGTTGCACCTGCTGTAAAGACATCGATGCCGCACTCGATGTTTTCTACAACACCAGACGTTCGTCGTTTGATTGTGATGCTACAGCGCGAAGAGGCGTTTACGATCCTCTGGTATGTGGGTAATAATCGTGCAGAAGCGAAAAGAATGCGTCATGCCGTTGATCATATTGATGACGCGATGTTACTGGCACTGGATGGACGCGATGGAAAGGAATATGTGATTGTATCAGGCTTGTTTCCTGACCAGGCTGCTGCGCGTCGTGACCTGAATAAGCATTCTGTGGCTGGGCATCTGGCCTCTTTGCAACCTTCTCCCTTGCGTGTTCGTGATTTGAGCCGACACATCATTTCTCTGCCAGACTGATGAGTCTGTCGTGAATCCCTGACGGGATGTTAGTATGCCTTCAGACAAATCATTACAGGATGGCGCATCAATCATCCGTCATTAGCGCATTCCAAAAATAAGTATCTGGTACGCCAACCATGGAAACAGCAAAGAAGGTGCCTGTCAGCCAGCCGGAAGCGACAGGGCAACTGCCGTCATCGGAGTTGATCATAAAGCGGGAATTGCCGGTCAGCCCTGAAGAAGTGTCACGGGATGACAGGGTGCTTGATCTGGCAACGGTTGTGACAGAACTCTGCGCGTCAGGATTGCTGGATCAGTCCCAGAAAGCTGAAGTGCTCGATCGTCGACGCGATGCGGAGCAGGCTCGATTGCATCCAGTGGAATATCTTGCCGATCTGGAACTTGAAAATAAACGACGTTGTGGGCAGAAGCTGGATATCGACACCATGATGCGCTGGCTGGCCCTGCAGGCAAACCAGCCATACTATCCTATCGACCCCTTGAAGATTGATCCTGCAGCGATTACCCCCATCATGTCAGCGGCATACGCTCAGCGACACCAGATTCTTGCGGTAGAGGTCAGTGAAGACACTCTGGTGATTGCCAGTGCCCAGCCGTTTAATACGGGATGGGAAGAGACGGTTCGGCATACCAACCGGAAAAAAATCAAGCGTGTGGTCAGCAATCCGGCGGATATACGGCGTTATTCCGCTGAATTCTATAGCCTGGCTGACTCGGTCAACCGCGCATCAAAGCATGGCAATGGCGCGGTGGCCACGTCCTTTGAGCAGTTGCTGGAGCTTGGCAATATCCGTAACCCGGAAGCGAATGACCAGCATGTGATCCGGGTGGTCGACTGGTTGTTGCAATATGCATTTGATCAGCGAGCCAGTGATATTCATATTGAACCCCGTAAAGAGATGAGCAATATCCGGTTCCGGATTGATGGCATTCTGCACCAGGTGTATGACCTGCCCTCAGAGATCGTGGGAGCAGTCACCAATCGCTTCAAGATCCTTGGGCGTATGGATGTGGCGGAAAAACGCAAACCCCAGGATGGCCGGATCAAAACCAAGGGGCGGGACGGTAATGAAGTGGAGCTGCGACTCTCGACATTGCCGACGGTATTTGGTGAAAAGCTGGTTATGCGGATCTTTGATCCGGATGTCCTGCTCAAGAGTTTTCGTTCGCTGGGTTTTTCCCGGGATGATGAGAAGCGCTGGCATAAAATGGTTCGCCAGCCCAATGGCATTATCCTGGTGACAGGGCCAACGGGGTCGGGAAAGACGACAACACTCTATTCAACATTGCGGGAACTGGCGACACCGGAAGTGAATGTCTGCACCATCGAAGACCCCATCGAAATGGTGGAGTCCCGGTTTAACCAGATGCAGGTGCAACACGGTATAGGGGTCAGTTTTGCCAGTGGCGTGCGGGCCCTGTTACGACAGGATCCCGATATTGTCATGGTGGGTGAGATCCGTGATCTTGAAACCGCAGAAATGGCGATTCAGGCGGCACTGACCGGGCACCTCGTTCTTTCCACCTTGCACACCAATGATGCGCCGTCTGCGATTACCCGACTGCTGGAGTTGGGGGTGCCGGGCTACTTGATCCGTTCTACGGTGTTGGGCGTTATGGCGCAGCGACTGGTCAGAACGCTGTGCCCGGATTGCAAGCAGGCTGGCACGGTGGACAAGCAGGGGTGGAAAGAACTGACCCAGCCTTTCAAGGCGCCTGTTCCCGATCAATGCTGTGTACCTGTCGGGTGTCTGAAATGCCGGAATACTGGCTACCATGGTCGTGCAGGTCTGTATGAGATCATGCTGCTGAGTAATACCGTCAGTGACAAAGTGGACACAGGCTGTAATATTGATGCCGTACGACGACTGGCTATTGTCGAGGGAATGCGAACCCTGAGAATCAGTGGTGCGCACAAAGTTGCCGCGGGCCTGACCACAATCGAAGAAATCATGCGCGTGACGCCTTCAGGCGGTCGATTGGGTTGATGTGTTTGGGGACATTGAACATCATGCATGCACTTCAGGTGATTCCTGCCGTACATGCGTTTTATGGGTTAGAAGAAAGCAAGGCTGTCACCTGCGTTTCAGTGGTTTCGTCACCCGTCAATATAGGTGATATGCGGTTATTTCTGGCAGACGAAATGTTTACCCTGTCATGTTTGCATTTCAGATGCTGGTAACCAACGCCAAAAAACAAATGAGCATGCTGCCTAAAGATGAGCCTATAAGCAGGCATTCCATGCCGTTCAATTGATCCTCGTATTCCTTCATAGGCAAGATACTCCGTGTACATCCTGATCACGCTATCTTGTTGTCAGAACAAGCTTATTGGGAGACAAAAATCTCACTGTAAGCCTGGTAGGTTGCCAGTATCACTAATGGCATGACAACCAGCAGGCCAAGCCCCAGGGGAATCATGCCAAGGAGTGAGAGCACAATCGCCAGGACGCCAAAGATCATGAGCGGCAGAATATTTTTTATGCACGCGATGAGGCTAAGCTTCAGCGCCTCAGGTATGGCAAGGTGATTGATGGCAATCAACATGGGAGCGAAACAGAATGCCATACCAGCCATGATCAGGACGACAAAGGTGATACCCATACCCATCATATAGTCCTCACCCGCCACGGCAAAGGCTGCAAAGGTAACAGCGGCCACAATAATGCCATAGAGGATGTTCAGGATGCCTACCGATACGATGTTGGGCTTGAGGTCTTCCTTAACGGCTGCAAATGAGAGTTCTTCGTCATGCGAGACCCGGTGTGCAGCCAGCATCAGGAAAGCATACATGATGCCCGAGAATATTGAGGAAACGAGATTTCCAATCAGCGGAATAATCTGAAGGATGATGGAGACAGTACCCCAGAGGAATGTGCATCCTACCCAGAACATAGGGGCATTCTTGAACAGGGCAAAGCCTTCGGACAGCCAGGAGAGTGAACCTGTCATTGAGCAGTTGTCGATGGTCAGTGTGCCTGAAGCATGGTTGTCCTCGCCATCGGCATCGCCATCCTCATCATAAAAAACGACAGAAGACTCGCCTGCGCTTTCTGTAGCGGTTCCTGTCGCTGCGGTTCCGGCCGCAGCGCTGGCCACTTTATTCAAAGGCTGTCCTTCTTCATCAATGATAAGAGCTTCCATGCCGATATCATGGAGCTTCTGGCGATATTGCTCTGCTTCGGGAAGGCTGAGCCCTTTGCGAATGAGCACTGGAGAAGTCGCTGAAAAGATGCTTTTCAGGATATTCTTGTCGTTTACGTTGAATAGATCACTGAAGTCCTGCTGGACCGCTTTTGCCTTGAAACCGGAACGAAGTTTACCGGTGACGCAAACAGAGAACTCCATGAGCTACCCCACATACTGCTTTATGGACTGCGATGGCAACAGATAAACGGTTAAGTGTTATTGTGATTATCTGTCGTTCCATTTCCTGATGGTTCCCTATTCATTTTAGAAATTATCATTTAGGGAAACGCTGCGCATCATGACATTTTTAAAGTAAAAATAACAACCGTTATGTCAGCGTGTTTTATAGAAATTGTAAGCGAGCGGTAGGGAAGAAAGCAGGCAAATATGCCAGTTTTTTGGCGTCGGTCACATTGTTCGATAGTACATACGATGGGGGAGCCCATCGTATGTCAGAATGATATGCACTGCTCTCAGTGCAGTACTTGTTTCAGGAACTGTTGTGTACGAGCATCCCCGGGGTTGTCGAGCACCATAGAGGGAGAGCCAGACTCAATAATCCTGCCTTCGTCGATAAATATCACCCTGTCTGCCACTTCACGGGCGAATGGAATTTCGTGGGTGACGATGATCATACTCTGGTTGTCTGCCGCCAGGCGTTTCATCAACTGAAGGATGTCTCCTACCCGTTCAGGATCCAGCGCGGAGGTGGGTTCGTCAAACAGCAGCAACTCCGGCTCAAGCGCCATGGCCCGGCCAATACCGATGCGCTGCTGCTGGCCACCAGAAAGTGAGGATGGCCAGGCATTCCGGAAATCTTCCATGCCGACCTGTTTCAGGATGGCCAGCCCTTTTTCCCGAGCAGACTCCTTTGAAAGTCCTTTGACCACTGACAGGGCTTCGGTGATGTTTTCCAAGGCTGTTTTGTTGCGAAACAGGGCGTAGTTTTGAAATACAAACGCTGTCTTACGACGTAGTGCCAGGGTTGCGGATTTTGTGGGTTTGGCGGCATCGAATACTGCGTCATCGAGTGTGATAACACCTGCATCGGGTGTTTCCAACAGGTTAAGGCAACGCAGGAACGTTGATTTACCGCTGCCGGAAGGTCCGAGGATGACGACAATTTCACCCTGTTCCACCTGCAGGTCAATACCAGCGAAAATTGATTTGTCTGCAAAGGACTTTTGCAGATTACTGACTTCCAGTAATGCCATCAGTACGCCTCATTCATCCGTTGTTCTGCCATTTTCTGGATTGCGGTAAACAGCAGCACTAACAGCCAGTACACCAGGGCGAGCACCAGGTAGCTTTCAAAGAAGCGGAAACTGGAGGCCGCTTCCATCTGGGCTTTTGCCATGATCTCCGCCACGCCGAGGGTGAAGGCGAGAGAGGTGCTTTTTAGCAGGTCAATGAACGTGTTCATCAATCCGGGAATGGCAATGCGGGCTGCCTGAGGCAGCACAATACGACGCATGCCCTGCAGTGGGGTCATGCCGGTACTGAGTGCGGCTTCCAGCTGACTTTTATCCACGCTGAGAATCGCGGCCCGGATAATTTCTGCCATGTACGCGGAAAAGTGCAGGCTCAGCCCGATCACGGCAGCCTGGAAGGCGGTCATACTTTTCAGGGCGGGGAACAGCTGGGGCAGACCGTAGTACAGCAGAAACAGCTGAACCAGCAGGGGCGTGCCCCGGAAGAAAGAAATAAACAGTTCACAGAGTGCGGTCAGCCCCTTGGGGCGAAACGTCAGCACCAGTGCCAGCATCACGGCAATCGCAAGCGCTATGATCAGTGAGCTGGACGCCATCCACAGGGTGACATCCAGGTATTTCAGAATGATCGGGACAAGTCCCAGGGCGTAATCAAAATCAAAACTGCTCATGATACTGGCGCTGGTTTCCTCGGGTTATGACCGGTTGGTGATATCGCTGCCGAACCACTTGATGGAGATGTCGGCCAGGGTACCGTCGGCACGCATGCCGGCAATGGTTTCATCCACCTTGCTGCGCAGGGCGTCAGCTTCCGGGGTTTTCAGAAACGGCATGGCATTTTCGATGGTTTCGAACGGGGTGCCGGCCGGTTTCAGCGGCAGGCCGGATTTCTTGATCAGTTCAGCAGCGGACAAACGATCCATGACGAAGGCATCAATTCTACCCAGTGCGACTTCCTGTTCAATACCGGTGTCGTAAGTGATGATATCGATGGCGGTTTCGTTACCAAACAGGTTGACGGCCTGCTTACGGATCAGGGTTTCATAGTTGGACCCCAGATTGACGGCAACTTTCTTGCCCTTGAGGTCTTCAAGGCCGGTAATGGTGTTGTCATCGCTGTTGATGGTCAGCTGTGCGCCATCAATGACGTAAGGTTGAGTGAAACCATACTTTTCCAGTCGTGCATCGGTGATGGTGATCTGGTTGGAAATCGTATCGACTTTGCCGGTTTCCAGCATGCCGAACAGGCCTGAGAAAGGTGCCGTAATGAATTCTACCGGCTTATTCATACGCTTGCCGATTTCATTCCAGACATCGACTTCGAACCCCTGCAGCTGATCCTGGGAAACAAAGGTGAACGGGTAATAACCGCCGGACATGCCTACCCGGATGGGCGCACTGGCATTATCACTGGTCTCGGAGGTTGCAGCAGAGGTATTGGTTTCCTGTGGATTGCAGCCTGCCAGCGCCAGGGAAAAAAGGGCTGCAAAACCGGCTGCAAAGAAGCGGTTACGCTTGTTCACTGTTTGTCACTCCAGTCTGTAATGAGAGGTAGTCGTCGCTTGGTGACGTTGTTATGAGGTGCGACGCTAAAACAGGGTGCCGCTAAAAGGGCAGTCGTTGACCGGGGTCGTTACTGCAGAAGTCCGTTGTTTGTTGCTTTTCTTGAAAGGTAAAGCCATTTACCGAGTATTCCGACCTTACCGGAATTTATTGATAAGTAAAAATATTAATAAATTAAAAAGTAATTACTTTTAGTTATATAAAAAGGTGGGCTGGGCGCATTAAGCACCCAGATAGGCTCGCTGAACATCGTCGTTAATGAGCAGGTTGTGGCCTGAGTCTTCCATCACTATCCGGCCATTTTCCAGTACATAACCCCTGTCTGCCAATCGCAGAGCCTGGTTGGCATTCTGTTCCACCAGGAAGATGGTCATGCCTTCATCGCGCAATTTTTCAATGATCTCGAAAATCTGCTGGATAACGATTGGTGCAAGACCCAGTGACGGCTCATCCAGGAATAGAAGACGAGGTTTACTCATCAGGGCGCGACCAATGGCCAGCATCTGCTGCTCACCACCGGACATGGTGCCGCCCCGCTGGTGGTAGCGTTCCTTCAGGCGAGGAAAGAGTTCCAATACATGCTCGAGCATGGCATTAAAGTCATCTTTCGCGGTAAAAAAACCGCCCATATGCAGGTTTTCTTCAACGGTTAAACGGGAAAATATACGGCGCCCTTCTGGTACTACGGCAATATCACTGCGCATGATTTCGGGCGTAGTCTTTGCTGTAATATCCTCGTCTTCAAAGAAGATACGTCCCTTGCTTGCTTTTGGGTCACCGCAGATCGTCATCAGGAGGGTGGTTTTGCCGGCGCCATTGGCGCCGATCAGGGTGACAATTTCACCACGGTTGACCTGAATCGAAACATCATCCAGCGCCTGGATTTTGCCATAGCAGGTAGTGACATTCTCAACACGCAGCATCAGGCTTCTCCCAGGTAAGCTTTTATGACATCAGGATGGTTGCGCACTTCGTCCGGTGTGCCACTGGCCAGTGGGGCGCCCTGGTTGATCACGTATATCCGGTCGGAAATACCCATGACCAGTTTCATGTCGTGTTCGATCAGCATGACGGAGACTTTGTGCTGATCCCGCAGTTCCATGATCAGGTGATCCAGTTCATCCGTTTCCCTGGGATTTAGGCCGGCTGCGGGTTCATCCAGCATCAGCAGGCTGGGGTTGGTCACCATACAGCGGGCGATTTCCAGACGGCGCTGCTGGCCATACGCGAGGTTTCCGGCATCGCGATTGGCCAGATCCAGCAGGTTGACGCGTTCAAGCCACC
Source organism: Kistimonas ophiarachnellae (assembly GCF_057552235.1). Taxonomy (NCBI): domain Bacteria; kingdom Pseudomonadati; phylum Pseudomonadota; class Gammaproteobacteria; order Oceanospirillales; family Endozoicomonadaceae; genus Kistimonas; species Kistimonas ophiarachnellae. Next base: position 12,840 of record NZ_BAAJPA010000024.1, on the reverse strand, counting down.
AGGCGGCTTTGTCCATCGCTTCTTGCTCTGCACGACGATAGTCTGGTGTTTTGAACAAACCTGCCAGCAGGCTGGTATTCAGATGCCGGTGTTGGGCAACCATCAGGTTTTCAATCGCCGTCATGTTGCGAAACAGGCGGACATGCTGAAATGTCCGCACAATGCCTTTGCGGGAAATCTTGAAGCCCGGCAGCTGGTGAATGGCTTCACCATTAAAATGAATGGTGCCGGCTGTTGGCTTGTAAAAGCCGGTCAGACAGTTAAAAACTGTCGTTTTTCCTGCACCGTTCGGGCCGATGATGGAAACAATTTCTCCTTGGTTGACGGACAGGGATACGCGGTCAACAGCCCGCAGACCACCAAATTGCATTGTCAGGTCTGAGGCTTTCAGCAGGGTGGGTTGTGCCATGACTCATACTCCTCAGACTGCGTCGGCATGACCGGTCGTTTCCGGTGCATTATCCGTTGATGACGATTTACTTCGCTTCAGAGCGGTATGAGGCCGCTTCATTGGCAGCAGTCCCTGTGGTCGCCAGGCCATCATCAGAATCATCAGCAGACCAAACATCAGCATGCGGTATTCGTTAAATTCACGGGCCAGTTCCGGCAGGATGGTCATCACGATTGCGGCCAGAATAATCCCGACCTGGGAACCCATGCCGCCCAGTACCACGATCGCAAGGATGATGGCGGACTCAATGAAGGTAAACGACTCAGGGCTGATGAATCCCTGGCGGGCGGCAAAGAAAGTGCCGGCAAAGCCTGCAAAGGCAGCGCCAATCGTAAAGGCCGAAAGCTTGACCGCTGTCTTGTTCAGACCGAGGGACTGACAGGCAATATCGTCTTCACGCAATGCTTCCCACGCACGACCGATGGGCATGCGCAGAAGTCGGTTGATGACCCATACCGTGATCAAGACCAGCAGTAATGCAAGCAGGTACAGGAAGATGACTTTGTAACCGCTGCTGTAATCAATACCAAAGAATTCATGGAAGGGAACGTTACCTTCTTCCTTGGCGCGCCGGCTGAACTCAAGACCAAACAGGGTAGGTTTCGGAATCTGGCTGATGCCGTTGGGGCCACCGGTGATTGTCGTCCAGTTGTTCAGCAGTATCCGGATGATTTCACCAAAGCCCAGTGTCACGATGGCGAGGTAATCTCCCCGTAACCGCAGGACAGGAAAGCCGAGTATAAACCCGAACAGCGCGGCCATGGCGCCGCCGATAAGCAGGCAGCTCCAGAAGTCCAGCCCAAAGTATTGGTTCAGCAGGGCATAGCTATAGGCGCCAACCGCGTAAAAGCCGACGTAGCCAAGATCGAGCAGGCCTGCAAGGCCGACGACAATGTTCAGCCCCAGTCCCAGCATGACGTAAATCAGTGTCAGGGTTGCCAGATCCACACTGCCCCTGGAGGCAAAGAAAGGCCAGATAATGAGACCGGCCACAAGAAAACACAGCAATGTGCGTTTCAGGTTGGTGTGGCCGCTGAGATCAGGCTTTAAACGGCTTACGTCTGGCAGTTGTGAGCGGGCGCCCTGCCAGAATCCGGTAATGGGCGCGCGAAACAGTTGGAACAGGAACACACAGACGGCGCCGGCAAGAATCGTTTTGATGACCGTGTCTGGTGCACCGACGACTCTGAGTACCGTACCATCCTGCTCTAACCGGAGTCCTACCATGAATCCGGTCAGCAACAACAGAACGCCGGAGGCGATCAAGGCATTGAAAAAACTGGTTCGGTTCATACCTTTTCTACCTCCGGCTTGCCGAGAATCCCGGTGGGACGGAATAACAGGATCAGCACCAGCAGGCTGAATGCGACAACATCCTTATATTCAGACGATAAATAGCCTGCGGTATAGGCTTCGGTAAGACCCAGGATCAGGCCGCCCAGCATGGCGCCAGGGATACTGCCGATGCCTCCCAGTACCGCAGCAGTAAAGGCTTTAAGCCCGGCAAGAAAACCGAGGTAAGGATTAATGACGCCGTAGTAGAGACCAAGGAGTACACCGGCAACCGCTGCGAGGGCAGCACCGATCGTAAACGTCAGTGCAATAATGGTATTGGTGTTGATGCCCAGCAGGTTGGCCATGCCAAGGTCTTCGGCACAGGCGCGACAGGCGCGTCCGAGTCGGGAACGTGAGATAAAAAAGGTCAGTGCCACCATGGAGCACAGGGTGACCAGGAATATCACCAGCTGCATCCAGGACAGGGTGGCATGAAAGCCGTCTTCCGGTCCGATGGTCCAGCCTCCGGTGATCAGGCTGGGCATGGCGATGTCCCTTGATCCTTGCGCCAGCCGGACATAGTTCTGCAGAAAAATGGACATGCCGATGGCGGAAATCAACGGAATCAGACGATTAGTGCCGCGCAACGGTCGATAGGCGACACGTTCAATGGAAAAGCCGTAAATACTGGTGATGACGATACTGATAAAAAAGGCGGCGACCAGCAACAGGGTGACGCTGTCGATACCAAACATGGTGAGAATGGCCAGAACGATAAACGCCACGTAACTGCCTATCATGTAGACTTCGCCGTGGGCGAAATTGATCATTCCGATAATGCCGTAAACCATCGTGTAGCCGATGGCAATGAGTGCATAGGCGCTGCCGAGCGTCAGGCCGTTCAGCGTCTGCTGGAGAAAATAGTAGGCTGCTTCAGGCATAAGTACTGCTTATTCTTGTGGATAGCGGGTTGAAGCATCCGGTAAGCCTGTTGGGCATCCTGGATGCTGCGCCTGAGGGCTTCAACACGAGGGAAGAAGCCCGCTCAAGGTTTATAGCGTCCGTTATTCTGTTACTGCAGTCTTGGTGCCGTCGGCATGCCAGCTGTAGACGACAAAACTGAAGTCTTGCAGATCGCCTTTGTCGTCAAAGCTGAGGGTGCCAGTTGGCGTGTTGAAGCTGTTGGCGCGCAGAGCTTCGGCAACGGCTTCGGGCGATTCGCTGTCAGCCAGTTTCATGCCATCAACCATAACCTGTACCGCTGCATAGGCCGGGAAGACGAAGGGACCGCTGGGGTCTTCGTTCTTGGCACTGATAAAGTCGACCAGAGCCTTATTGTTAGGATCCTGGTCAAAGCTCTTCGGCAGAGTTACGAGCAGACCTTCAGAGGCTTCACCGGCAATGCCAGAGATGTCCTTGTTACCCACGCCCTCAGGGCCCATGAATTGTGCCTTGAGACCTTTTTCACCACTTTGGCGAAGAATCAGCCCCAGTTCAGGGTGATAGCCGCCGTAGTAGACAAAGTCGATATTTTCTTTCTTGAGCTTGGCGATCAGGGCTGAGAAGTCTTTTTCTCCGGTGGTAACACCTTCAAACATCACAACATTGACGCCTGCATCTTTGAGGTTGTCACGAACAGACGTTGCCAGGCCTTCGCCATACTGCTGCTTGTCATGGATAACCGCCACACGCTCAGGCTTTATGTTATCGATGATGTAACGGGCTGCGGTTGGCCCTTGCATGCTGTCCAGGCCGATGGTCCGGAAGATCATCTGGTAGCCGCGTGTGGTGATGTCAGGGCTGGTGGATGCGGCGGTAATCATCAGGATGCCTTCATCTTCATAGATATCAGACGCTGGCTGGGTAGAAGAGGAGCAAAGGTGTCCTACGACAAAACGGATATCGTCGTTCACAATTTTGTTAGCGACAGCAACGGCCTGCTTTGGATCACAGGCATCATCATAAACGACACCTTCGAGCATCTTGCCGTTAATACCACCGGCAAGGTTGATCTGTTCAATCGCTGCCTTGGCGCCGGTGAACTGCATGTCACCGTATTGTGCGACAGGACCGGTGACAGGGCCGGCCAGGCCAATTTTCAGGGTTTCTTCGGCCTGTGCTGCAGAACAGGTCAGGGCGATTGCCGCCGTTAGACCGGCGAGTTTTCGGGTTATGCTCTGTTTCATTGTTATGCCCGTTATTGTTGTACTTTATCGTGTGTGTTGTTGTGTTGTGCACGATCCCGGTGCGTCGCTGTTCTGTATACAGGAAAATTGGCTGAAATGACAGTATTTGTACGTAATTCGGGTTGGTCGTCCCGTGCCGTTTAATGCCTTTGGCACGGGAGTTTTATGTGTTGGAGAAGGACTGAATATCTTATTTTCCTGTCAGGGTCTTTACGCCTTCAGAGGTTCCCAGCAACAGCAGATTGGCTGGGCGCGTGGCAAACAGGCCATTAGTCACTACGCCGGTAATCTGGTTAATGGACTGCTCCATTTCAACCGGGTTGAGAATATTCATATTCCAGACATCCAGAATGATATTGCCGTTATCTGTGACAACGCCTTCCCGGTAAACCGGGTCGCCACCCAGTTTCACCAGTTCCCGACCGACGTGGCTGCGGGCCATGGGAATAACTTCCACTGGTAGCGGGAAATTACCCAATACATCAACCAGCTTACTGTCGTCAGCGATACAGATGAACTCTCTGGCAACCGCTGCCACAATCTTTTCCCGTGTCAGAGCTGCGCCACCGCCCTTGATCAGGTGCAGGTGTTCGTTGGTTTCATCGGCACCATCAATATAAAAGCGAAGTTCGCTGACAGTGTTCAAGTCATAGACCGGAATACCATGGGACTTGAGGCGCTCGGCTGAGGCTTCTGAGCTGGCAACGGCACCATCGAAACGATCCTTGAACTCCGCCAGCGCATCAATAAAACAGTTGGCCGTGGAGCCGGTGCCAATGCCGAGAATCATGTCGCTTTCAAGGTGAGGCAGAATATGGTCCAGCGCCGCGCGGGCCACGGCCTGTTTCAGTTCGTCCTGGGTCATGACGGTTCCTGTGGTCGGAAGAATTTGCGCGGATTATAGGGGATACGTTTCTGCCTGTCCTGATCTTGGTGCAGCCTCTCAGCTTCCGGGTTGGCGATAACTGTGTTGATAGGCCTGATTAAGGCGTTCTGTAAGGTGATCGCCTGCACTGATGGGAGGATAGAGCGGAGACTCATCCGGAAAGAGGTCGCGGGCATCGATAATGGTTTCTTTGGCCGGGCAGCAGAAATAAACCATGGAATAACGTTCCGGCCAGATATTTGCGTCGGAGTCTGCGATAACCCGATGGGGTGTTGCGACCAAACGGTGGTTACTCCAGCGGGCCAGCAGATCATCGACATGAACCAGCAGGGTGTTTGGTTTTCGAGGGACCGAAATCCATTCGCCCAAAGGCGAACGGATCTGGAAACCAGGTACATCATCCAAAGGAATCAGCAGGGATAAAGTGTCGTAATCCGTGTGCTCTGATAGTCGTATATTGCCGTTGCGCGCTGAGCGTTTCAGGGCGGGATAATGGTTAATTCGGAACGTACTGTTATGGTGTGCTGGCAAGTGGCGATTGATCAGAAGCCCCTCAGGAATGGCGAGCGCCTGTTCCAACAGCGAGAGAATGGTCAGGCTGGCCTCGTGGGCCAGTCTGCGAAAATAATCCAGCTCGGGTTTGAATCCGGATGCTACCAGTGCCGCAGGCCAGTCCACACTGTCGTCATTGGGGGATGCAAAGGATTCTTTGAAATCTGCACCAGCGGCATCATCACCATCAAAATAGCGCTCAGAGCCCACTCGTTCATAGCCGCGCTCAAAACCTGGGGAACCAAATCGAAACGTGTTTTTTTCATCTTCAGAGAAACCATGAAAAAAAGTGTGGGCGAGCTTTATCAGCCTTTTTTGATGCTGAGCCGTGGTAATAGCTAATCCTGAAAAATAGGCAATGCCATTAGTTGTATAGGCTTCAAGTAGCTTTTCAGCAGCATCTGAGCGATTGATATCGATATTTGTGATCACGTGTATGGGCAACATTGCCCAAAGTATTACAGTGTTGGCCCATAATAGACATTTTTAGAGGTTTGAGCCTGAAGGTAAGGGTATTATGGCTAATCGGATCCCTTTTGTTTCTCATAGGCAATAATATTGCTGAAGTCTGTTGTGCTTTTGTTAAAATTGATCATGTTCCAGTCTTGCCTATCCATAATCCCCATTTCTCTAATTTTTTCTACAACCGCGTCTGAATCTAAACCTGCTAATTCTGATGTTGAGCGCTTATGCTCAGAGAGTGCCTCAAGGATCATGTCATATAAAGGCTTGTCGTTCGGGTTAGGTTCGCTAGTGGTATTTGGCTGGCTTGTTTTATTAGGCAGAGTCGCCCGTGTTGACAATGTGCTTGGTGTTGATGATACGGATCGATCTTCCATTTTTTCTTGAATTCTTATGGATAAAGGATATTCAGGATTGTCTTTGATGAATGTTTTGGCTTTTTCAGTGGTTAGTTTTTTTCCGAAAAAACAGTAAAAAATAGCCTTGGCTCTGGACTGTCCATTTTGTCTTGTATAGCTAATGGCGTCTTTAAGGAAAAGTCTGACACCGTCATTGTTTTTTATGATTGACATTGTAGTGCTCCATTGTCACAGGATTAGAAGTTGTTCATTTAATTTAAGCCTGATTCTGTACGATGTTTCTTGTGTGGTTTTCTGTTTTTGTAATAAATACATAATTGTTATTTCATTCTCGAATTATTGCGCCACTTGCAGGCGAGACGGCCTGCTTACCTTTGTTTTATCTAATAGCACTTGCAGAGGGGCTCGACAGGGAGGGTTTCCTCTATATCCTGATCACTAATTTCATTACAATGCAGGCACAATCAGAAGTACAAGAAGCGAAGCCATGCTGGATCAGTACATAAAAAAAATACTTGAAGCCAGGGTCTACGATGTAGCGGTGGAAACGCCGATTGATCCTGCCCCGTTCCTGTCGGAGCGACTCAATAATACGGTGCTGATTAAGCGCGAGGATCTGCAGCCGGTCTTTTCCTTCAAGATTCGTGGCGCTTATAACAAGGTATCCCAGCTGACGGATGATGAGAAAGTCCGGGGGGTGATTGCCGCCTCGGCGGGTAATCATGCCCAGGGGTTGGCGCTGGCGGCGAAGCAGCTGGGGATCAAGGCGGTGATTGTGATGCCCCAGACGACGCCGGATATCAAAGTCCGTGCGGTTCGTGCCCGCGGGGCTAAAGTGATTCTTCACGGAGATGCATTTGATCAGGCGCTGGCGCACTCAATGGAATTAGTGAGTGAGCACGGTTATACCTATATCCACCCATATGACGATGTCGACACAATTGCCGGTCAGGGTACGGTCGGGATGGAGATTTTGCGCCAGCATCCGGAACCACTGAATGCGATCTTTGTTCCGGTAGGCGGCGGTGGTCTGATTGCCGGTATTGCTGCCTACGTGAAATATGTACGACCGGATGTCCGTATCATCGGTGTTGAGTATGAAGAATCAGCCTGCCTGAAAGCGGCGTTGGCAGCAGGTGAGCGTGTTGTGCTTTCGCAGGTGGGTATTTTTGCGGATGGTGTGGCGGTCTCCCAGATTGGGAAAGAGACATTCCGCATTTGCCAGAGTTGTGTGGATGAGGTTATCACTGTCAGCGCTGATGAGGTGTGTGCTGCTATCAAGGATATTTTTGACGATACGCGTTCGGTAGCGGAACCCGCCGGTGCTGTTGGTCTGGCTGGTCTGAAGAAATACGTGGAACAGAACGGTGTCAGTGGTCAGACACTGCTGGCAATCGACAGTGGCGCTAATATCAATTTTGACCGACTGCGTTATGTCTCTGAGCGCGCAGAGCTGGGTGAAAAGCGTGAAGCCATTCTGGCTGTTACGATTCCTGAGCGCCCCGGCAGTTTCAAAACCTTTTGTGATGCCATCGGGCGTCGCAACATTACCGAGTTCAATTACCGTTATCACGATGACAGTGATGCCGTGATTTTTGTTGGCGTCCAGGTGAACCCGGAAACGGAAACCCGTCAGGCGCTGGTAGATAGCCTGGAGAATGCGGGCTATCCCGTTCAGGATCTGACCGATAACGAAATGGCCAAATTACACACCCGGCACATGGTAGGCGGTCATTGTCCGTCAGTGACCAATGAAGTGGTTTATCGGTTTGAGTTTCCCGAGCGTCCCGGGGCATTGCTCCGTTTCCTCGAACGGCTGGGGAACCGCTGGAATATTTCCCTGTTTCATTACCGCAATCATGGCGCGGCTTACGGTCGTGTCGTAGTTGGAATGCAGGTGCTGGAGAGTGAGCGTGCACTGGTACCGAAATGCCTTGAGGAAATTGGTTACCATTTCTGGGAAGAAACGGATAACCCCGCGTACCATAAATTTCTTGGTTAAGCGACTTTGGTCGCTGGTTTCACCAGTGCCGGGGAGGAGGGAAAGGCAGGCATCTGTTTCCTGCCTTCATCTTGTGTGCCAGAAACTGTAAGTGATATTTACCTGATGCTGACCCTTTGCATTGGAAGGGTTGATAAACGCTGACTTCGCGTGTAAAAATGGCACCGTTGTATCAGAAGTGTGACGGAGTTCTCAGATTCTTCCGCATTGTCTGAATAGCCGACTAGACGACAGGACGTGATAGCCGGATAAAGCTGAGAGTCAGCCAAATGGATGCCGAGAATACGATAAAAACCGAGACGGTCCCAGGTCATGGCGGTGATCGCTATGGCTGGTTCAGGCAGGTGCTTGCGCCTTACTGGCGTGTCTATCGGGACGTGCTGTCAGCAAGCCTGCTGGTCAACCTGTTGGCCGTGGTTTCCCCCCTGTTTGTTATGAACGTCTACGACCGGGTAGTGCCTAACCAGGCGTTTGAAACCCTGTGGATGCTGGCGTCTGGCGTCTTCCTTGCCTTTCTTTTTGAATTTGCCATTCGGCTGATTCGTACCCGATATATTGATCTTGCTGGCCGTCAGGTCGATCTCACGTTGTCCTCCCGGTTGATCGACAGGTTGCTGGGGCTTAACCTGGCTGCCCGTCCGGCCAGTGCCGGCAATCTGATGAACCAGCTGGCGGAATTCGACAGCGTTCGCAGCTTTATCACGTCCACGACAGTGATGGCGTTTATTGATCTTCCCTTTGTCGTGTTGTTTCTGGGGCTGGTGGTCTGGCTGGGTGGCTGGCTGGTGGCTATTCCCGTAGTCTGCATTGGACTTTCCCTGCTGTTGGCCTGGGTTTTGAACCGTCCACTACAGCGGGTTATTGCACGACAGCAGCAGGTATCCGCACAGCGTCAGAATTTCCTGATGGAACTGCTGTTGGGGCTGGTATCAGTGAAGACCTGTAATGTTGAACGACAGAATCAACAGCAGTGGAGCGCCCTGAACCGTGATGTCGCCGATGCGTCACTGAAAATCCGGCAGTTGCAGACGCTGTCTACCCAGACAGCAACGTTTTTGTTGCAGCTAAATACGCTTGCCATGGTCATTGCCGGTGTCTACCTGATCAGCGCTGGTGAGCTATCCATGGGCGGCTTGATTGCAATCATGATGATTTCTGGTCGCTGCGCGGCGCCGGTTTCCCAGGTTATAGGGCTGTTGAACCAGTATCAAAAAACGATCCAGGCACTGGATCACACCGGGCAGATTATGAATCTTCCCCAGGAATATCCGGAAACACGGCAGTTGCTCCGACCAGCGTCGTTTTCGGGTGCGTGGGATATTAATAATGTGTCGTTCGCTTACCCGGAAGCGCCAGCATTGCTCAGTGATATTAACCTGTCTATTCCCGCAGGAACGCGTATGGCCGTTCTGGGGCGTATGGGTTCAGGCAAAAGCACGTTTTTACAGTTGCTGATGGGGTTCTGGCAGCCATCATCAGGCAACATCGCTATCGATGGTGTGGATATTCGCCAACTGGATCCTTCCTGGCTGCGTGGACAGGTGGGCTATGTCGGACAGCGGACAGAGCTGTTTAACGGCACACTGCGCGACAACATCACTATGCATCGATCAGGCATCACAGACAACGATATCCTGGAGGCGCTGGAGAAAGTCGGGCTGATCAGCATGGTGGAATCCGGCAGCGCCGGTCTGGATTTCCAGGTAGGCGAGGGAGGTCGTCATCTGTCGGGTGGTCAGGCGCATGCTGTCGGGTTGGCAAGGGCGCTTGTTACACGACCAAAGGCGTTAATCCTCGATGAACCAACGGGCGCGATGGACTCGCAGGCCGAGGCGCGCTTTCGGCAGGTGCTGATGGCGCTGGAAAAGCAAACCATTTTCCTGGTCACCCATAAGGCCAGTTTGCTGGATATCATGGATCGTATCATTGTGCTTGATGGCGGCAGGGTCAGGGCCAGTGGTGACGCAAAGGAAATGCTGGCTGCGCAATCCAGGACAGCGTCTGCAGCGGAGGTGACGGCCTGATATGAGCAGTTCACCCACCGACGTTAATGCCCAAAATGAAGAAGGCTATTGGCACAGCGCCACCGACGGGGAGATTCGAGGCGTCACCCGTGGCAGCCGTCCGCTGTTGTTTATCCTGGGGCTGTTCCTCTTCTGTTTCATTGCCTGGGCCGCCTGGTGTGAAATTGATGAAGTAACCCGTGGGGATGGCAAGGTCATTCCCTCCAGTCAGGTGCAGGATGTCCAGAATATGGAAGGCGGTATCGTTGAAAAAATTCTGGTATCCGAAGGCGATCTGGTTGAGAAAGACCAGGTGTTGATGATCATGGACGACACCCGTTTTACAGCAAACCAGCAGGGGCAGTTAGCCAGTCGTTATGCCCTGTTGGTGCGAAAGGCGCGTCTCCAGGCCGAGGTGGAAGGTACTGATCCCGAAATGCCGGAATCATTAATCCGTAATATCCCTGAGCTGGCAGCCCGTGAGAAAGCGTTGTACCAGAGTCGTCGTCAGGAGCTGGCCAGTTCGGTTGGCGTGTTCCAGCAGCAGTTAATCCAGCAGCAAAAACAGATGGCTGAAACCAGGGCGCAGCTGGCAATGCTGCAACAGCGTTATGCACTGCTGGATGAAGAGTTGGGTTTGTCTCGTGATCTGGCAAAAGAGGGCGCGGTTTCCAGGGTGGAAGTATTAAGACTGGAACGGCAGACCAATGACACCTATGGTGAAATACAAATCGCGAAAGAAAACCTCGAACGTATTGAGGCACAGCAACAGGAAACACGACAGCGTATCAATGAAGTCAAACTGACTTTTTCCAACAAGGTCAGGGTTGAGTTGAATGAAACGCTTGCCCTGTTGCACGAATTATCTGCCAAGGAAACGGCTGTGAGTGATCAGGTGGAGCGAACCCGGGTACGTGCGCCGATGAAAGGTGTCGTTAAACAGATTTTGGTCAATACTGAAGGTGGCGTCGTGCAGCCCGGCATGAAAATGATGGAGTTGATACCTGTAGACGACACATTAGAAGTAGAAGCAAGAATAAGACCGCAGGATATTGCATTCCTGCATCCGGGCCAGAAGGCGACGGTTCGTTTTACGGCATACGATTTCACGATACACGGCGGCATGGACGGCGTCCTGACCCACATCAGTGCTGACACCATTCTTGATGAAAAAGACGAAAGTTATTACCTGGCCAGAATCAAGACCCATCAGAGTTACCTTGGGGAATCAGACAACAGTAAGCCGGTGATTCCCGGCATGGTTGCGACGGTTGATATTCTGACCGGCAAGAAAACCCTGCTTGCGTATCTGCTTAAACCAGTGCTGCGGGCAAAACAGATAGCGTTCAGTGAACGCTGAATAAAAGATTACTAATAAACATTAATAATAATTTTTCGGATGAAGGACGTCCGAACACAAAATAAGGAAACTTTACTATGGAAACTATTTCAACACCTGTTTTACAGCAGGTCATAGGAACAGTTCAATCTGTTACTGGTCGGGTTAAAGCTGTAACTGCTGACGGTAAGGAACGTGTCCTTAAGGTCGGTGATACCGTTTATGCGGAAGAAGTGATTCATACGGGGCAAGATGGTGTCGTTTTTATCGATGTCGTTAGCAGTGCTGAAAAAGTAACTATTGGTAATGCTGAAATCTTTGATCTGGCCACGTTGTTAGAGAAGGGAATTCAGGGGCTGGTATCCAGTGAGTCTGAGTTGGAGACAATTCACGACACTCTCAATCAGAGTGTTGATTTCCGAGAGGCTGATCCCACACTTTCAGCTGAGCTTGAAGAGCCTTCCACAGTAGAAGACATTGATAGCCTGCCAGCGCCTGCCGCGGGTTTTGAAGGGGGAGTGATCACATCAGGTGGGCCGTCAAATAGTGGTTTTGAGGGGCAGCCTGTTCTTGAATTGAGCGGATTGGCAGTAGAGGTTGAAATCGGGGAAGCGGTAGGTTCCGATGGCCAAAACTCTTTTGATTCTTCCGGTATTGCTGCAGATGACAATAACGAAGTTATCACTGATACCGTTGCTCCGTCTGCGCCGGTTATCAGTCTGGCGAATGATACTTATAACGACAATGATCTGATTACTTCTGATGGAACACTGAATATTGATGGTTTGGAAAGTGGAGCCATTGTTGAGTACAGCATTGATGGTGGTGCTACATGGAGTACCAGTTTCACCGCCGAGGAAGGCAGCAATAGTGTCGTAGTGCGGCAGGTGGATGCGGCGGGCAACGCGTCAGTAGCCAGCGCCGAGCTGACGTTCACCCTGGACACGACCGATCCGGAGGCGCCAACGGTCAGGCTGACAACTGACACGGGCCTGGTGGCTGGAATTACCAGTGACGGCTCGCTGACCGTGGACGGCGTCGAAGCCGACGCGGCGGTTCAGTACAGCATCGATGGTGGCAGTACCTGGTCTGACAGTTTCACCGCCGAGGAAGGCAGAAATAGTGTCGTAGTGCGGCAGGTGGATGCGGCGGGCAACGCGTCAGTAGCCAGCGCCGAGCTGACGTTTACCTTGGACACCACGGGCCCGGCGACGAACAACACCATCACGGTGACGGCGGTGAGTGAAGACACCGGTGACCAGGACACCTTGGCGGACGGGGTCAAGACCAATGACACGACGCCGACACTGACAGGCACCCTGGAC
>NZ_BAAJPA010000023.1:0-51029 GCF_057552235.1 Kistimonas ophiarachnellae | reverse complement strand
AAGAAATATACATATTAAAAATATGCCCTAAAAACAACACGACCCCATACAACCCAAAACCGACCCAGAGCAAGGAAGGATTACAACAATGCAACAAAACCTGAAACAAATAATAGCAATAAGCATCAGAGTGACACCAACCTTTACCCTAAAAATAATTGGCGACGAAACCCGTTGGCAATAATTTTAATGAAAAGACCTATGGTGACATCTGATATTGACGACTAACTCTATTTATAGCAATCATGCTAGTGTCATATGTCGTTTATAAAAACGACATTCATACTATTTTTTCATGTACTGAGAAAGAATGCCAAAAGAAGCCTATTAATTTACAGTGTGCCGAATAAAGCTATAAGCATGCATGAAGGTAGTCCATCACCTTCATGCATTTTATTTAACCGATACTGGGCAACACCCCTGAGGCTATAGCAAGTTGTGCCAGGATAATCAGCACACCTGTAGACATCATCAAACCCAGCGCCCACTTTCCACCATAAAACTGATCCCCCCCTTCACGGTGACTTCCTGCCAACTTCCATGTCATAACAACAGGCAGGGCAATCGCAAGAACTACCAGCGCAATTGCAGCAAAACCTAACGCCGTGATAAAGCTATCAGGGAAATACAGTGATACCAGCAGCGGTGGTATAAATGTGATCACGGCCGTCTGCAGACGACCACCGAATGTACTGTTACGCTGGAATGCCTCGGAAAGGTAATCGAATAAACCAAGCGCGACACCCAGAAACGATGTTGCCAGTGCAAGAATCGCAAACAGATTGACCGCTGTTGAAATCCAAAGGGAGTCGCCATGCCGGGTCAATCCAATCACCAGTGCGCTGACGGGATCCTGTCCATTCTGCATGGTAACCAAAAGCCCCTGGGGCAACACGCCATTCGTGCTAATGACCCAGAGCAGGTAGACAATGAGAGGCAAAGTGCTGCCGATAACCACTGCCGGACGAATGTTGGCCGGTTTATCTTCCAGATAGCGAACAATGCTGGGCACTGTCGCCTGAAAGCCAAAAGACGTAAAAAATAATGGCAGTGCCGCCCAGACTACACCATCAGACACTGGCACTGTATTCAGGTATGAGGTTTCGACCTTCGGCAGCAGCAAACCTATCAGCAACACCAGCATCATCACCTTCAACATGAACAGTCCGCGTGTCACCAGATCCACACTGCTGGTACTGATGACAATGATCCCGGCAAACAGGACTGTCACACCGATAGCTGCGCCCCCTTCCGGTAAAACAATATTGAACCAGTGGTTCAGGCTACCATTAAGGTGCCCTGCCGCTCCGGTGATGTAGGCGGCGCACAACGCATAAGGAAGAAACAGGGTGGCCAGCGACGCAACCAGTTGTCCGGGTCGCCCAAGCAGCTGGCCGGCGACACCGTACAAGGAGGTCGTACCCGGGCAGGCACGACAGGTTTCCGCCACCAGCAGACCAGAATAGGTTGCCAGAGCCCAGTTCAATAACATCAAGATTAATGCTGGCCAGAAGCCGATCACGGCGGTCGCCAAAGGCATGGCGATCATTCCGGCGCCAAGTGAAGTCCCCGCGATAATCAGCGCGCTGCCTATGAGTCTGTTTCGCATACTGCCCCCTTGCAAACAGATGATTCCTAATGGATGTGATAAACAGGTTCGGGCTCTGGGGGGGAATCTCGGAAGGAGGCAGGCGGGGTTGGTTCCATCGACTGCGCCACTTGCGATTTGACCTTCGAACCCGTGTTCGGTCGATCAAAACGCCTCAATGACGCAGTTAAACGGTTACGCTCAACGACGCCATTGAGGCTGGCGATAGTCGGCGTAGTAATACGCTGTATGGAACATGTCGTTGTGGTTCCAAAAACCTGAATTTGCTTTACTGCTGGTTACCGTAACAGGCTACACCTTTCTTACACATACGTACAAATACGACTCAGACCATAGTCCTTATTTTTCCTTTTCACGGCACTGTGACGCATCGACTTCCACGCTGTGTACGCATAGCCTCAAGTAACCATTCACAACCCCTTTCAAAATACGTAACAATGACTAAGCTATCTAAGGCGACTTAGTTGAACCAACAGGAAAATCAGTATGCCGTTGCAAAGGACTGTGGAGGCAAATATTCGGTGCCTCAAGGATTTACGCGATCAGCTTCAGGCGATTGGTGACGATACGTTCACCTATAGAGCCGATATCAGTGTCAGTAGCATCGGGCAGCATGTCCGTCATGTACTTGAACATTACGAGCGTTTTTTTATCAGCCTTGGTGAGCGGGAGGTCAACTATGATCAACGCCCCAGGGATCCTTCACTGGAAACCATTCGAGAACTTGCAATCACTCGTATCGATGGCATCGTTCACCGGTTGAAACGGTTACAGGAGAAAGGCTGTGAATGCCATATTATGTCCATCACAGCGTTTGCCTCAGATGATGATGCAGATGATCCGATTGTTACCACCACGACAGTGATTCGTGAACTGCTGTTTCTCCAGAGCCATACGATTCACCACAGCGCAATGATCTCGATAGTGTTGAACTACCTGGATATCCCCGTTCAATTCTCGCTGGGCATGGCTCCTGCGACATTACGTCATCGGCAGACACTCTAATCTCACTCAGTATGTGGCGGTTTATGCCGCCACATAACCATGCAGTTCCCGAAACTGCGTCACACCGTCATTGCCCAGGTATTTCCCCAGCATACGATCATCAACTTTTTTCAGATCAACAACAATCAAGCCATCCAGTGCATTGTTGAAATTCTTGTCGACATTAAAACCGGCAAACTCACCCTGCAGCTTCAGGTAATGCTTGATAAGAATGGGAACACCTTTATCTTTTTCAATGGTTTGTATCAGTAGCGACAATCCCTCCACATGGCTTAATCCTTCCAGATGATCGGGATCCCACAATGCGGTCGGCTCATCGGCCAGCGGTGATGTGGGTCGCACCAGGTCTGCCAGTGTCTTGTCGTAATTATTCGCCTGCAGGCAATTGGCCATCAGCTGTCGTGAAAGCTGGCTGTAATCACTACTGATACTGACCGGACCAAACAGTATCCGGTAACGGGGGTTCCTGACCACAAATGCACCGATGCCTTTCCACAGGAACATCAATGCCGTAATACTTTTCTGGTACTCAGGCCGTACAAAAGACCGCCCCATTTCAAGGCAGCCGCCCAGTTTTTTCAGAAATGTATTGTCGTATTGAAACAGGCTGCGGGAATAAATGCCCTCAAGCCCCTGCTGTTCATAAAGACGGTCAACAAGCCCCAGACGGTAGGCTCCCACAATTTCCTGTCGACTTTTGTGCCATAGAAACAGATGCAGGTAGTCACGATCATACTGATCAACATCCACTTCATACCCGGTTCCCTCTCCGACAGCCCTGAACGTCAGCTCACGCAACCGGCCAATCTCCTGGAGGACATGGGGCAACTCGGCAGCCGGCGCGCACCATATCTCCATCTCATTTTTTGCCAGCAAACGTCGCTCAGGTGCCAGCTGGCTGACATCTTCTACCAGCAATTCCCTTGGCATTGGCTCAATCAAGGGTTGGAACGTTCTACCCTGTGGTGACGTATTGTCGAACCCAGAGTCTGTAGCATGCTCGCGTAGCAGGAGGGTATTAAGGCGTAGAAAGTTGGTCAGAGCCTTGTCATTATCCAGCTGACGTCTGTCGGACGGTGTGATCAGCTTACCCGGCGACAGTTGGATCACCTGGTCTCGTTTGTTAATCAGCTCTCTGATCAGTCGCAATGTTCTCAGTACAGGATGTACGACACCTAGTATGTGAAACAACCGGCTATTACTTCCGGCAACATAAACAGGTAGTGCGTTGGCCCCGGTATCCCGGATAATACTGGCGGCAGTTGTACGCCATGACGCTTCTGTCACCCGTCGTTTTTTCCAGCTCCAGCTGGCCACTTCACCCGCCGGAAAAATCAGTAAAACACCACCACCCCTGACCCATTCACGGGCACGGTCAACGGCTTTACGGTTCGCCTGGCGACGATTCTGCACACCCAGAATATCCACGCCGATGAAGAGTTCCCGCAGCTCCGGTATGCCGTTCAGGACCTGGTTTGCCAGCACACGCGTATCCGGCCGGACTTTCAGCAACATATCAATGATTGCGAGGCCTTCCGCGCCACCAAACGGGTGATTGGCGACCACCACCAGCGGCCCCTCTGCAGGCACGCTGTCAACAATATCGCTGGTGACGGTATAGCGAAGCCCAAGTAGTCTTAATGCGACCCTGACAAAATCCCCAGGTGTTTCCGTATGTACCCGCTGCCGGTAAAGACGATCCAGATAGCTGAGACCGAGCAACCGCTCCAGCAGCGGTTGCAGAAATTTCAGCCGTGATGGCATTGGCAGCCGAAATGGTGACATCGCAAGCATGGCGTCTTCCTGACTTTTTTATGTTCTTATTCAGTCCGGAATATCGTCTTCCCGGAAAATACTGCGCTTTGCAAACAAATGCCTGAACGGATGATTGGTCTGGATCAGATCCATCACCGTAACAGCAATAGCACTGGCACAAACGATACAGGCATTAATAAACAACAACCCGCCATCATCCCCAATGATTTCACCGGCCTCGTTGAACTCAGGCATAGGGATGCCCAGCGGCGTAAACAGATGAAAAAATATCGCGCCAATCATGATGCACGATGCCATGGCTGCGCCGTATAACCTCAAGGGTGTAAACAACAGAATCGAGGCAATCAGTTCAGCAATCCCTACACCGTAGGCACCATACTGTCCAAACCAGTCCAGTCCTGACCATTCCCCCAGTGTCCCGAAAATAAACTGGGTTTCAGGTGCATCCGAAAACTTGAAGAACAGTGACTGGACAAAGATAAATGCAATATATGCGGACAGAATCCACTTTATCTTCCGGGACATGTTGCCTCCCTGGCGTTTAGTTATTGTTCAGTGCAGGCCAGTTTTCATCCCCCTTGGTAATGAACCCGGGAATATCCTTCAACCAGCGATCCTGCACTGACTTGTCATAATTAAGATAAAGCTTTCCATCCACAACTTTCCAGTGCTCCGGGTCTCCCTTGTAAAGGTCGTTCCTCGCCGCCACGGCCCAGGCACAGTGTCCACCGTATTGCGGTGCATAGCGTTCAGGCAGTTCCCTGAAGGTTTCGAGGTTTTCGGCGCTACTGAAATACCAGTCTGCGCCCTGCCAGCGATGCTTGAATTTGCTGCTGCCTTCGACAGGCTTCCCCTCGGTAAAATAAGCCACGGTGTCATACCCGCCTACCGCCTTGTTACTGAAGTAGCCGGTATAGATGGTATCTGCCGAAACAGTAGCAGGACCTCCCAGCAACAATGGCATCAACACAGCAAGACTAAACAGGATACGTTGCATTTTTATGTCCTCATTCCATGACGAGTTTTATTCGGTATCCGGATAATGTCGCCCAAGACGCTTTTCCTTCTGCCAACCCTTGATGAGTTCAAGAAGCCCATCAGGTCTTGAGCCCCGGCGCCGGTTAATGGCTCCGATACGAAACAGCGTGTTGTACTGATGAAACAGCGTTCTATAAACCTCACGCAGGGAAGAATCAGCATCCCAGATATGTGCCGCTTCACTGCTGACGCCGTTTATTTCCAGAATAGTGAAATCTTTTCCTTCCTGCAGAGACCGGGTATCGCGAAAGCGCACATCAAAGCGCCCGTAGTAGAACCCATCAATATCCTTACAAATCTGATCAAAGGCTGTCGTGAGCGTATCGGTGATCAAATGGCGTCCATCCCTGAAAATAGCGCCCCGGCTATGACTTCCCGCAAAGGCCAGTCTAAATGGCTGCCCTTCGGGAATCACCTGGTCCAGAAAGGCCTCGTGGCGCTTGAAATACAGATGCGTGAGCTGCCCGGCCCTGGAATCCTGTTGGATTAGAGTTCTCAAGGTATCAATACCATTGCCGTAGACATAAGGCTGGTATTTCAGGGTTATGGAAAAGATCTGTCCTTTCTCTTCACCAGGCATCCGAATATAGAAAATACCGGCTTCGGCCTCATAAGGCACCAGTTGCTGGAACAGGACCTGCCCACCATCAGGAAAAACCTGTAAGTACGCCGCCACTTCGACGGCATCACGCACGATACGTACCCCCTGTCCACGGCAGCCCATATCCGGCTTTGCAATCAAGGGAAAATGAAGATCGGATGCATTGATTGCTTCCAACGCGCTTTTCAGTGTCTGTTCAGACTGGGACTGATCATTCAGGACACGACACCAACATGCAATGTGTTGACGAGCCTTATCACCGGCACGATTGAAATTAGCGGCCTTCGATTCCCCCACCATTCCCCCCAGGTAAAACCCGGGATTGGCACACAGGGGAAGTGTCAGGCTCCGATGCTGAATAGCCCGGAACAACCACAGAATGGCCACAGGCAGATAGACCAACGGCGTGGGCCAGAACTCAAAGAACGCAATGGCACGCCGGGTAGATGTCAGAGGCGGCATACCAACATGGGCTTGCTTCTCTGAAAACGTGGGTAATACCGCCTGCTCAACTAACGTATTCTCTGTCATTATTCTGAATATCCATATAACGGCCCAGCGACCGGCTCATCCATCCCTGCCCCAGGTAGATCAGTACAACCAGGCCTGGCACCAACAACCACTTCCATTCGCCCAATGCCATCCAGAACTGATTACCCAGCAGGTACAGACCACTGAACAGCGCACCTGTCCACAATAGCGATGCCACCAGCACGGTGCCGAAAAAGCGTCGCAGTGACAGGGCAAAGGCACCACAGGCCAGATAACAGGGTAACCGCATGCCCGGTATCAGCCTGACAACAAAAACCGTCATGATCATATTTCGGGCCAGCCATTTCCGTGCTCGCTCCAACGTCGGTTTTTCAGCGAACCGCCGGAATCGCGGATACCGCCGGGTCAAGGCCCCCATACCATACAGCCATAAATCCCCGGTAAAGATGCCAATAAATAAGGCGACAAAGGCACTGACAGGCGGAACCACCCCTTCAGCAGCGAGAATAGCGGCTCCGACAATCGCGGCATCTTCCAGGATATAGGTGGCAACAACGATTGAAACCAACACCCCAAGCGGATGATCCGAGAGTAATAGCAACAGCGGTTCCATCATCTGATTTGCTTCCTGCATCGCCTGTCAAAACCATGGCCCAGGCAATAAGGATCATCATGACATCCTGATCCCTGTTTTCTTGTTATTACGCATGACATCGCCGATTAGATTCAACCACTTCCGGTGAAACAAATTCTGCATCCGACAATCATGCTTCTCAAAGGGAACGGCTTTCCCTGAACGGAGAATCCTGTTGAAACAGGACATATCAAGTTGTTGCCCTGCTGAGCAACAGTTCCCAATACTTCGACAGAACAACCTCGCTGGAACTTATCCTCAAGATTCATGCATCTATATAAACAAAGCGATTAAATGGAGTAAAGTTTTGCCCCTTTAACACAGTACCAGCAAGGCATTGCGGTTCATTATTAATGACTGTCTTTGGTTGTGATCCAGAATGTTTTTCAGCAATCAATGCAACGCAAAAATGCAACAAGAATGTCAACGTAACTTCACAGAATTTCTTCTACACTGTTTCTGAACGTTCGGCCAGACTCACTGACAGTGACGGTGATCTGTGAGCCCAGACGGCAGCCAGCCCCCGGTAATCACAGGATCAACCGTCCATTCCTGCAGGCAGGTGGTATACAACCTGCATGATCAGGAAGGGGGAGTCTGAGCAATCACAGGGATTTGTGCCTGCGTCAAGTACTCACAGCCATCACAGGCACCGGACGACTCGCTATTGTAACCGCAGAAATCAGCAGTGCATGACTTAGGGAAGGAGCGCACAATGGAAAACGTTACACGCGTCAAGGATCGCATCACTTACGAAGAAGGCCACATCAAGGAATACCTCAGTAATGGCTGGATACGTGTAAAGATGGCCTGGGGGGAAATCCGTGAGTACCAGCAGAAAGACCTGATTCCCTGCATGGAGCTACCACAGCCAGAAACACAACCGGAAGAGACAAGGCTGCACTGATTAACAGCATGATGTAAGAGCCGGCCTTTTGATGGTGCAAAACCCCATTAGGCCGGAACCTGCTGGCAGACTCCGTTCTTATTGATACAGCGTTTCAGATTCTTGCTTCTCTCGAATCAAACCACCCTCTTTCATGCCATGACGCGCCCATTTTCCTGTCGCGCCAGTGCTTATAGCCAAATGATGCGTTCCTTTCCCCTTGAAAGACAAAATGGGATTCTTCTGGAAACAACAAGGCATTTCGGGTATTAATAAAGGCAAATATTGTTAATAATTAAGTTCCGCCCGTTAATTTCACGGGGCATTATCAACTTTTAAGATTGCTGATTGCTTTTTATTCACTTAAAATCGTTCCGCATACAACCTAGGGGTTAATTTAAATGAATATTTTTGACGAAATTCAGCATCGTCTGGCAAGCAAGACTCGTATCCGCGCCCTGTTCAAAGATGTCCACATTGAGGATATCGAGCGCATCATCAGCCGCCTGGAAGGCATTCTGGAAGAAAAGAAAGACGCCGTTGCCGCTGATGAAGCCAAGCGTCAGGCCAAGCAGGAAAACATTGATGAAGTGCGTCGCCTGCTGGCGGAGCGCGGCCTGTCTCTGGACGACCTGGACCCTGCCGAAGAAGCAGCGCCCAAAAAGCGTCGCAATGTTCAGAAGTTCACTTTTCAGTATGAAACCACCAGCGGCGACACCGTTACCTGGCACGGTTCCACCACTGGCCGTCTGCCGAAAGACTTCCAGACTTACCTGGATCGTACCGGCAAGAAGCGCCTGGACTGCGTGATCGAAGACTAAGCTGCTCTGATGCGAATACCGGTTAATGCATAAGCCGGTCATCCATCAAAAAGAAAAGGGAGGCAATACCTCCCTTTTTATTTACCTGCAATTTGCCTGATCAGGCAGCTGTTTCAGCCTGGGGCAGGTGTCTCACCAGCAGTGAGAACTCATCGACTTTCATGCCTTCAGTCACCGGCAGACGAATCTTGTGCCCGGAGCCCGGTGCCACAGAGACTTTCTCGCCACGCTGGTTTTCCATGTGATCCAGACGGAATGTATGGTTGCCGGAAGGGGTCAGCAGCTCCAGTGTATCGCCCTGCTCAAACCGGTTTTTGACATCCACAGTGATGAATTCCGTGCCGGCATCCAGAATCTCGCCGACGAACTGCTGCAGACTGCCCTTGGAAGCACCCTGTTCGTAATTCTGGTATTCGTCATGGACATGGCGACGGTAGAAGCCTTCGGTATACCCACGGCTGGCCAGATTCTCCAGTGTATCCATGAGCGCCATATCGAATGATTTGCCAGCGGCGGCATCATCAATGGCCTTACGATAAACCTGGGCAGTACGCGCCACATAGTAGTGGGACTTGGTTCGCCCCTCGATCTTCAGCGAGTGAACCCCCATGCCGTGCAGGCGATGGACATGCTGAACCGCACGCAGATCGCGGGAATTCATAATATAGGTGCCATGCTCATCTTCATAAGCGGGCATATATTGTCCGGGACGGTTTTCTTCCTGTAGCAGGTAAATCTTGTCTGTCGGTTCGCCGCTACCCAGCGTTGGCTCATTTGCGACCTCTGAAGGATCAAAGGTTGTCGCGATGACATCACCACTGGCCGTTTCAGTGGCCTCATGGGCCTGATATTTCCAGCGGCAGGCATTGGTGCAGGTGCCCTGGTTAGGATCACGGTGGTTGATATAGCCGGACAGCAGGCAACGACCGGAATAGGCGATGCAGAGCGAGCCGTGCACAAACACTTCCAGCTCCATGTCCGGGCATTCTTCACGGATCTCGGCAATCTCATCCAGCGACAGTTCGCGGGAGAGAATAATCCGGCTGACGCCCTGACGTGCCCAAAACTTCACTGTGGCGAAATTAACGACGTTTGCCTGTACCGACATATGCACCGGCATATCAGGCCAACGGTCACGCACCATCATGATCAAACCGGGATCGGACATAATCAACGCGTCCGGCTTCATGGCAATGACCGGCTCCATATCCCGCAGATAGGTCTTCACCTTCGAGTTATGGGGCGCAATGTTACTCGCCAGGTAGAACTGCTTGCCCCGGGCATGCGCCTCGTTGATCCCGTTTTCCAGGTTTTCCAACTTGAAGTCGTTATTCCTTACCCGCAGGCTGTAGCGGGGCTGGCCGGCATAGACCGCATCCGCGCCGTAGGCGAAGGCATAACGCATGTTTCTCAGGGTGCCGGCGGGCGACAGGAGTTCCGGTTTGCTCATAACATCTCACTGACTCAGGCGAAGGCGCATTGTAGGCGCTTTATAATTGTTCAGAAAATAGTCACTTACAGCTATAAAAAAACCCGCGGAATGCGGGTTTCTTTAACACGTCCACCACAGTCCCCGATAACAGGGCTGCGGAAAGCCGATCTTACTTGATCTTGGCTTCCTTGAACTCAACGTGCTTGCGGACTTTGGGATCGTACTTCTTGAAGACGAACTTGTCCGGGGTGTTACGCTTGTTCTTGGTGGTGGTGTAGAAGTAACCGGTACCAGCAGTGGATACCAGCTTGATTTTCTCGCGAACAGCCTTAGCCATCGTCGTAATCCTCTCTTATCGAACCTTAGAAACGCTCGCCGCGGGCGCGGAGCTCAGCCAGAACGGCATCGATGCCCTTCTTGTCGATGATGCGCATGCCCTTGGAAGAAACACGCAGTCTCACAAAACGCTTCTCGGACTCAACCCAGAAACGGTGATGGTGCAGGTTCGGCAGGAAACGACGACGAGTCTTGTTGTTAGCGTGAGATACGTTGTTACCGACAGCGGGACGCTTGCCGGTCACCTGGCAAACTCTGGACATATTTGAGCCTCTCTCTAAGCGTTTACCCAACCCGAAAGCTGGATTCTTTATTCATACATACCGGAACTACCCGGTCAGGCAGTAGCCGGCCCGCCCAAATGCGTTCAGCCGAGAGCCGGTACTCAAAGACCGGGCTTTATACCAGAAAGTAATCCTGCTTACAATAATTGATTACTTCTTGCACAAACGCTGAACGATGAACAACGTGAACAAAACGCCCGCTGTTTCGGGTTTCAGGCAGTGGGTTACAGCAGCAATAGGCTGCCCATTTTGGCGGTGAACTTTAATGGACTCTCAAGGCAATGACAATACGGCATTCCAGTCATCTTGAGCCTTTCAACAGCATTCTGATACTGCTGAGAGCAAAGTAATCGTCATTGACAGTTAATCAGGGTGCATCGCACCTATCATACTGCCAGCCTAATAGCCGCCACTCGTGCTACAGATTTCCTATCTATACTGCCCCTGCATCATTCAACCGCAGATGCAGAGAGGTTTCCAACATGAAGTTTTACCGACTGTTTGGCTTGTCTCTACTGGTAGCCGGAGCGTCCTCCGGTGCCTCCGCGTTTATAAATGCCAACTGTGGCAGTGCTAAAGATTGGCCTTCCCATCATCTCTGCTGCTCCCAACCCGGCGCTTCAGAGCATTCCATCTGGGCTTCCACTCCCGGACCAGACTGGCATTGCACGTACCAGCTACGCTCCAATTGCGGCGTGAATACACATCTCTGGGACAATGACGCCAAATATGTCTCCCAGGACACCATGCCTACCTATTGCAAGGCCAGGGGCCAGGGCAACCCTGTCTACGATGGCAAACCACCTGCAATGGAATTAGAAAGCGAGCCTGTAACAGCAGCAACCCAACAAACCCACTAACCCAGCCCGACCGGCTAAATGAAAGATCATCCCTGAAACGCTATTTAACTGACACAGCAGGTATTGATGAGAATCGCTGCAGAGATATCTCTACATAAAGCCTTTATATAAGTGCTACTCAATACTCGCTGTTCCTTGATTGATTCCAGTGCACAACAGGGGAGCCGGAATGCTCCCTACATAAAGACAGACAATCTTGATCTTAAACATCTCTTTATTATGAACGTAAGCTCACAAACCAAAGCTCTGAAGAATGCACCTGCGCCTACCAGCCTTTATCAACAGCCCCGATTGACCCTCAGCACCAGGAGCCGATGGCATTCCAGCCAATACGCTGAAACCAAAACCGATTAAGCTGTACGATAGTGCAACATAACAACAATAAAAAATGCCGCCATGCTATACCATAAAGGTTTCACCCTCGTTGAACTGATGATCACCCTGGCGATCGCAGGCATCCTGCTGGGCATCGGCATTCCCAGTTTTCAGGATTTCATGGCAGAAAACCGGGTGCGCACGCATTCCACCTCGCTTCAGCACTCACTGCAGTATGCCCGCAGTGAAGCCATCAAGCGCAACGCACTGATATCTGTCGCCCAGATCAACAACGACTGGAACAATGGCTGGGCGGTGCTATCCGGCGGCCAGGTTTTAAAACAATTTGTGCCTGACAACAGCACGCAACTGTCTACCACCAATGCCACCACGCAGTTTCTCTTCTTCCTGCCTGACGGCACCACCACCAGCGGCGAAACCTTCACAGTCACCTCTGACGGCGAGTCACGGCAGGTGAGTGTCAGCCTGGCCGGCCAGGTTCTGGTTTTGTGAAGACGGGAGCGCGCCATGATTCGGGAACAGGGTATCACCCTGGTAGAAGTGCTGATTACGACAGTGATCACCGCCATCGGCATTATCGGCCTGGTATCCCTGCAGCTCAGTGCGTTACAGGCGAACCAGCTGGCCGCCCAGAAGGCCGTGGGCGGCTGGATGATCCAGGACCTGGTAGAACGCATGCGCGCCAACCCTGATGGAGCCAGCGCCTACAGCGGCACAGCAGACTGCGAAAATCCGGTAAAAAGCTGTCTGAACAACACCTGCACTCCCGCGGAAATGGCAGCCTGGGATATTGAGAACATCATGTGCGCCGACCGCGGCGACGGCAATACGCTGCCCGCCCGGCAGCTCACCGTCGGCCTCTGCGCCAACGCCCTGGTCAACTGCGCCACCGGTGCAAGCCACCAGGTAACCCTGAGCTGGACTGCCGCCCAGGCCAACTCTTCTGTGGGCAGCGACGCCGCGGTAAGCTCCAGCCTGCGCTACGAGGTGACGCCGTGACAGGACGAAAACAGCAAGGTCTGTCACTGGTTGAACTGATGGTCGCCATGGCCATCGGCCTGTTGATGATGGCCGGCCTGCTGACCCTGTACCTCAACCACCACACCGGCTACACCCTGTCCGCTGCCATGGGTCGGGCGCAGGAGGCAGGAGACCTCGGCCTGAGCCTGATGGCACGTTATATCCGTATGGCGGGATTTGATCCTGACCAGCCGTCATCGACGCCGGTTGATGACGCCCTGAGCAATAACGCGGTGGCATCAGCACCAGACACCCTCGCCATCAGGTTTATACCGGTCGACGAACAGCACTGTACCGGCACCTCATCAGATGCCGTAACCAATATTTTTTTCGTACAAGACAATGAACTCCGCTGTCGGGATGGCGATGGCAACACAGAGACGCTGGCGACCGGCATTGAGAGCCTTCAGGTGCAATACGGCGTTGACCTGGACAGTGACGGTCGCATAGACAGCTACCAGGCAGCGCCCGCAGGGAACGCCCTGAGCATCCGCCTTGGCCTGCTGGCCAACGCGGGCCCCAATGCAGCACTGGCATCACGGGACCGCAGTTACAACGTGCTTGACGCAACCCTTACCCATAATGCGGACACCACCCTGCGACGCATTTTCACCACCACCATTTACCTGGCGAATACCCGATGAGGCAGCAGAACACTGACCGGACGCCACAGCGCCAGCAGGGCATCACCCTGATGGTGGCGCTGGTCATCCTGATGATGCTGTCGATCCTCGCGCTGATCGCCGCCTACAACGCCAACCTGATGACCGCCATGGCCGGCCACAGCCATCACCAGGGGCTGGTATTCCAGGGGGCGCGCAGCGAACTGTCCGCGCAGGTCGCCGGCATACAAAGCAATAGCAGTTTCAACAATGCCATCACCAATGGCAGCGCCGTGTCGGCGGCTGCACTGGCCCTGAATGGGCAGACACCGCCCATCACCCAGGCGATCACAGTGGATCACCAGGCAACCGGCACCCTTCCCCTCGGTGAAGAAGCGAATGGCGGCAACGGTTATTTTTTCAGTATCCACAGCACGGCAACCCTTGCCAGCGGCGCTACCTCCAACCAGACACAGGGCATCTTTTACCGGATTGATCACAATGCCGTGACCAATTTTGCCCCCTAGGCGGCTCAGCGATGAAAACAAGAACAATAAAAAACGCAAACCCGTTCTACCGCTTGCTGGCAGCCATCGCCAGCTTGCTGTTCATGGCGCTGCCTGCATCGGTGTTGGCGGACGACACAGATATTTATGTCACCACCCCACGGTCAGCTGACGTCAATTCCAACCTGCTGCTGGTTTACGACCTGTCATCAAGCATGAAGGAGCTGGAAGACAATGTCCGAAATCCTTTTGATCCGGCTGAGAACTATACCGAGGGGCTTTCCAACGCCAACAAGAACTATTACAGCGACGAGTATTTCTTCTCCATAGCCGGTGACCTTGGCGGCGATCCTGACGACGCACTGGCCGAACGACTCAGGAACGGCCTGAACCACTGCCAGGCCGCCCGCGACGCCTTTAACAAAACCGGTTATTACATCGACCAGATGTCCCAGGATACCGGCATGTGGACCCGCACCATCATCGCCGGCGGCCTGCCCGGCATGATTGAATGCAAGGGCGACGCTGGCAAACACGGCCACAACAGTGATAACACAACCACCCGCCCCTATCCCCGGGCCAACATAAACTGTGGCCGTTTCGGCGGAAAAATCCCGAGTCTCTGCGACAATTACACCAGCAATCCTGACGATGCCCTGAACTGGAACGACACCATATCCCAGCCCTACGGCTTTTATTCAGCCAAATACATGCGCTGGTACCGCTTTTTTCGTGAAACCACCAGCGCGGAAAGACAATCCCGCCTGGAAATCCTGCGGGACGCCACCACGAACCTGGTGAACAGCACCGACAGCGTCAACGCCGGCCTGGTTGTCACCAACCGCTGGGCTGACGGCGGACACGTCAGGCAGGCCATAAAAGACCTGAGCGACACCGATAACAAGAACGCAATGAACAACAGCGTGGCGGACATTAGCAACGCCTATCTCCTGCAGGGCACCTCACTGACGGAAGCCTTCTGGGAGGCGCAACTTTATTACAAGGGCAGCACCGTGGAGTATGGCCGCGGCCATTACACGATGCCCGACAACTTCCTGGATGTATTCGACGAGTCAAAGTGGTCAACCGCCGACAGGAGCGATACGGACGCCCTCGCCAACAACACCGGTGCCGCCAACCGGTTACCCGCCGACACACGCTACGAAAGCCCCATCACGGATCAATGCCAGAGAAACTACGCCGTTCTGTTCAGTGATGGCGAGCCCAGCTTTGACACGGGCAAGGACCGCGCCATCGACAAACTTCTGGACCCGCCGTTTGACCAGGCCAGCGTGCCCAACGAACTCCGGGATGGCTGCGGCACCAACCGGGCCGGCAGCGCCCGTCGCAGCTGCATGCCCACACTGGCTTACGCCATGAACAACCTGGACCTGAACGACCTGCTGACAGGACGGCAAAGCGTTACGACCCATACCATCGGCTACCGCAACATTGTCGGCAAGGTACTGCTGGAAGACACGGCACGCTTCGGGGGCGGTCGGTTTTACGCGGTCGAGAGCGCCCAGGAACTGCAAAACGCCCTCTCATCCATCCTGATTGATGTGTACCTGAACGAGTCCACCTTTGTCTCACCGGCGGTCGCGGTCAACGCCTTCAACCGGCTGGAACACCGGGATGAGCTGTATTACGCCATCTTCCGCCCCTCGGAAAGCCGACGCTGGGCCGGCAACCTGAAGCGTTACCGCCTGGGGGTCGATGAAAATGGCCAGCCGGCCATCATGGATCGTAACGGCAAAACGGCGGTTGATCCCGACACCGGCTTTTTCAAGGCAGATTCCGCCAGCTTCTGGCCCCAGGTCATCAGGGATACCGCCGTGAATGACGGCAAGAATGTCGAACTCGGCGGCGCCGCCGCACAGCTGGGCACTAACCGCAAGGTCTTCACCTACGCCGGGGACTACGCCGACCTGGGCGGGGAAACCGCCACGATGTCTGCTGTCGAGGAAGCGACGTTTACCCGCGACAGCGGCTTTGACAACAGCCTGTTCAACCTGCCCGACGACATCAGCGACGCCGACCGCGGCAACTTCTTCAAGTGGATCAAGGGGCAGGACAGCGAAGGCAATGCCCACCACCAGTTCGGCGACGCCATTCACAGCCAGCCGGTGGTGGTGAACTACCGGGCCTATACCAACGCGGACAACGAACAGTTGACTGACAGCGTCGTCTTCGTCGGCACCAACGACGGCTATCTCCACGCCATTGACGCCGCCACCGGTCGGGAACTGTCCGCCTTTATCCCGAAAGAACTACTGCCCAACCTGTTTGACTATTACCGTGACACGCCGGGGATTGTCCCGCGTCCTTACGGGCTGGACGGCGCCATCACCGTCACCGTCATGGACTACAACAACGACGGCCTGATCTACGACAGCAACAATGTGCTGCAGAAAACCTCCAGCGACGAAAACGACAGGGTTCTCCTGTTCGTCGGCATGCGTCGCGGCGGTGTACTGGTCGATGACCGCCAGCCCGCCCACGGCAACTACTACGCCATTGACTACACCGATCGCGAAGCGCCAGAACTGCTCTGGGTGATCAAGGGCGGCGAAGGGGATTTTGAACAGCTCGGCCAGACCTGGTCGCGCCTGCAACCGGCGACCATTCGTTTCAACGGACAAAACCGCAATGTCCTGATCTTTGGCGGCGGCTATGACCGGGACCAGGACACCGCAACGAACCGGGTGACAGACGATACCGGCAACGCCATCTACATTGTCGACGCCATGACCGGCGAGCGCCTCTGGTGGGCCAGCAATGCCGACAGCGACCTGAACCTGACCGGCATGGACTACAGCATCACCGGCAATATTTTTACCGCCGACGGCAATGGCGACGGCCTGGTGGAAACCCTGTTTGCTTCTGACATTGGCGGCAACCTGTGGCGTATCGATCTGCGTGACAAACCGGACAACGCCGGCGAAACCCGGATCACCGGCGTACACCTTGCCCGCCTGTCCGGCGCCGACGCCTCCGACACCGACGATACCCGCCGCTTCTACCACGGCCCCAGCGTGGCGCGGGAGATTCACGCCGGTGAAGTGAAATACACCATCGCCATCGGTTCCGGTTACCACGCCCGTCCGTTAAGCAAGACCATCAGTGATCGTTTCTACATGGTGCGCAACGGCTATGTCGGTACCGCCATGTGGGATGATGAAAACAACGCCGCCCTGTCATGGAGCACGATCACGGAAACCAGTCTCTACGATGTGACGGATGAAACGCTTTATACCGCGTCCGATGTGGTGGCCGAGGGAGAAACCCAGTCCCCCCGCCAGATCAAACAGAGCGCCTTTAACGCCAAACAGGGCTGGATGCTGAGACTCGACACCGGCAGTCATGAAAAAGTACTGGCGCCCGCACGCACGGCAGGCGGGGTGATTTTCTTCACAACATTCCGGCTGGCGCCTGATGAGACGCTTGACTGTACCGACCCCGGTCGTTCACGACTTTACATGGTCAGCCAGAAAAATGGCCAGGCCGCCGCCCTTGTTGACGGCGGTTACAGGCGCTTCATTAACAGCAATATCAGCGGCATCGCCACACCCGGCGCGGAAATCCGGACGCCACAAGGCAATGTCGTTCCCTATGGCACCGAACTGGCGCAAACGCCGCTGGACAGCGGCGTCAGCACCATCTTCTGGCGGGATAACTGGACGTCAACCGTCAAGAGTGCCATCACGGCTGCAGAAAAAGCGGTTGAAGAAGCCCGGAAGGCCGAGGAAGAAAACACAACCGGCGAAACCACCGGAAACAATGGCGCAGACAACACAACCGGAGCAGACAATGGCACCCAGTCACCCTGACCGGCAGCGGGGTTTCACGCTGATTGAGCTGATGATCGTTGTCGCCATCATCGGCATTCTGGCGGCCGTTGCCTGGCCCAGCTACCAGGATCAGGTGCGCCAGGGGCGACGCGGTGATGGTCAGGCCCTGTTGATGGAAATTCTCCAGGCACAGGAGCGGTTTTACATTGATCAGGCAACATACACCAACGATCTTACCAATCTTGGTTATGCCGCCCAGCAAGCCAGTGAAAATGGCTTTTACATTGTCGCGGCCGGCGCCTGCCCCGGCGGCGGTGCCATCACTGCCTGCGTCAGGCTGACGGCAACGGCACAAGGCGCCCAGGTAGCCGACGGAAACCTGATCCTGGACAGCAACGGTACCCGAACAGGCAACTGGAACTGAACACCTTCCCCCATACCGTGCATGGTTTAACGAAGCCGGCATGCTTATAATGGCCGTTTGACTCAAACCAAGCAGTTACACGAATGCAGCGGCTGAACAAGAAGCGAATCCTCGTCGGTATCACCGGCGGCATCGCCGCCTACAAGACGGCGGAACTGGTCAGACACCTGCGCAAGCTGGGTGCCGAGGTCCACGTGGTCATGACCCGCGCGGCCTGTGAATTCATCACTCCCCTGACACTGCAGGCGCTGTCCGGCAATGCAGTGCATACCGACCTGCTGGACCCGAAAGCGGAAGCCGGCATGGGGCACATCGAGCTGGCCCGCTGGGCAGATGTCATCCTGGTGGCCCCGGCTACGGCCGATTTCATGGCGCGTCTTGCCAATGGCCATGGTGACGACCTGCTCACCACCCTTTGCCTGGCTACCAACGCACCATTGTGCCTTGCACCGGCGATGAATCAGGGTATGTGGAATGACAGTGCCACGCGCAACAACCGCCAGATTCTGGAAGACCGGGGCATTATCCAGTTTGGTCCTGCCGAAGGTTCACAGGCCTGTGGAGAAACCGGTCCCGGCCGGATGCTGGAACCCATGGAATTGATTGAGCATCTTGCCGGGATGTTCAAACAGGAAACACTGACTGGCCGTCGCGTCATCATCACAGCCGGCCCAACCCGTGAGGCGATCGACCCCGTTCGCTACATTTCCAACCACAGTTCCGGAAAAATGGGGTACGCCCTGGCTGAAGCAGCCGTGGAAGCCGGTGCGGATGTCACACTGATCAGCGGCCCCGTTAACCGGGAAACACCGGATCGCGTCACCCGGATTGATGTCACCAGCGCCCGCGATATGCACCGTACGGTCCATGAATCCATCGAGGGTTGCGATATTTTCATCAGTACCGCAGCTGTCGCCGATTACCGGCCCGATACCGAAGCCAACAACAAGATCAAGAAAGACCCCGACGCCGCAGACGAAACCCTGCAGCTGACACTGGTTCGTAATCCTGACATCGTCGCCTCTGTCGCCGCCCTGGAACAGAAACCCTTTGTTGTGGGCTTTGCCGCAGAAACCTGCGACGTGATCAGTTACGCTACCGACAAACTGCACCGGAAAAAGCTGGACCTGATTGTCGCCAACGATGTCAGCGACAGCAGCATCGGTTTCAACAGCGATGACAACGCCGTCACCGTCATCGGTCCGGACTTCGAGGATACGCTACCACGGACATCGAAGCGCCAGGTCGCCCGACAGCTTCTGGATATCCTGGCCCAGCGCTATCACGACTGGTCAGAGAACAACAGCACACGAGAGCACCATGCACAGACTGAAAGCCCGAATTCTTGATTCCCGCCTCGGCAGTGAGTTTCCGCTGCCGGCCTATGCGACCGACGGCTCCGCCGGCATCGACCTGCGCGCCTGCCTGGACGAGCCCCTGACGCTGGAGCCCGGACAAACTGAATTGCTACCCACTGGTCTGGCCATTCATATTGGCGATCCCACCCTGGCAGCCATGATCCTGCCTCGCTCCGGCCTGGGCCATAAGCACGGCATTGTCCTGGGTAACCTGGTCGGCCTGATTGACTCTGACTACCAGGGTCAGCTGATGGTTTCCTGCTGGAACCGCGGCAATACCACTTTCACCGTGCAACCCGGCGAGCGGATTGCCCAGCTGGTGCTGGTTCCCGTGGTGCAAGCGGATTTTGAGATCGTAGACTCTTTCGAGGAAAGCGATCGCGGCGAAGGCGGTTTCGGCCACTCTGGTCGCCACTGACGCCAAACGCCCCCGCCATCTGGATGGTGGGGGCGGGCATTTTCAATAATAAAAACCGATACCGGGACAATGCAGTGAAAGGCCTCTTTGGGAAAGCGCGCGCCAGCAATCGACGTTCTCACTCCGCCTCCGACACACCGGAATCCCAGCCGCTCAGCTATCCCTCCACGCTGATGGCGATCGGCGTCCTGCTCTTGCTTGGATTGTTTTCAGTGCTTTACGTCTGGCAAATGCACGTCGAATCACGTGCCACAGCAGAACAACACGCCAACCAGTTTGGGCAACATATGGCCGATGTCCTCAGCCGGGAACTCCGGTTGATGCAAAACAGTACAGATCACCTGGCCACACTGCCGCCCGTTGCAAAAGCACTGCCGTCACAGGATACAGCCCGGTTAGCCGATCTCGGCAAGCTGCTGCTCGGCAACCTGCCTGATGCCATCGACCTGCAATTGAATCCAGCCAATCAACCTATCGGACAAGACACCAGCTTTGCCGCCCGAGAGATGATTCGCCGCTCCCAGCGCGGACAGACAGCGACACCGGAGGCTGCCCGCACCCAGCAGCAATGGGTCATCAATACCGTCAGTCCGGTTATCGTCAATAATGAAAGACTTGGTACGCTGCTGGTTGCCTACGACTTGCAACGCCTGCAAAACGTTCTGAAGATCAGCGATGCAACCCTGGGGCAGTGGCGACTGCTGCAAACGGTCGACGGACCGGCACGGGAATTAGTCCGAGCCGGCACCGAACCAGCGTCAGATAGTTCCATTCTTGAATATTCACTGACGCAAACAGGTTGGAAACTGACCTTTCAACCATCGGCACACTGGACAGCATCGCGTCAGCCCTCTTTGGTTTTCTTGCTGATCGCACTAGGCGCCATTATCACAGTACCCGTGTTGCTGGATCGCTTCTGGCGCAGCCAGAATCACCGCCTGATGGGAGACAAACATCTTCTGAAAACCCTGATCAGCGATATCAGTGACGGCAGAAATCCGCAAATTGGCGGCTATAAAGTGGCGATTTTCCGCGAAATTGCACAAAACATACTAAATACAGCCACAGCATCCAAAATCGACCAATACCGGCAGGCATCCACAACACCGCTTGCATCGCCCCCCACTCCTGAAGTCTACTATGACCCGCTGGCTGAACCTCAGGCATACCAGACAACGGTTACTGTCGAGCAACCGGCCAGCACGCAGCCACTGCCGCCCAAAGAGGATATTACCGATGTATCTGACGATCCGTTTGCAGCGCCCCTGTTTCAGGACAATGATTTGCTGGAACTGAGCCTTGCAGAGCATGAATCACCGGATACACTCACCACTCCAACCGATGGCATGACAACCGGCGAAGCACCTTCTCCCGTTAGCAACACTGAGCAACCTGATACCGTGACCGCTCCAACACCCCGTCCTGCTGCCACTGTTCCTGCATCCATATTCCGCGCCTATGACATTCGTGGCGTAGTCGGCGACGAGTTGACACCCGATACGGTGGAACTGCTGGGCCGCGCCATCGGCACAGAAGCCCGGGCCCGGGGCGAAACAACCCTCATTGTTGGCATGGACGGTCGCCTGTCGAGTCCAGCTCTGCGCGATCAACTGGTTGCCGGTATCACAGGGAGTGGCTGCGATGTCATTACCATTGGCACGGTGCCAACACCGGTTCTCTATTACGCCACCCATGAGCTGGGGGCTCGCTCCGGCGTCATGATTACCGGCAGCCATAATCCCCCCCAATACAATGGCTTCAAGATTGTTCTGGCCGGGGAAACCCTGGCCAATGAAGCGATCCAGGGGCTTTACCAGCGCATCACCAGGCAGGCTCTGAATAGCGGTGAAGGACAGGTCACTGAACGCGACATCCTGGGCGACTATCACCAGCGCATTCTGGATGACATCATCATCCAGCGGCCACTGAAGGTCGTGATTGACTGCGGTAACGGTGTAGCCGGTGTCATAGCACCAGAGCTCTTTGAAGCACTGGGCTGCGAAGTGATTCCGCTCTACTGCGATGTTGACGGAAACTTTCCCAACCATCACCCTGACCCGGGAAATCCGGACAACCTGCAGGATGTTGTCGCCAAAATCGCCGAAACGGGCGCTGATCTCGGCCTGGCCTTCGATGGCGATGGCGATCGGGTCGGACTGGTTACCAATAAGGGCCGTATCATTATCCCGGATCGCCTGCTGATGCTGCTGGCAAAAGATATTGTGACCCGCAACCCGGGCTGTGATGTCATCTACGACGTTAAATGCACCCGTCGGCTCAACAGCCTGATCAGCAGCTACGGTGGCCGCCCCATGATGTGGAAAACCGGCCACTCACTGATCAAGGCCAAGATGAAGGAAACCGGCGCCCTGCTGGCGGGTGAAATGAGCGGCCACATTTTCCTGAAAGAACGCTGGTATGGTTTTGATGACGGCATCTACAGTGCTGCACGCCTGGTCGAAATCCTGTCAGCCCAGAAGCTGAGCGCCGACGACGTTTTCAATCGGTTCCCGGACAGCGTCAATACACCCGAGATCAGCATCCCGGTGACGGACGAGAACAAATTCTCACTGATCGAGCAGTTCGCCAGCAAGGGGCAGTTCAGGGAAGGTAATGTGATTACCATCGACGGCGTCCGGGTCGAGTTTCCCTGGGGCTGGGGGCTGGTGCGCGCCTCCAATACCACGCCCCTGCTGGTATTGCGGTTCGAGGCCGATGACAACCAGCACCTGGAGCAGATCAAAACCCTGTTCCGCGAACAACTGAAAGCCGTGGACAATACCCTGCCGGTCAATTTCTGACCGGCTTTATGAGAGCGACAATTCCGTATCAAAAGCAGCGCCAAAAAAGGCTATAAATAGCCGACTACAGGCATGGTCTGTTTTCTGATGCACCTGCAGGGATGCACATAAAACAAGCGCTATAGTTCACGCTGGAGCTGCCAGCCAGCCGCGTTGAACGCGCAACTAACAGTCATGACCACCGGGAAGACCTTATGAGCCACACCGAGGACAACACTATCCAGATCGCCAGCGTACTGACGGAAGCCCTGCCCTACCTGCAGCGCTTTGCCGGCAAGACCTTTGTGATCAAGTATGGCGGTAACGCCATGGAGAACGAATCCCTTCAAAACGGTTTCGCCCGGGATATTGTCCTTTTGAAAGCCATTGGCATTAACCCGGTCGTGGTGCATGGCGGCGGGCCCCAGATCGGTGATCTGCTCAAGCGACTCAACATCCAGTCCCGCTTTGTTGACGGCATGCGCGTGACTGACAGCGAAACCATGGATGTCGTCCAGATGGTGCTCGGCGGCCTGGTCAACAAGGAAATCGTCAGCCTGATTAACCGTAATGGCGGTAAAGCCATCGGCCTGACGGGCAAGGATGGGAATTTCATCCAAGCCCGACAACTGAAGATCCATCGGCAGACGCCGGAAATGCAGGCACGGGAAATCATTGATATCGGCCTTGTTGGCGAAGTGGAAGCCATCAATACCGATATTATCCAGATGCTGGAAAATTCAGACTTTATTCCGGTTATTGCACCGATTGGCGTTGATCAGGAAGGGAAATCCTATAACATCAACGCCGATCTCGTTGCTGGCAAAGTGGCTGAAGTCCTGAATGCGGAAAAGCTGGTTCTCCTGACCAACACCCCCGGCGTACTGGATCAACAGGGCGAACTGCTGACCGGACTGACCGTTAGCCGGGTTAACAGCCTGATTGCCGATGGCACCATCCATGGCGGCATGCTGCCCAAGATTCGCTGCGCCCTGGATGCCGTCAACAATGGCGCCCGCAGCGCACATATCATTGATGGCCGCGTCAAACATGCCGTACTGCTGGAAATCTTTACCGAACGCGGCGTCGGCAGCCTGATTACCAACCACCACGAGGAGATACCGCAATCATCACGGCTTGCTGATGAGTGCTGTGTATCTGTCGAATAACGCTCAAGATCGCATACCCAATGGAAAAGGCACGCAATACCACCCGTAAAGAGCCTCGCAAGGAATCCCGCAAGGAGCAGATACTCCAGGCCCTTGCCCATATGCTGGAAACCAGTCCGGGTGAGCGTATCACCACGTCTCGCCTGGCGCAGGAAGTCGGTGTCTCGGAAGCGGCGCTTTACCGTCACTTTCCGAGCAAGGCCAAGATGTTTGAGGGTTTGATCGAGTTTATCGAGGAAGCGATCTTTACTCGCATCACGCTGATCATCAAGGAAGAGCAATCGGCGCAGGATTGCTGCCGGAAGTTCCTGACCCTGCTGCTGGCATTCTGCGAGAAGAACCCGGGCCTGACCCGTATCCTGAACGGTGACGCCCTGGCCGGTGAAACGGAACGGTTACGACTGCGCGTTATTCAGCTGTTCGACCGCCTGGAAACCCAGCTCCGGCAGGTACTGCGTGATGCTGAAATTCATCAAGGCCTTCGTACCCGCATGACCCAGCAGGAGACGGCCAACCTGCTACTGGCAACAGCGGAAGGAAGAATCAGCCAGTATGTCCGTAGCGGCTTCAAGCGTAAGCCAACCGACAGCTGGAATGACCAGTGGGAATGCCTGAGCCTGGTGATTTTTCGCTAATACCAAAAAGGGCAGCCAGGCTTCCCAGGCCTGACTGCCCCTTCTCGTTAAATCACAACATTACTGACGACTCAGCTGAACCACCTGATCGTCCAGCCTGACCAGCAAATCATCATTCTCCAGCCGATCCAGCACCTGGTAACGCTCCTCTCTCCCTATCGGAGAGGACTGACGGGTACCGTCATCTAACCGCCGTTCCCGGCGATGGTAAACCACCACGATACGGTTCGTCCTATCCAGCGACCAGCGCCCCAACAACTGTTCTTCCTGATCCAGCCGGTCTTTCATCAGCAGGAAGGCGCCGTCATCCCTGGCATGCCAGTAACCAACCCCGGCTTCTCCCGTGTTCACCGGTTGCCAGCGCCCGACCAGATCACCGGTTGTCAGGATCAATTCACGGTTACGCTCAACCTCACTCATTGCTCCCAGCATTTGCCGGACAAGTTCGCGCTTTTCGCTGTAGCGCCCAGCCAGCAAGCGTTTTTCCTGCTCAAGTTTGGCAATCTTGTCCTGATGACGCGCAACCTGCGCATCAATCCCCGCCAGCTCCTGCAGCAAACCTTCCGGCACACTTCGGCCTGATCGCTCTATAGCCGCCGCACGGGTTTCCTTACCTTCACGCTGAACATGCAGACGCTGGATGCTGCCCTGCTCGATAGCAATCTGTGCATCCATTTCAGCCAGCTGCCTGGTTTCGACACGATCAACACCGTCGACACTGCCATACATTTTGAGCAGTTCACGCCCTTCCTGCTCACTGCGCTCCCGAGCCACTTTTGCCTGTTGCTCACGGGACTGCTGCTGCACTTTTGCGTGCAAGGCATCACCGGTCAGCTCTGGCTCAATAACCTCAAGCACTTTTCCCTTACTATCAATAACCTCATACCCTGAACGGGCGTAACGTAAGGGCACCTGGGTTGATATCACCAGCTGGCCATTTTCATCGTTATAGCGATACAACCGGATATCCGCAGACAAACCTGCAGACACGAAAAGGCACAAAATACAGCCTAAGCCCAAAGCCCGGTATCCACCGGACAGAGAGCGTGCTTTCATTTTTCGTGTTGCTTGCCTGCCTGCGTCCATAGTCAGCCTTTTACTCAGTCATCAATGCCGTATTGGCTACGATACGCTTCGATCGCATCGGCATATTGCTGCAATTTGTCGTCTTCTTTAATAAATTCCAGCACCTGGCGCAACGTCACAATACTGGCCACCGGCACATTGAAATCCTGCTCTACCTGCTGGATGGCAGACAACTCACCCTGCCCACGCTCCTGACGATCCAGCGCAATCAGGACCACACCGGGTTTCGCACCTGCCTGATCAATAATTGCCATCACTTCGCGAATAGCCGTACCCGCTGTAATGACATCATCAATAATGGCAATACGACCTTCCAGCGGCGCGCCAACCAGGTTGCCTCCCTCGCCATGATCCTTGGCTTCTTTACGGTTAAAGCACCAGGGCACATCTCTATCGTGATGATCCGCCAGCGCTACCGCTGTGGTCGAAGCAAGGGGTATGCCCTTGTAGGCCGGACCGAACAGGACATCAAATTCAACACCCGCATCCACCAGTGCCTGGGCATAAAAGCGGCCCAACCTGGCCAGCGCCAGACCGGTCTTAAACAAGCCAGCATTGAAAAAATAGGGGGATTGACGACCGGATTTCAGGGTGAACTCACCAAAACGCAACACATTGTGCTCAATGGCGAAGCGAATAAATTCACGCTGGTAATCTTTCATACTTTATCCCAAAAACAACCTTTGAAATTCGGCGCATTCTACCACCCGGAACAGGCTTTTTGCATCTCCCCTTATTTAACCAGGAGCGCTATTTTTCGACCACATTGAATAAATTAATGTCATTAAAGATGATCAATACTCACAACCAAATACAACATCATCAACAAACAAATTTAGTCACTATCCCAAAGGAACTATATCAATGCCCTACTGCCCTAAAACAATGCCAGAACCTATTTCATTTCATATAGGAGAAATCTGTCATGATACCCGGAGCTGCAACTCGCCCCCCCCAAAAAGCCAATAACGGTTTTGAGCTGGAAGAAATCGTTACACAGAACAAAAATCCAGCTCCAATAAACGTTGAAACCGTACAATTATCAATCTCCCGGTTTACAAAACAACTTGAGGAACGGGGCATTAGAATTGACCCCGGAAAATCAAACAATCTAGAAGAGCTTCTCTCATCCATTAAAGAAATAATGGCAACAGAAACCAGCCCTGAAAACCTCAAATCTCAGCTGGAAGGACTTACGACGAACATAGATACCCTGCTTCGGCAAATGTCAGACAAGTCCAATAATCAAAAAGAAATACAAATGTTCAGGTCAGTAAGAAAGCTCACGGAAGACCTTCGAATTTCGATGGCGACGGAAAGACCTGCAACAGATTTCCATCGCATCATGATATTTTGCATACTGCTTTCTACACTGGGTCGCTACCTGGCCTTCACTGTCGACCCTGGTGATATATGGGACATCATCATCACCGTTGCCAGCGCAATGGCATACTCAACACTGGCGATAGATGCTATTGCCGACATACCCGAAAGCCAGAAAGCGATTGGTGATTTTTTTAAACATTCATCGATCACGGGCATCATTCTTAGCGCCACCTATATTCTCTCTCTTCTTGCAGCCTCAACCAGCGATAGCATGAGAACCGGCTTCGAGGCATACAATGAACTTGGAAAAGGATGGGCAACGCTGGCCGTTTTTGAGTTTATTTCCGTTTTTGCCGTCGGCTGCGCTGGCTATAAATCGATGAAAAAACTGATCACACAAATCCTGCAGGCCCCCACATACTTAAAAAAACTTGCCTTAGTCGCACCCTCCGTATTCACCATTCCCTCAGCCTGGTTTTTCCCCATGGAAGTCGAGCAATGGACCAACAGGGTATTATGGATACGAAAGAATTGCCTTGCTGATCACGGAGTGAAACAAGTCGCAATGACCGCACATGGTTTAACCCAATGGGCCCTGGAAACAGAAGGCGTTAACGAAAAAGCACGCCAGGCGAAACATGCCGTTCAAGCATGCAGAGGAAGAAACCTGGAGGCCATCAAACAATGTGGAGAGCAATTAAAACTGACTGTTAACTTCCTGTTATTAATCGGAGTCAGCGTACTGTTGGGACTGGCTCTCTACGGTGTAGGCAACTACCAATATACACTGGGCCAAGAGGCTAGAAACATCACCATACTCACCGGAACCAATGACCCGAACTATAGAACCTGCAGGCAATATGCAAATGTTACCGGCTGGGCCAACCTGGTGCTGGCATTCTCCAACCTCTTCCTGGTACTGCTGGCTGCCGACAAAGCCCCGTCCAGCCTACGAAAAATTGGCGGTGCATTCTCCATGAAAGCTGAAAACCGGATAAAAACACCAACACCAACCGCAAGCGAACAATCTGCAGAAGAAACTCAATCAGCAGTCGAACTTCTTTCAGTGACAAAAACAACAGAGTTGTAAAAAAGTGTACCTGATCAACAGAGGAGGGTTATACCCATACCCATTACCCCCCCGAACGACACGAACCCAATGACACCTGCGCACCACTGTGTCTGCAATAGGCATCCGTGGACGGCATTGGCAACAAGGCGCTGATCTTTTTTCCCAACTATAGCCTGATCGCCGCGTATGATGCCTTCGTGTTTTGCTCTGAAAGCATAAAAAATTCACTGCCCATTTGTTTCTGGCATCGGTTAATTTGGCGCTGGTCTAAACAGGAGAGTCCTGCTGTTCCTGTGTCGACTGCAACGGTGAATCCTCCGGCGTGTTGCCAACAGTCGCTGTCCGCTCCCGGGCCTGCGTTAATCCCATTCTCTTACGGCAGGACCAGCAGGACCATACATCCTCCGCGAGATTGGCTACCGCTCCGCAGACCACCTTGCGAACAGGCTCACTCTTACGAATCCGTCTTGCAACGTGGAACAGATAATCAGCCAACACCCCTGCCAGGAATACAATCCCCAACCCCATAAACAACCGGCTGACGACACCGGAAGGAAAGACATCCACCTTATCGGCGAGGATTTTCCGGGTTGTTGTCGGATCAGCGATTGTCGGGTCGGTGGCAACCCCGGGGTTAATGACAGTTGTCGGAGTGGTGACGGTGACTGCGGCCATCTCCCGGCAGGGCGCACAGGTTTCCCGTGCAATGTCAGCGCATTCTTCCGCGACAGATTCACATCCCGCCATACCCACCGTGCCTGCATCCGTTGCCCTGTCGATCATGATTTCCTTTCCGTTCAGGCGGACACTGGTGCAGTTGTCGTAATCGAGATTCGTAACCTGTGCGCCTTCGCCAAAGATCACACCTTCAATGCCTGCGTTCGAATAATCACCCTGTACGTCCAATGTACAGCGTAAAACACGGGTATTGTTGATACGGGCGTTATCGCTGTAAACAGCGCCTGTCACGATGCCTGCCACCGAGCCTGTCCCTTTTGCCTCATAGCGATTACAGCCCAGCAAATTCTGATCCAGCTGAAGGCCGCTACCGGATGAGTCATCCCCGACCAGCCCGCCCACAGAGACGCCATTACCCTGCCCCCTGATATCGTTGCCACTGATGATATTGTGATCCATTTTGAGGTTGTCCGAAAAATCAGCATTCAAGCCAATGCCTGCTGAACCGGAACTGGTCCCCTTTACCAGAAACCGGTTCCCCACAACCCTGTTTTTGCTGACCTGAATATTCGCACCCGAATTTCTCCCCAGCAGGCCGCCGGCACTGGAGTACGACTCACGGGCCGTGACCGTGCTGTCACAAATGATATTTTCCCTGATGGTGGCGCCGTCCATATGGTTATTGCCCAACAGCAACCCTGCGTGCCCACTATCAGCGTTCATCAGCAGATGGGTATCGCATACCCGGTTTGAATGGTACTGACCGCCATAACCAGCAG
Organism: Kistimonas ophiarachnellae; assembly: GCF_057552235.1. NCBI lineage: Bacteria > Pseudomonadati > Pseudomonadota > Gammaproteobacteria > Oceanospirillales > Endozoicomonadaceae > Kistimonas > Kistimonas ophiarachnellae. The sequence goes on along the minus strand of NZ_BAAJPA010000023.1, from coordinate 21,275 downwards.
TGGCGGAGGCGCCCACTAATCCGCCCAAACTGGACTCCCTGCCATTGCCATAGATATGAGCGCCTATCACTGCGTTATGGTGAATATTTTCCAGCCCCCGGGCTTGACAGATCAAAACACCTGCATCTCCATTATCACTGTCTACGGTAATATTGGCGCCGACAAGTTTGACCCCACTGACTTCAGCACCAATACTCGCTGATTCAAACAGACAGGCTCTGGTGTTCTGGATCGTGTGATTCATGCCTTCAAAGCGGCCATCGAACGGTTTATCCGGCGTACCAATGGACAGGATATCGTGACCATCCACGTCAGCCATCAGCTGATAATCGCCATTGCGCGGAAACCCCTTCTCTTTGCCGATCCGGGCGATGTTCCCAGGACTGAAAAGCTTGATGAACTTCCTGCCCTGGGCCACTGGCAGCACAGAAAACAGCGTCATTCCCCAACCGATCCAGGGAGAAATCTGGGACACCGCGCTTTTTACCAGCGTGCCTATGAAACCGTAGAATAACCGATCCTGCTCAGTGCGCTCGGCCACATGCCGATTGCCAAGCACCCCGTCTGCCGTGCGGGACACCGGATGCACGGCAGGCGCCTGTATGCTGCCGGTGTCAGAATCCACGGTTAACCCGAAAGCGGTTTCCCGATCACTGTCTGGCGAATGGCGCTGCGCTCCCCGGTGTCTCACAGTCGATAATGATGTCGCTAAACTGTTTGATTCCATTGCTGCATTAACTCCTGTGTGGTGGATACGGATAACGTTCAGTCAGTAAAAATTGTCACCTGACATGGCGTCACGGGAATGCCAGGCGAGTCCCGCGCACTGACCTTTTGCCCGATTGACAGCATTCATCAACTGAAAGTTCCATAACCCATTGGTTCTGCGCACCGGCCCGCGAAAACATGACAGCGCCATGCTGATATGCATACACAAAAACTCATGGCGGGAGATAAATGCTAATGGTTTGTACAGATTTGATGGATGAAACGGCACACCTCACACACCACAACACACAGTTACTTTGCGTAACATATTGGTTTAGAGGTAACGGCGACGGTATCATAGCGCCGCTTGCATAAAGGGTCCGCTATGAGAATCATCAGCTTCAATTGTGAAGGTATAAAAAACGCAGCCGGGAATGGCTTTTTCGACTGGGCGCTGGCCCAGGATGCAGATGTTATCTGTCTGCAGGACATCAGAGCCAGCGAGTCCGAACTGGCCGACCCGGTTTACACACCGGATGAGTATTTCAGCTATTTCTTTGAAGGCTATGATCCTGAGAAGGAAAAAGGCGGTGTCGCACTTTATTCCCGTGTTCCGCCCAAGGCGATCATCACCGGACTCGGTTTCCCGGTCGCCGACAGCCAGGGACTCTGTATCCAGGCAGACTTCGACAAGATCAGCATTGCCAGCCTGCTGGTACCGGAAGGTAATGCGGATGACGATTCCCAGAATGTAAAGTTCAAGTTCATGGGGGATTACCTCCATTATCTCGACAAACAGCAGCGTAAGCGCCGGGAGTTCCTGATCTGCGGCACCTGGCAGGTTGCCCACCGCAAGATAGACGTGGCCAACTGGCGAGACTTCCAGACTACATCCGGTTTCCTGCCACCCGAGCAGGCATGGATGGATGAAATCACCGGCCCGCTGGGTTATGTGGATACCTATCGTGAAGTCGACCGCGAAAGTGGCAAGTTCACCTGGTGGGAAGATGACAGACTGCGCGACAAAAATATGGGCTGGCGGTTCGATTACCAGATGGCCACTTCCGGCATGCGTCACCGTGTTCTGAATGGCGGTATTTATACTGGGGAAGCATTTTCCCGGCACGCCCCCGTCATCATTGACTATGAGTGGGAACTCTCGTTCTGATAAATAAAAAAGCCCGGTTAAACCGGGCTTTTTTATTGTGGGATAAATCTCAGCGAATCAGGGGGCTTCCAGCGCCTGACGCTGGATTGCCAGAATCTGGTCAATCCCCTGCTTTGCCAGTTGCATCATGGCGTCCATCTGCGCCTGATCGAATGGCTCACCTTCGGCCGTTCCCTGGATTTCGATAAATCCACCTTTTTCGGTCATGACAACATTCATGTCAGTTTCGGCATTGGAATCTTCCGGGTAATCCAGATCCAGCACCGGATTGCCGTTGTACATACCAACAGAAATTGAACCAATCAGCTGTTTGAACGGATCATTGCGAATCAACTTGTTGCGCTGCATATGACGAATGCAGTCGACCAGGGCGACACAACCACCGGTAATAGAGGCTGTACGGGTGCCGCCATCCGCCTGAATTACGTCACAATCGATGGTGATTGTGTTATCACCCAGCATCTTCAGATCAACCGCAGCACGCAGTGAACGACCAATCAGACGCTGAATTTCCAGGGTACGTCCGCCCTGACGGCCACGGGCCGCTTCGCGTCCGGTCCGATCGCCGGTCGCCCTGGGCAGCATGCCATACTCTGCCGTCACCCAGCCCTGCCCCATGCCTTTCAGCCAGCGCGGCACACTGCGTTCAAGACTGGCGGTGCAGATCACCTTGGTATCCCCAAACTCCACCAGCACGGAACCCTCGGCATGCTTGGTATAGCCCCGGGTAATCCGAATATCGCGCAACTGATCTGCCGCTCTTCCACTTGGACGCATAACTTGTCTACCTGCTTAAACAGCGTATGAAAAATACAGTGGACGGATTATAACGAACATCCACCCCGAAGCAGAATCCGTTCATTACGACGCCACGGCATGTCCCAACTATCACCGTTACGCCATCCAGTTTAGAATTAATGGTTTTATTCACCGCCAGGCATCGACTGCCGCAGCTCTTCAGAACGACTGAAGATTGACCGGTTTCGCCGGAACCGGCAGGCACTCCCTCCTGGATAGCATGAGATACAGGCCAATGACCGCAAGCATGACCGCCTTCGCCCGGGTTGAAACCAGCCATGATTGGGGCAGTCTCGTATGGGAAATTCGCTCCGTGAATCATCGTTATCTGGAGCCCCATTTCCGGCTGCCGGAAACCATGCGGGAAATCGAGTCACGCCTCAGGGAAATGCTGCGCCGCAACCTGAACCGCGGCAAGGTTGAATGCAGCCTGAGGGTGATGCCACTGGAGAATTCCCAGTCACTGAGCCTGAACACCGCTGTTCTGATTGACCTGAATACCGCCCTGGAGCAAATCAAGCAGCATATCGATCGCGTTGCCAAAACCAATCCGATGGATGTCCTGCGCTGGCCCGGCGTGCTCAAGCAGAACGAAACCGACATCAAGGAAATCCAGCTGAACGCATTGCAGGCTTTCGAGCAGGCACTGGATCAGGTCCGCGAAACCCGGGCTCGTGAAGGAGCAGAACTCAAACAATTTATTCTGCAGCGCATCGACAGCGTGGAAGCAGAAGCAGGCAAAGTCCGCCAGCAAATGCCCGCACTACTCCAGGCACAACGGGATAAAATCATTCAGCGTCTTGAAGATGCGCGGGTTGAAACCGACCCGAACCGGCTGGAGCAGGAACTCGTCTTCCTGGCACAGAAAGCCGATGTGGACGAGGAACTGGATCGCCTGACCACCCATGTCACCGAAGTTCGCCGGGTGCTCAACAACGACAACGGCGCTATCGGTCGTCGCCTGGACTTCCTGATGCAGGAACTGAACCGGGAAGCCAACACCCTGTCATCAAAAGCGATTGACGCGGGCACTACGCAGTCTGCGGTGAACCTGAAAGTTCTCATCGAGCAGATGCGTGAACAAGTCCAGAATATTGAATAAAAACAGTTGGTTATAAGAACAAAAAATAGTGTTGCACACATTACCCACAGGTTTGCCAATAACTTATCAACAGACCTGAAACGTCTTCTCGCGAGACTTCAGGCCAAAATACGAACATGTTATCAACAGGGCAGACCAGACAAGAAATATTCCGTGATGTCGGCAGAGCCGGCATCACGGAGCTAACCTTAAACAGATAGTAAACAGGTTTTTTGTACAGGCATGAGCAAAGGCACGCTTTATATAATCGCAGCCCCTTCCGGCGCGGGAAAAACCAGCCTGGTAGCGGCACTGGTGGAATCGACCTCGCATATCTGCGTATCCGTTTCCCATACCACCCGTGCGATGCGCCCCGGCGAAGTTGACGGTGTTAACTACCACTTTACCTCTGTCGACGAATTCAAGGCCATGATCGAGCAGAATGCCTTTCTTGAACATGCCGAAGTCTTTGGCAACTACTATGGCACCTCTCAAGCCTGGGTCGAGGAACAGCTGAACCAGGGCAAGGATGTCATTCTGGAAATCGACTGGCAGGGTGCCCAGCAGGTTCGCCGCCTGATGCCAGACGCCGTCAGCCTGTTTATCATCCCGCCTTCAAAGCAGGCTCTGCACGAGCGCCTGGTCGGCCGCAAGACCGATGACGCCAGCGTGATCGAAAAACGGATGAACCTTGCCGTCAATGAAATGTCACATTACGGCGAGTTTGATTACCTGATCATCAACGACCAGTTCGACGATGCACTGTTTGACCTGAAAGCCATTGTCCGGGCACAGCGTCTGAACATGCCGTTCCAGCAGACATATCGGCAAGCACTACTGCGTGAGCTATTGTCATAATCTGCTGTGTTTCAGTAAAATCACTCTTTACACACTCATTAATGCTGGTTAGTTCCAGCCTGATATAGACCGGAGCATAACGTGGCCCGAGTAACCGTAGAAGACTGCCTCGAAAACGTCGACAACCGCTTTGAGCTTGTGATGGCCGCTTCCAAGCGCGCCCGCCAGCTGACCATCGGCGGCAAGGATCCCAAACTGCCCTGGGAAAACGACAAGCCCACCGTCATGGCCCTGCGTGAAATCGCTGAAGGTGTCATCGATCCCAAGGCGCTCGACAAGGAAGAGCAGGACGACGACGAAGCCGCACTGTTCCTGGGTCTCGAGTAAACACTCCCGACCAGAGGCTTCGCCCGCTCCCTGATCAGGCTTCTACTGAACCAAACTGACGGCGGCCTGTTGTGCCGTCAGCAGCTGAACATGCAGTAACCACGATACCGGGGAGCGGAAGGCTCCAACGACCCGATACATGCAGCCGCCGTACCCGACAGACGTTTTGTCTGCTGCAACCGTCACCGGTACCGCGTATACCGTTCAGCGAACCTGAAGCCTGTAGCCAAAGGAGGCGGGCATTGCCGACCATCGATAGTCTTGCCCATCGTCTCAAAGCCTATCTGAATACAGACCAGATCAACCTGGTCAAACGCGCTTACTACTACGCGGAACAGGCCCACGACGGACAGAAACGCCGCTCCGGCGAACCTTACGTCACCCACCCCCTGGAAGTGGCCGGCATCCTTGCTGACATGCACATGGATCATCAGAGCCTGATGGCCGCCATGCTGCATGATGTCATTGAAGACACGGGAATTGGAAAAGGCGCCATTCGCGACCAGTTCGGCGACGTTGTCGCCGAGATCGTCGACGGTGTCAGCAAACTGACCCACATGCAGTTTGAAGACAAGACGTTGGCGCAGGCAGAAAACTTCCAGAAAATGGCGCTTGCCATGGCCCGGGATATCCGCGTCATCCTGGTCAAGCTGGCGGATCGCCTGCATAACATGCGCACCCTGGGTGTACTGCGCCCCGAAAAGCGTCGCCGTATCGCCAAGGAAACCCTCGATATCTACGCACCGATCTCACAGCGTCTTGGTATGCACCAGATGCGTATTGAGTTCGAGGATCTCGGCTTTGCCGCCATGCACCCCATGCGCTCGAACATGCTCACCCACGCGGTGCGTAACGCGCGGGGAAATCGATCTGAAATTGTTACGAAAGTCGTCGAATCGATAACTAACAGGCTCGAAAAGCAGGGATTGAACGGCCGCGTCATGGGTCGTGAAAAGCATCTGTACAGCATCTACAAGAAGATGAAAGTACAGCGTAAGTCCTTCAGCGAGATCATGGATGTCTTCGGCATCCGCATTATCGTGGACAGCATTGACAGCTGTTATCGCTGCCTTGGCCTGGTGCACAATCTGTTCAAGCCGATCCCGGGACGGTTCAAGGATTACATCGCCATCCCCAAAGCCAACGGTTACCAGTCGCTCCACACCACGCTGTTTGGTTTGCACGGTATTCCCGTCGAAGTCCAGATCCGCACCCAGGAAATGGAAGACATGGCCAACAACGGCATTGCGGCGCACTGGCTTTACAAGACCGGCGATGAAGCACTGCTAGGCTCCCGAGACCGTACCCGTGTCTGGTTACAGAACCTGCTGGAACTGCAGCAGAAGGCGGGTGACTCTCTCGAATTCATCGAAAACGTCAAAGTCGACCTGTTCCCGGATGATACCTACGTTTTCTCTCCACAAGGCGACATTTTAGAACTTCCAAGGGGAGCTACGCCGGTCGATTTTGCCTATGCCGTCCACACCGATATCGGCAGTGGCTGTGTGGCTTGCCGGATCGACCGCAAACTGGCCTCCCTGAGCCAGCCGCTGGAAAGCGGCCAGACGGTGGAGATCATCACGGCTCCGGGCGCCCGCCCCAATGCAGCCTGGCTGAATTTCGTTACCACCAGCAAGGCCCGCTCCAATATCCGTCATTATCTGAAAAACCAGAAACGCACGGAATCCATTGCCTTGGGCCGCCGCCTGCTCAGCAAGGTGCTCACGCCCATGGGTATCCGGCTGGAGGAGCTGGAGAAAGCCGATATCAGCCGAACTCTGGAGCATACCGGATTCGACAAACTGGAGGATCTGCTGGAAGACATTGGCCTGGGTAACCGTATGGCTTACCTGGTGGCTCGCCATCTGGCTGACACCCACGAATCCATCGCACACCAGGTGGACCTGTCCAATCCGGAGAAACCCCTGACCATCCGCGGTACAGAAGGCATGGTGATCAGCTTTGCCAAATGCTGCCATCCCATTCCCGGGGATCCGGTTGTGGGCCATGTCAGCTCCGGGCGTGGTCTGGTTATTCACACCGATTCCTGTCGAAATATCACTGAAATTCGCCACAACCCGGAAAAAATACTGGAAGTGGATTGGGACAAGAATGTCCATGGCGAGTTCTATGTCGACCTGGAAGTCGCCTTCGAGCAGTTACAGGGCATGATTGCCTCCCTCGCCACCACGGTAACCGCCGCTGCTGCCAGTATTGAGAAAATCAGCGTCGAGGAGAAAGACGCTCGCCTGAGTCTTGCACAGCTACTGATCAAGGTGAAAGACCGGGTGCATCTGGCCCAGGTCATCCGGCGATTACGCACAATTCGTGGGGTTACTTCCATCTCACGCCGACGAGAAGCCTGATTTCCCCAATCAACCCCCTGCCTCCAACTAAATAGTCACTCTCCGGAACCTTCATGGTTCCGGGCGCTCCAATACAGTAATAACTGACTGAAAGGAGAGTGACATGAACACAGATTCAATGGATCAGCTGACTGCAGCAGTCATCGACTGTTTTATCCTGAACAATGGATTTGCCCTGCCCACAGAAGGCGGCTGGCAAACACTCCAGTTAATCCCGCAAACCTCTCTCTACAGTATTGATATGCCCGACTTCCTGGAAGCTGATGGCTTATATAAGCTCTGGCAGTTTCTCAAAGAACGTGAACTGAGGCACAACTCCTGAAACGTTCCGGAACGCCCGGCGCCTTTCACCCTCTCTCCCCGTCATTCTCGACATGAACAACCTGATAAACTGACCTACGCTGTCTTCAACGTCTTATGCCGTTGGAGACAGATCATGAAAACCGTTATCCACAGCCTGGCGATTGCACTGGCCCTGTGCATTTCCAGCATGTCTTTTGCCGACTACACAGGTCCCGGCGCCGGAGGTGAACCTACCAGCGTAGCTGCAATCAACAAAGCGCCAAAAGACGATATGTACGTCGTCCTTGAGGGGAAGCTAGTAAGAAAAAAGAAACATGAAACCTATATCTTCAGCGATGGTACCGGAGACATTCCCGTTGAAATTGATGACCACCTGATGCCTGCCCAGAATATCAACGAAAACAGTCTGGTAGAGATTCGTGGTGAGGTTGATGCCGGTGTGATGGAAACACCTGAAATTGACGTGAAAGAAATCCGTGTACTCAAACCGTAAGAACAAACACATCACTCAATCCCTGTAGCAAACGGCAAAGGGAATTGCCTGACCGTTTTCAGCTAATTTGATTTCAATTCAAGGAAACGCGCCTGTTTGGAATTAAGTATTACACGTCATCTTCATGCTACGCGCTTCAGTAATGCCATTCTCCATCCTCACATCTCGTACACGCTTGCCTCATGATACTCAACAAACCAATCGATGGTTCACTCTTCCCACACCAAACAAGCCTATTTATCTTGTTCATCCCCTTCGATTTGAACTATTCGCACACCAGCACTCTGGAGCATCACCAAACGCACAGCCTTCAGTCAGGATCAGCGCCATAACACTCAACTCTGGTATAGTCTTCCTACGGACAAGAAACAGAGACCAGTGAACCAGGATTCTACTTATGAGCAACAAGCAGATTATCCACACAGACAAGGCGCCAGCCGCTATCGGCACTTATTCACAAGCCGTCAAGGTCGGCACCACTGTCTATCTGTCTGGCCAGATCCCACTGGTACCGGAAACCATGGAAGTGGTGGAAGGTGATTTCACCACACAGACCCACCAGGTTTTCCGTAACCTGCAGGCCGTCGCTGAAGCCGCTGGCGGCAGTCTGCAGGATGCCGCCAAGATCACTATATTCCTGACGGATCTTGGCAACTTCCAACTGGTCAACGAAGTCATGGCACAATATTTCGAACAGCCTTATCCAGCACGGGCAGCTGTCGGCGTGAAGGAATTACCCAAAGGCGTTCCCGTGGAAATTGAAGCGATTCTGGAGCTCAACTGAGACCTAATAATGCCCGGTAACCCTCCCTGAAAGAAGGATAAAGGAAGTGGTAACCTGCTTTCTTTATCCGGGCATTGGAACAACGTTTACAACCACGGGAAGGGACATCGTCGCCGGGTTTTACCGTAATACCCAGTTGCTTCCCCAACCAGTCAGTCACTTCATGCATGGGTGCCGGATCATTATCAACACCAACGTATAATGTTTCCAACTTGCCGCCCTGACGGTCTTTCTCGATTAAATAGTGCAGCATCCCTGCACAGTCATCGGCATGAATGCGATTACCATAGACAACCGGTGTCTCACGATATCCCTGGCCACTTTTAACCCGCCTCAAAAGATAATCCCGCCCCGGACCGTAAATGCCTCCGAAACGAATACTGGTTCCGGGAATATCTGCCTGCTGAAGCAGTGCTTCCGCTTCCAGCATCACCTGCCCTGAAAAACCAGCCGGTGAGGTCTCCGACAATTCATCGACCCATTCCCCTGCATTCTGGTGATAAACCGCCGTACTGGATGTAAAGAAAATCCGCTTGGGCAGCGTCTTCATCGAAGCGACTTTAGACAGTACATGCCGTATACCCTGCAGATAGACCGCACGATACACCGACTCATCGCGACTACCAGCCGCCGCGCAATAGACCAAGTAATCGATTTCTGCCGGCCAATCCCCCAGGTTCTCCTCATCGGCCGCCAGATCACCTGCCACCGGGCTCACTCCCGCAGGCAGTTGAGCGGTATTGCGGCGAAGCCCCCACACGTCATACTGACCTGACGCCAACAAGCGCTCCGCCAGGCGACCTCCCACATCCCCGCAACCCGCGATGAAAACCCTTATCTTTTCTGCCATTGCACTGCTGCCAAAGTCGTTTACCATGACAGGAGATTGTAATAGAAATTTTCAATGGGCTGCAGTCCGCCCCGTAGCAATACTGTTTATTTTCACAGTACAATACTGACCATGACACTGACAGAACTCCGATACATCGTAGCCCTCGCCCAGGAGCGGCATTTTGGCAAAGCCGCCGAGCGCTGCTTTGTCAGTCAGCCGACGCTCAGTGTTGGCGTGAAAAAGCTGGAAGATGAACTGGGCATTGCGATCTTCGAACGCAGCAAAACCGCCGTGCGCGTCACCCCGCTCGGTGAAAAAGTCATTGAGCAGGCGCAGAAAGTGCTGGAAGAGACCAGCGCTATCAAGGAAATTGCCAGTATGGGCAAGGACCAGTTGTCCAGCCCGCTGCGCGTTGGCGCAATTTACACAATTGGCCCCTACCTGTTTCCACACCTGATTCCCCAGCTCACCAAGACGGCACCGACCATGCCGCTCTATATTGAGGAAAACTTCACCGCAGTCTTACGACAGAAGCTGCGCATGGGTGAGCTGGATGCCATTATCATTGCCCTGCCGTTTACCGAACCGGATGTCGTCACCAAGCCTCTTTACGATGAACCGTTTACTGTACTAATGCCTGGCAGCCACACCTGGACAAAACAAAAGACGATTGATCCTCTCAGCCTGCAGGCTGAAGATGTTTTGATGCTGGGTGAAGGTCACTGTTTCCGTGACCAGGTTCTCGCGGCCTGCCCCGCCCTGACGAACAAAAAAGATAGTACCCAGGGCAACAATAGTCGTATGGATATTGAAGCCAGCTCGCTGGAAACGATCCGTCACATGGTCGCTTCGGGTATGGGTATCACCGTACTGCCAATGTCCGCAGCCGATGACCGGCATTACGCCGAGGGATTGCTGACAACCCGGCCATTCAAGTCGCCTGCGCCATCCAGAACCGTTGCCCTTGCCTGGCGAGCAAGCTTCCCACGCACCAAGGCCATCGACGTGCTGGAACAGGCTATCCGACTGTGCTCGACCCAACCTGTTAAAGGCAAGCCTGCTAAACGATAGGGCTCGACGATGGCGGACAAACTGCATGAAATCCCGGTCACCAGCCTGAAAGGCGTAGGCGCTGCGCTGGCTGACAAACTCGCGAAGATCGGAATTCATACCCTGCAGGATCTGCTGTTTCACCTGCCGCTTCGTTATCAGGATCGTACCCGCATCACACCACTCGGAGCACTCCAGTTTGGAATGGATGCGGTTGTCCAGGGCACCGTTGTCGCCGCCGATATTATTAATGGTCGCCGACGCAGCCTGCTCTGCCGGGTTCAGGACGGTACCGGCTCCATCAGCCTCCGTTTTTACCACTTCAGTGGCGCCCAGCGTAATGCCATGAAACGGGGTGCCATCATACGCTGCTTTGGCGAACCTCGCCGGGGCGCCAGCGGACTGGAGATGTATCACCCGGAATACCGCATTATCTCGGATGATCAAACGACAACCGTCGAAGATACCCTGACGCCTGTTTACCCCAGCACGGAAGGACTGACTCAACAGCGTCTGCGCACACTCTGCAGTCAGGCACTGGGCTTTATGCGCCATCCGGATGCACTGCAGGAATGGCTACCCGCCTCCCTGCTCAGCGCCTATCACCAGTGGCCCCTGGTGGAAGCCATACGGTACCTGCATAACCCGCCGCCAGATGCGGATGTACAGACCATGCTCGAAGGCCAGCATCCTGCCCAGCAACGTCTGGCCTTTGAAGAACTGCTGGCCCACCACCTCAGCCTGCAGAAAATACGTTACCGTATTCGGCGACAAGAAGGTCACCCCATGCCTCCACGGCATAAGTTGACGACACAATTCCTCGAACAGTTGCCGTTCAAACCAACGGGAGCCCAGCAGCGCGTTGCAAAAGAGATTGATGAAGACCTCGGTCAGTCGGCACCGATGCTTCGCCTCGTGCAGGGCGATGTTGGCTCAGGCAAAACGGTTGTCGCGGCATTGGCCGCTTTACAGGCTGTCGAAAATGATTTCCAGGCTGCCTTGATGGCGCCTACCGAAATCCTGGCGGAACAGCATTACACGAATTTCAGCCAATGGCTGAGGCCACTTGGTATCACCGTTGCGTGGCTGACCGGAAAAACCAAAGGCAAAAAACGTGAACAACAACTGGAGCTGATCCGCACCGGTGAAGCGGCTGTCATTATCGGTACCCATGCCCTGTTCCAGGAAGACGTCATCTTTAACCGACTTGGGCTGGCCATTATTGATGAACAACATCGCTTTGGTGTGCATCAGCGACTGGCGCTGAAAGAAAAAGGTCACGGCGCCACGCCTCATCAATTGATTATGACGGCAACCCCCATTCCGCGCACGCTGGCCATGAGCGTCTACTCAGATCTGGACTGCTCTGTCATTGATGAGCTTCCCCCCGGACGAACCCCGGTCAACACCATTGTGATCAGCGATGACCGTCGTGACCAGATTATTGAGCGGGTTCGCAGTGCCTGCCTTGAAGGTCGTCAGGCCTACTGGGTCTGCACATTGATTGAAGAGTCCGAAGCACTGCAATGCCAGGCCGCTGAAGTCACGGCGGAGCAATTACGGGAATTGTTGCCTGAACTGTCCATCGGGTTAATCCATGGTCGTATGAAAGCGGCTGAAAAGGCCGAGGTCATGGAGGCGTTCAAGGAAGGCCACCTGCACCTTCTGGTGGCTACGACAGTGATTGAGGTCGGCGTAGATGTCCCCAACGCCAGCTTGATGATCATAGAAAATCCGGAACGCCTGGGTCTTGCTCAACTCCATCAGCTGCGCGGTCGGGTCGGACGAGGGAAAATCGCCAGCCATTGCGTCCTGATGTATCACGGCCCGCTGTCGCAACAGGGGAAAGAACGTCTGCAGGTAATGCGCGATTCCACAGACGGCTTTGTCATTGCTGAAAAGGACCTGGAATTACGCGGCCCCGGCGAAGTACTCGGCACCCGCCAGACCGGCATGATTGATTTCCGGGTTGCTGACCTGCAACGTGATGAGCAACTGCTCGACACCGTTAAACAAGCCGCCAGCCTGTTAATGACCGAACATCCGGACAACATAGAACCACTGATCCGTCGCTGGTTACCCCAGGGTGATCGTTACGCCGAAGCGTGACGCCTACGGAACTTAACCGTCAGAGAAGTTGTCAAATACCCAGTTTTTCAGTTCAGGTATTGAAAATGGACTTTGAAGTATTGGGCTCAGCCGCTGCGAATCTCTATTCCCGTGCCTCATCAACTATATGCTACTAAAACATTGTTATGTCATTGCCGCCCCCCATCGTCAGTCGACGATGGAGGCGTAAAACCCTCGGTTTTCACCGCAGCAGACAACAAACCATCAAGCGGCTTTTTTAGATTCTGCGCTTTTTGATTTTTTCTTTTTCCCGGGTTTCAGGTACTTGGTCAGCGACTGGAACCACATGACCAACGCAGGATTACCCTGGATAACGATATCCCGATCCTGAATGCCCTGCATAAAGGCGACCTGCGCATTCTTGGCCGTCAGCGCTTTCAGCCCTTTCTCAGCAGACGTGAAATTAATACCAAACGCCGGAGAATCCACGGCGCCACTGCGTGCGCGGACACGCTCATCCTTCACAATGTAATGGCGGGCAACGCCATCATCACTGGTAATCTGGAATACCAGGTCTTTGTCTTCCAGCTTTTTCCGGAAATCCGGGTTAGTGCGGCTGGCGCGTGCCATCAACAAGCCCAGCGCCCAAAGCAGCAAGCGAAATTTCATTCTAAGACTCCCCCGTGGGTGTTTCCTGATTCAGCCGAGGCATTCTAGCGGGTGACAACGAGATGTACAGTGGCAGGGATAGTATGAGGGTCAATATTAAGGGTCAGTAACAAGACGACATACTGGCCGGCTGATGGCCGGCCAGATAACCGGTATCAGTCGTTTACTGCTTCCTTGAGCGCCTTGCCGGGCTTGAAGCCAACGGTGGTGCTGGCCTTGATCTGGATCGGTTCGCCAGTCTGGGGGTTTTTACCCATGCGCGCACCACGCTCACGGGATTCGAAAGAACCAAAGCCGATCAGGTTCACTGATTCCTTACGCTCAAGCGCCTTGGTGATTTCATCAAGGAGAATGTTCAGTGCGTCAGTGGCTTTGTCTTTGGTGAGATCGGCACGATCAGCGATAGCATCAACAAGGTCTGGTTTGCGCATAGTTTTCCCTCTCGACTCCTTGGAGTATTTTTTTCTTCTTTTGGGTTTTCCATACCGGGCCAGTTCCTGTACCCGGAGAGAAAGCGGTCTTACACCGTGTGTTGTGGTGCAGAACTCAACCTTAAAACAGTCCACTACTGCAGGGCAATACCCTGAAGCCCTCTATTCTCCGGAAAAACTGTCAAATTATCGAAACATTGGCAGAAAAAGCACAACAGATAGTTTGTCGGTCAAACCCAAAACTCGATATATGGGATTTTGACTTTTTCTTTACGAAACCCGCATCATCTCAAAATCCTGCTTGCCGGTACCACAATCCGGGCACAGCCAGTCCTCTGGTACATCTTCCCAGCGTGTGCCCGGCGCGATGCCATCTTCCGGCCATCCTTCTGCCTCATCATAAATAAATCCACAGACGACACACTGCCACTTGCGCCACCCCTCCTGTGGCGTGCTGCCAGCCTGCAAGCTTGATGACATAACAAACCACCCACGTATCAGTGCATTACGGACCACGGGCAAAGGCCGGTAATGACAACGCGACCGCACCTAACAGGAGACCCGTTAAACATTCCGTTTTCATGATAATACTCATCAGGCTGGGCGGTATAACAGGGAAAATCCCCGTTGCCAGGCAGGCCTTACAGAGGATGGAAACAGCTGACAACGAAGTACTGCAAGATAAACGACATTTGCCAGAAGAAGATGGCACATAATCGTCATATGGCAAGTCGATCGATTAAGAAACAGTTAACGCTAGATAGCCGTTATCAACAACATTCCCGCCTCGCAGCAGGAAAACGACAGGAGAACGTACTGCCCTTACCCGGCTTGCTGCTGACATCCAGTACCGCATTGTGGCGCAACAACACATGCTTGACGATGGCCAGCCCCAGGCCCGTCCCACCGGTTTGTGAATGACGCCCCTTGTCCACCCGGTAAAACCGTTCCGTCAACCTGGGCAGGTGCTGTGGATCAATACCGATGCCGTTGTCCTTCACCTGCAGCGTGGCGCCATAACTGTTCTCCAGCCAGCGAACCTTGATATCGCCGCCTTCTGGCGTGTATTTCACCGCGTTGTAAACCAGGTTGGAAAAGGCGCTGCGTAACTCATCCCGGTTTCCGGTCAAACAGGCATTGTCAGGACAATCCAGCTTCACCTGGTGCTTTCCATGACTGTATGCCATTGCATCATGCACAACCGTGTCCAGCAGTTCATGAATATTGACGGAACTCTGGTCTAACTGATTATCAGAGGTTTCAAGCCTGGACAGGGTCAGCAGATCACTGATGATATTCTGCATCCGCTCGGCCTGAGTCAGCATCTGTGTCAGAGCACGCTTCCAGACAGGCGGTGCCTTATCCGGCATCAATTCCAGTCCGTCCTGCATGGTTTCCAGGTAACCGGTAATGACCGTCAGTGGCGTACGCAATTCATGGGACACATTGGCGACGAAATCTTTCCGCATCACCTCAAGCTGATGCAGGCGGGTGATATTCCGCACGACAACCAGTCGGTTATTCGTCCCGTAAAGCGTAATGGAATATTGCAGCCGAATGTTCTCAATAACCGGAGAAGGTAACTCCAACGGTTCGTTATAGGATTTTTGTTCGAAGTAACGAATAAACCGGGGATCACGAATGAGGTTGGTAATGTGTTGTCCCTGATCGTCGGGAGAACGGAAACCCAGTAATTGTTCCGCGGCCGGGTTCCACCATTCAATGCAGCCATGGCTGTTCACCATGACAATCGCATCACTGAGCGCACCGGTGGACGCCTGCACCCGATCAATCACCGCCTGCAACCGGCGTCGGGATTTCTGCTGCCGACGCTGAAGACGGTAGATATTATCGAAGATTGCGCCCCAAAGGCCTTGGCTGGTAGGGGGTTCCTGCTCCGAGAATTCACTGGCTTCCAGCCAGCGACCCAGGCGAAACATCTGGATCAAAGTCCAGACCAGGTAGCCGGAAACACCGAGCAATAAACATAAAGTAATCTGGTCGGTGACCAGCCCCAGCAACAGGCAGGCACCCAGCAATAGCACCAGCCGCCGGATAACAGCAGACTGCCAGTTACGATTCACGTTGGATCAACCCTTTACGATGACAACTCCTGCAGGTCATCCCCAGTCAGGATGCAGGAATTCGACTTATGATTCAGACGATCAGGCCCGTGTGGAAAACCGGTACCCGGTACCCCTGACAGTCTGCACCAGACGCTCATACTCACTGCCCAGCGCCTTACGCAACCGGCGGATATGAACGTCAACCGTGCGTTCTTCCACGTAGACATTACCGCCCCAGACATGATCAAGCAACTGGCCCCGGGTATAGGCCCGTTCCTGGTGGGTCATGAAGAACTGGAGCAGGCGATATTCGGTCGGCCCCATGTCGGAGGGTGCGCCATCAATGGTGACCCGGTGACTGACAGGATCCATCGTCACCCCTTCCACCACAATCGGATCATTCTGTTCAGCGGTTCCGGCGCGGCGCAGCACCGCTTTCAGGCGTGCCACCAGTTCGCGGGGAGAAAAGGGTTTGGTGATGTAATCATCCGCCGTCTCCAGCCCCTGGATTTTGTTGTCTTCCTCGCACTTCGCGGTCAGCATGATGACCGGAATATCAGCGGTCAGTTCATCCCGCTTCAGGCGACGGGCAAATTCAATGCCGCTGCCACCAGGCAGCATCCAGTCCAGCAGGATCAGGTCAGGCCGCTGATCGACAATAATGCCGTGGGCCTCGGTGCAGTTTTCCGCTTCCAGACAGTGGTAGCCAGCCATCTCGAGCGCCACCATAATCATTTCGCGAATGGGCGCTTCATCGTCCACGATCAGAATATTATTGCCTGTCATTACCCTGTCCCGTCTCCCTGTTTCCGGCTCCAAACCACCCGTTATTTAGTAGGGATTACACCGACTGAATGTTACAGACAAATGACAGCCAGCTGAAAACGTAGAAACCAGTTCAAACGAGGCACTATTACCCACTGATCAGATAGTTACCGAAAATACCGGCAAAGATGGTCATACCCACCCAGTGGTTATTCAGGAATGCCTTGAAACAGCCGTCCCGATCACGGGTACGCGTCAGACGGTACTGATAAACAAACAACCCGGCAGCGCCTACAAGACCAAGATAATAGAACCAACCCAGTGACAGTTTCGCCCCGACAAAGAGTAGTCCCACCAGTGCAAGTATCTGCAGTACCGCATTAATCCGCGTATCCAGCTCACCAAAAAGGATGGCCGTTGATTTAATGCCGATACGCAGATCATCATCCCGATCCACCATGGCGTACTGGGTATCGTAAGCCACCGTCCAGAGGAGATTGGCCGTAAAAAGCAACCAGGTAATCACTGTCAGCTCACCGGTCTGGGCCGCCCACGCCATCGGGATCGACCACCCGAAAGCAGCGCCCAAAACGACCTGGGGAAGGTGCGTATGCCGCTTCATAAAGGGATAGATGACGGCCAGCGCCAGCGCGGCGAATGACAGACCAATCGTCAGCGGATTGGTCATCAGAACCAGAATAAAGGAAACAAACACCAGTCCGGCGAACAGGGTAAGGACTTCTTTCCCGGTTATTTTTCCGGTAACGATCGGCCGCATGCAGGTACGCTTCACGTGCCCGTCAAAACGTCGATCGGCATAATCATTGATAACACAGCCGGCACTGCGCATGAGCACAACACCTGCAACAAAAATCGCCAGCACTCCCGGATTCGGCACACCTTCTGCCGACAGCCAGAGCGACCAAAGTGTCGGCCACAGCAACAGTAACGTGCCTATGGGCTTATCCAGGCGCATGAGCCGGAAAAAGTCATCGAGGCGAGGAAAATAGCGGGTGAGCGTCGCCTTCATAGGTCCCCTGAATTCGTGCATTATTTCCGCCGCAGTCTAAAAGTCCTCACGGCGGGCTGCAACCGTTTAGGGATCGGGCAGGAAAAACTCGCTAACCAGCAACGGTTTATCTGACAGATAAAAAACTGAACGTCGCCCCCAGGCGAGCTGATCAGAATACTCATAAGACAGGCAAGGATTAAAGATCCGGGCAGCCAGTGACGAGACTTCGATTTCACCCCGCTTGAGATTGGGGTCTGCAAACAAGACCTCACCGAGCGGACGCTCTTTCAACTGGAGCAGGCAGCGGTTACGACCCTGCAACGAAGTGACCGGCAGAATACTGCGGGCAAACACCTTGGGCTGGCCATTACAGATCAGCAGCACTTCACGGATGCTGGCCCGGGTACGGTCCTGGAGATCCAGGGCCAGACGCTCTGCAGGCTTCGGAATCCCCCAGTCATGCCGAAGCACCTCAACAGCGAAAGTGCCGGGAAATTCCTGCTGGAGTTTCAGGGTCAGCGACCCCCTGTGCAGCAGCCAGGGACGCCATTCCTCCGGCGTGGTCAATGCCTGCGCCGGACGCCAGTCCTGGCCTGAGATACAACATGAAGACATGGTATTTATCATTCCCAGTGTTAGCGCGGAGCATGCGCTATCACCCCGGATCATGCAAGCCAGAAAGAGGCTGGGAACAAGTACAGGCCACCGGCCCCAATCAAAGTGAACCCCCTTCATTTCTTGTGGTCTTATGTTCATAGCTGGCTGAATGGCTGAAGTCAGTCCCTGTCTGACATCAGCTGGCAGCCTTTTCTTTCAGGAGATGGAGCTCAATAAACCCTATGGACACATTTATTCAGCGCTATTCATTATCAGCCCTGCTCTCACTCAGCATGCTTTTTTCCCCCTTTGTTTCATCAGGTAGCATCAATGATGCCCAAGCTTTCAACATCATCGGTGGGCAGCCGGTTGCCGATGAAAGCCAGCCCTGGCAAGTCTCCCTGCAGGATTTCGGACAGCATTTCTGTGGCGGCTCCCTGGTTGCGCCCCAGTGGGTGCTGACAGCAGCACATTGCGTGGAAGACTATGACAACGACAATGGGGATCTTGAAGGGTTGGACATTCGGGTTGGCGTCACGGACATCTCGGATTCGTCACAAGGTATTTATGCCGAAGCGGTCGCCATCATGACGCCGGCCTGGTGGGAAGGCGATGGCGATATCGCCCTGATCAAACTGAAAGAACCCATCACAGACATCCCCTACCTGCCACCAGCTGACGAACGCATCATGCGGGAATCTGGCTACGAAGGCGCCATGGCCAGAGTTTCAGGCTGGGGCATCACCAATGAAAATGAAGGAGAAGGCGGCCTCCCCTCCCTGCTTCATACGGTCAATGTCCCCATCGCACCATGGTTCTTCTGCGCCATGTTCAACAGTGAGAATGGCGATCTCTCTGAAAATGAAATCTGCGCTGGCTATATCGATGGCGGCAACGATGCCTGTTACGGCGACAGCGGTGGTCCGTTGATTATCAAACATCATGGTCGCCCGGTTCAGGCGGGTATCGTTTCCTGGGGTAGTGGCTGTGGACAACCTTACAAGTACGGCGTCTATTCCCGGGTCGCTTCGTTTTCCGAGTGGCTACGGAACACGATCCATAACAATAGCGACTGAAATTGTTTAGTCGCATTATTGTTTTATACGGTCATGTTTCCAACCGGTTGATACGACATTCTGGCGATGAACTCTCCAATGACGTTGTCGTGTAGCTCCTCTGGGCGGGAGTAGCTGACAGTCTTGCTACGGATTGTTATGTATACGTAATCAACGGGTCTGATTCATGACCGGTCTGCGGCGCTGAAGAAGACCGGGTATTCCCTTCAACTCCCAATAACGTTGAAGATGCGACTGATATCATTAACCGCAAAACCTTCGAAGCTGCTCAGAATAGCATGAGTCTTTCTTCTGACATGGTATTTCGGATGGTTTTTTTACAGTTCATCAAGGTTGGCTCTTTCAACGTCAGAGACAGGCTTAATCAATTTCATCACAACCGGAGCTGATACCTGTAAGGTCATAGCATAAGCAAACAAGGGAAGTCTTCTGGTGCATTTTATCATTGCGACAATGGATGATTATTTATGGCTGGATACTGATCTACCGATAATGCGCCGGTGGCCATCGCCTACTCCCTGCAGGTCTCGAGAAACACGACAATTCCCTCATGATATTGACGCCGTGCATCGTCGAGAGGGGTATTCCCCCAGCGATCCT
This sequence comes from Kistimonas ophiarachnellae, assembly GCF_057552235.1. NCBI lineage: Bacteria > Pseudomonadati > Pseudomonadota > Gammaproteobacteria > Oceanospirillales > Endozoicomonadaceae > Kistimonas > Kistimonas ophiarachnellae. Next base: position 1,221 of record NZ_BAAJPA010000023.1, on the reverse strand, counting down.
TAACAGTCGGTGATGCACCATGCATTACCAGGTACTTGACCACCAGGTCGTGACCTTCAGAGGCTGCCAGATGCAACGGCGTTCGCATGTCGTAATCTGCCACGTTAACTATATCCAGCCCCCTTGCCATCATCTGCTCGATGGCCGCCAGGTTGCCGTTGCTGGCAGCGTAAATCAACTCCACTGTATGCTCTGCATGCTTGTTAAAATCTTTATCATCATCACTATTGCACACGTGCTCTTTTTGACGGTGTATCAACTCAGCCTCTTGCCCTATACCTCCATGGGTTTCAAGAAACTCAACGATATCCAGATAGTCATAACGCCGTGCATCATCAAGAGGGGTATATCCCCAACGATCTCTCGGGTTCACCTCAGAGCCATTGTCAACAAAATACTGGACGACGGCTAACTGACCATTGGCGGCTGCCAGGTGCAGGGGGCTACGCCCATCATAATCGGCGACGTTTTGATCATAACCACTCACCAGTAGCCGGTGAATAGAGCCAAGATCACCTTTGCTGGCCGACCAGACCAACTCTGACACTCTGCTGGCCTTGATCTGGTTAAGGCTTAATCGGGGATCCACCCTGCCTGTACCTACGGTCAGGCTATCGAAATTATGTAGCTTGAATTGCTGAATAAGACGCCGACAAAACTCAACACCGCGTACACTGTTGCCATGAACATCCAGGCGTGGCGACCATATGCATAATCCCATCACATTGGGAATCGACACAATGATCCCTCCACCCACGCCACTTTTGGCCGGCAACCCGACCTCAAAAGCAAACTCACCGGAGAAATCATACATCCCGCATGTACACATCAGCGAAAGGCAGTGCTGAACATGCTGTGTCTGTAAAACCCTTTCCCCATTGACGGGACAAATGCCGCCATTAGCCATTGTCGCGGCAAACACTGCCATATTCTCAGCGCTAAGTTCAATGGAGCAGCAGCGGAAGTAAAACTCCAGCGTCTTGACGAGATCGGCGCCTTCAGGAAAGGCATCATGTTCCTTGAGGTAATAGCCTAGCGCAAAATTGCGGTCAGCTGTCTCCCGTTCCGATTCATAAATAGACTGATTGAAACGGGGAGGATGTCCACCGCACATGGCTTTCCAGGCATCCATAACGTAATGGAACCGGTCGACATTATCGTCCATCGTTCTGATAAGTGACGCAGCAACGATAGCGCCAGCATTAATCATCGGGTTATGAG